>CAZBSV010000174.1:0-39064 GCA_964494795.1 uncultured Spirochaetales bacterium | reverse complement strand
GTCGGCGAGGGGCACGAGCTTCTGTGCAAGGTGACCGCGCACACCGCGCCGCTGCTTCCGAGCGACAAGCCCCGCTACCTGATGGGCGTGGGTCTTCCCGAAGACCTGCTCGCGGCGATCGGCTACGGGATGGACATGTTCGACTGCGTGATTCCGACCCGCTACGCGCGCAGTGCAACGGCGTTCACCCGGCGCGGTCGGATCCGGCTGACCAACCGCCGCTTCCGACGGGACAGCTACCCGATCGACACTTCCTGCGACTGCGCGGCCTGCGCGCAGGGCTATTCGCGCGCCTACCTCCACCACCTGTTCGCCGCCAACGAAGTTCTCTCTGCGGTGCTGACTTCGATCCACAACGTTCACTTCTACCAGCGCATCGTCCGCGAAGCGCGCGAAGCGATCCTCGCGGATCGCTTCGACGAACACCGCCGCGAATTTCTCGCCGCCTATTCCGATGAAGAATCGAACCCGGACGCAGATCGGAACTCCGCTGGAGATTCGCACCTTGGTGCGAACACGCACCTTGGTGAGAACACGCACCTTGGTGAGAACACGCAGCCCGGTCGGAAATCGCACTCCAGCGGGAAGCCGCGCCGCGGCAGGAAATCGATCTCCCCGAAAAAGTCGAAATCGTGAACCGCCTATGCGGCGACGTCGCTATGGTCCCGCGCGTCGACCACGCTTGGCTGGGAAAGTCGGAGTAGATGAGCCACCGCGGCGCGAGCGAAGTACTGACCCCCGCTGAAGTCCTCGACCGCTATACGGCAGGACCCAAGACGGGCGTGTTCACCGATGGCTCCTGTGAGGGAAACCCGGGACCCGGCGGTTGGGGGGTCGTCTGGGTCGAGGACGATCGGATCGTCGAAGAATTGACGGGCGCTGATCCGGCGACCACCAACAACCGGATGGAACTCGCGGCGCTGATCGCCGCTTATCGGATGTTGCCCGAAGACACTCGGATCAGCGTCTACTCGGACAGTCAGCTCTGCGTCAAGACCGTCAATGAATGGGCGTCTGGCTGGGAAAAGCGCGATTGGCGCCGTAAATCCGGCCCGATCGCCAACCTCGAGCAGGTTCGGGAACTCTATTCACTCGCCAACGCCCACGCGGGCGTTTCGCTGCAATGGATCCGGGCCCACGACGGCTCGCGCTGGAACGAATACGCGGACGCGCTCGCTTCTGCGTATCTGCGAGACTGAGCGCGCGTCACTCGTCGGAGAACTTGGCAGCGCGCGCGCGCACGATCTCACCGAGCGCCTCGCAGTCCGGATAGATGCTGCGATCCGCTTGATCACCCCGAAGCGTGACCGCTCTCAACATCACGAGCGTGTCTCCCTGGCGGTCGATCCTCCAGTCGGGGAATGCGAAATTTTCATCCGCTAGGCGCGCGCGAGCGGCGTTTTCGAACGCCCAGAGTTCGACGCTGCAGACTTGTGAATCGCCGCGAAAAGTGCGCGTGTAGTGGCGCGCGCGCTTCGCGACGACGCCCCATTCGACGAGATCGACATCTTGCTTCGGATCTTCGGGGGTTTCGTTCACGATCACCCAGTTCGGACGCACGTCGCGTTCCGCGAGCAGCGCCCACTCGAGCCGCTTTTCGGGCGACGAGATCTGATTTCGATCGGGAAATTCCTCCGCGGCAAGTGAGCTGGGCGAGAATGCGCGATCGACGTGCCCCTTGGGCTCGTGCGGCACGGCGCCGGGGCACGCGTCGCGGTCGTTGACGAAGGTCTCTTTTCCGGAGGCGTCGACGCACTTGAAGATCTCCGAGATCGCCGGCTCGGCGCAGAGCGCGATCGACGCGAGCGCGGCGAGCAGCGCGCGCTTCATCCCGCGAGCTGCTCGAAGGCCTCGCGAACTTCGCGCGGAGCCTGGACGAGTTCGATCAAGACGCCCCCGCCCCCGATCGGCGATGTCGCGTCGCCCTTCGGGTGGATGAAGCAGATATCGTAACCCGCGGCGCCCTTGCGGATGCCGCCGGGCGTGAAGCGGACTCCGTTGGCGGCGAGCCATTCGACCGCGGCGGCAAGATCGTCGATCCACAGCCCCACGTGGTTGAGCGCGGGTTCGTGAACCTTCGGCTGCTTGGCCGGATCGATCGGCTGCATCAAGTCGACCTCGAGCTTGAGGGGTCCGGAGCCCGCAACTGCGATGTCTTCGTCGACGTTTTCCGACTCGCTCCTGAAGTGGCCGCTGATCTCGAGACCGAGCTGCTCGATCCAGATCCGGCGAAGCGCGGCTTTGTCGCTCGCCCCGACCGCGATCTGCTGAACGCCCAGCACGCGAAACGGTCGATCGCTCACGGCTGCCTCCTGCGCGCGGCTCGGTTCGGTTCGGCGCCCGGCCCCGACGGCCCTTTATAACCCCTTCCGAGCAGATAGCGCTCGCTGCTGCCCCGGCGCGTAGCCGCGGGTTTGACGGTCTTGGCGCTCTCGAAATGCGTTCTCAGTCGGCGGTCGACGAGCGCCGCGTCGGCCCCCTCGAGGATCTTGATCAGCAGCGTGCCGCCGACGCCCAGCAGATGATCGAGCAGGCCTTCGACGGCTTCGAGCAGCGCGCCCTCGCGCGCCTGATCGGCCGCGCGGATCCCGCTCAGATTGGGAGCGGCGTCGCTCAGCAGCACGTGCGCGCGGCCCCCCAGCAGTTCGAGAAGTTCTGTGGCGACGCTAGGTTGGGTGAGATCAGCAGAAATTGCGAACACGTTCTCGTTTGTGAGAGGCGGATCGATCGCGGTGAGATCGACCCCGACGATGCGCCCGCTCGGGCCGATCGCGTCGGACGCGACCTGCAGCCAGCCGCCCGGCCAGCAGCCGAGGTCGATCACGCGCTGACCCGGCTGAAACAGCTGCTGGGACTGCTGGATTTCGAGCAATTTGTAGGCCGCGCGCGAGCGGTAGCCCTCGCGCTTGGCGCGCTGGTGGTAGTGGTCCTTGCGGTCGTAGGCCGACACGGGGGTCGCTCACTCGGGTGGCGGCGCCGCTGCTCGGATCAGGAAGCTGGCTTGGTCCTGACGCTCGGTCGGACGCGCACGATCGCGTTGTTGTGGCCCGGAACCGCACCATTGACGAACAGCAGGCCCCGCTCGACGTCGACGCGCGCGACGACCACGTTGATGCTGGTCTTCCGGACGTTGCCCATGCGACCGGGCATCTTCATGTTCTTGAAGACGTGGCCCGGAAAACTGCCCGCACCGATCGAGCCGCCGTGTCGGAAGGCCTCGTGGGTGCCGTGGGTGAGACGTTTGATCGAGAAGCCGTGGCGCTTGACGACGCCCGCCGTGCCGCGGCCCTTGGAGACTCCGATCACGTCGATGCGCTGGCCCTTCTCGAAGATCTCGACCTTGATCTCCTGGCCGACTTCGTAGTTCGCGGCTTGTTCGGCGGGAATGCGCGATTCCGCGAGGTGGCGCTTGGGCGCTACGCCGGCCTTCCCGAAGTGCCCGCTCTGCGCCTTGTCGACGCCCGACACGCGGCGATCGCCAAAGCCGAGCTGGAGCGCCGAGTAGCCGTCCAGTTTCTGGGTCTTCTTCTGGATGACCAGATTGGCCGACGCGTCCAGCACCGTCACGGGCACCATCTCGCCGGTCTCTTCGAAGATCTGGGTCATGCCGATTTTGCGGCACAGCAACTCGATCGCCACGGGATTGTCTCCAAAGCGCCCTTCAGGCGGAGGTTCGCGAAAGGCGCGGAATGATAGGGGATCCGTTCGGACTGTCGACCCCGGCGGCCGACCGCACGCGATTCGCTCGCGGGCGGCCGCGCGCCGGCTCATTCGGCCAGCTTCGCGCGCTCCTCGGCGACGATCTGCTGGATCAGGCCGACCGCGATCGGCCTCACCGCGCGGTCGACGCCCTGTGCGGCCTCGACCATCAGCGACGGCATCACCTCGATCGCCTTGCGGCCGACCGGTGTGCGGTAAAAGGCGAGCATCTGCTCGAGCTCTTCGTCGCTGAAATATTGGTCGTAGAGCGGCGGATACACGCTCTCGATGATCGCGGCAAAATTCAGCCGCTCGACGAACAGACTGCGGAAGCGCCGCCCAAACGCGTCGAAGTCGGCGAGCCGGGCGAGCAGGCGCTCGCGCTCCGGCTCCGAGAGATCCCGCTGCTCGGACACCGCGAATTCCATCATCGCGTCGTAGCTGGGTTGGATCCGCATCAATTCGACGATGCTCTGTTGCTCGAGCATCTGCTCGGAGACGCCCGCGACCCCGACGATCGCAAGCAGTTCCCGAACCCGCTCCGATTTCGATGCCGTGAGTTCCGCGCTGCTCTGCGCGGGTTGCAGCGCGAAACCGATCAGTCCGATCCCCGCAGCAATGCTTCGGATGCGCACGATTTCCTCCTTTTTCCCGAACGAATTTCTCTGTTTCTCCGAACGACTTTCAGCGTTTCGCCGGACGACTTGCGCCGTTTCTCCGGACCCTCTCTTGCGTTTCTCCGGACGAATTCCTGCGTTTCTCCGGACCCTCTCTGCCGTTTCTCCCGGACGCTCTCTGCCGTTTCTCCCGGATACTGGATACCGCACGCCGCGCAGGACTCCAGCCCGGGAGCCCGCAGCGGACCGGCTACACTCCGCGCGAAACCTCGCACCCCCCTTCATTCGACGGGGGCGGCGGGGATTTCTGCGTGCAGCGCACGGCGGGTGGGCGGGAGAGCCGAACGGCCGCGTCAACGCAAGAAGTCGAGCGGTCTCGTCAGCTCGGGGAGCCGAATAGTCCGGTATGAAAGAGACGCTGGTCGACGGACTGAAAGAGACGCTGGTCAAAGGACTGGCAGAGACGCTGGTCGACGAGCGGGAACAGGCGGAGCTTGGAGGCTCGGCGTACGAGAATCTCGACGACGTCGCGCGGCGCTGCGCGGAGCGCAAGGGCGCGCTGCGCCTGACGGGCTTGCGCGGTGGCGCGGCGGCCGTAGTGGGAGCGCGGCTCGTAGCACAATTTGGCGATGCGCCGGCGCTGTTCGTGGCGGCCAACGCGAAGGCCTGCGACGCACTCGTCCAGGATCTTCGCAGCGCGCTCGGGGAGCCCGCCGAGGGCGGGCGCGTGCGCGCGTATCCGAGCCACGACACGCATCCCTACGAGCGCTTCTCCCCGCAGCCGTTTCTCGTCGCGCAGCGGATGGACATCCTCTACCGCTGGTTGGTCGCCGCGAATCCGAAGGCGCGCAGCGAAGCCGGGCCGATCGTGGTGGCTCCGTGGACGGCGCTCGCGCTGCGGGTGCCCGCGCGCGAGGCCGTGCGCGCTCGCACGGTTCACTTCGAGGTCGGCCAGACCACCGATCGCGATGCGCTGGTCGCGGTGCTGGTCGCCGCGGGCTATTCGCGGATGTCGCTCGTCGAAGAACCCGGCGAACTCGCCGTGCGCGGCGGCATCATCGACATCTTCCCCCCCAATCGCGCGCATCCGATCCGGATCGAGCTGTTGGGCGACGAGGTGGAGTCGATCCGCGAATTCGACCAGATCTCGCAGCGATCGCGCGACAGCCTGTCTCACGCGGTCGCGCCACCGCCGCGCGAACTCATGCTTGCGCGCTCGTTGATCGTCGACCGCTCCGAGGCGATACGCGAACTGGCTCGCCAACAGGGCATCTCGAATCGCCCCGTCGACGAACTGCTCGACTCCTTGCTGCGCGGGCACATTCCGCCGGGCGCCGAAGCCCTGGCGCCGCTGCTGCAGACGGCCCTCGAGACGGTGCTCGACTACCTGCCAAGCGACACCACGATCGTCATCGACGATCCGCAAGCCGGCCGCGAGCGGATGCGACGCTATGCGGTGGATGCCGACGACAATCGCGCAGTCGCGAGAGAAAGCGGCCGCGTCGTGTCGGAACCCGAAGACCTCGCCCTCTCGCTCGAGCAGCTCGAGAGCGGGATGCACGCACGCCGACCGATCTTGCTGGAGCGGCTCGACGTGGTCGATCTCGAAGCGGAGGGCGAAACGATTTCGCTTCGCTGTTGCGACCACGAAGCTCTCCGACGCGAACTCACCCAGACGCGTAGCGGCGAACGCGCGCTCGAGCCGCTCGTCAATGCGCTCGCACACTGGTGCGATGAGGGCTTCCGGACGGCTCTTTGTGTTTCATCGCTCTCGAGCGCCGAGCGCCTGCGTCATCTGCTCACCGAGTACGGGCTCGAAGTCCGGATCGCCGAGAGCCCTCGGGCCGCGTCGCGCTGGTCATCGCCGGGCCGCGTCGAGATCCGCGTCTGCGATTTCTCGGCGGGCTTCGCACTGCCACAGCAGCGGCTCGTCGTACTGACGGAAGAAGAGATCTTCGGTCCGCGCCAGCGCCGCCGCGTACGCGCGAACTGGCCAGACGGCGCGACCCTCGAGAGCCTCGCTCAACTCGAGAAGGGCGACTACCTGGTTCACGCCGAACACGGAATCGGCCACTACCGCGGGCTGGTCGAACTCGATCTCGGGATCACCCGCGGAGAATTTCTGCGGCTCGAATATCAAGATGGCGATCGGCTGTTCGTGCCCGTGCACCGCTTGAACCTGATCCAGCGCTATGGCGGATCCGACGGCCACACCCCGCGCATCGACAAGCTCGGCGGCGCCAGCTGGGAAAAGGCGAAGAATTCGATCAAGAAGAGATTGCGCGCAATGGCGCATGAGCTGCTCTCGATGCACGCGGCGCGCGAGCTCGCACCGGGGCACGCGTATTCGGGACGCGACCGCCACTTCGAAGAATTCGAAGCGAGCTTCCCGTTCGAAGAAACTGCCGACCAGGCCGCCGCAATCGAAGACGTGCTCGCCGACCTGCAGCGCCCCAAGCCGGCCGACCGGATCGTGTGCGGCGACGTCGGCTACGGCAAGACCGAGGTCGCGGTGCGCGCCGCGTTTCGCGTCGCGATGGACGGAAAACAGGTGGCGGTGCTGGTTCCGACCACGATTCTCTGTCAGCAGCACGAAGAGACTTTCCGAGAGCGCTTCGCGGGCTATCCGATCGAGATCGAATCGCTATCCCGGTTCCGCAGCGCCAAAGACGCCAAGTCGGTGATCGAGCGTCTGGCGAGCGGCTCCGTCGACATCGCAATCGGAACCCATCGCCTGCTGCAGAAGAGCGTGCGCTTTCGAGAACTCGGTCTGCTCGTGATCGACGAAGAGCACCGCTTCGGCGTCACCCACAAAGAGCGAATCAAGCAGCTCAAGAAGACCGTGGACGTGCTGACGCTGACCGCGACGCCGATCCCGCGCACGCTCCAGATGGCCTTCAACGGAATCCGCGACCTGTCGGTGATCAACACGCCGCCCGCGGATCGGCTCGCGATCCGAACCCAGCTCTGCCGCTTTTCGGATTCGTTGATCCGCGAAGTCATTCTGCGCGAGATCCGCCGCGGCGGGCAAGTCTTCTTCGTCCACAACCGCGTGCAAACCATCGAGGCAATGGAGAGCCGGCTCTTGCGCGTGGTCCCCGAAGCCAAGGTGATCGTCGCGCACGGCCAGATGCGCGAGCGCCAACTCGAAGATCGCATGCTTCGCTTCATGCACGGCGAGGCGGACGTTTTGCTCTGCACGACGATCATCGAGAGCGGCATCGACAATCCGCGCGCGAATACGATCCTGATCGACCGCGCAGATACGCTCGGCCTCGCACAAATCTATCAATTGCGCGGACGCGTGGGCCGGAGCAAGCAACGCGCCTACGCGTACCTGATGATTCCAGGCTCCGAAGAATCACTCACCGCGGATGCGCGGCGCCGACTCGAGGCGATTCAGGACCTCAGTGAACTCGGCAGCGGCTTTCGGCTCGCGAACATGGATCTCGAGATTCGCGGCGCCGGAAACCTGCTCGGCGCGGAGCAGAGCGGCTGCCTCGCGGCGGTCGGCTACGAGACGTACCTCTCGATGCTCGAAGAGACCATGGACGAGTTGCGCGGAAAATCGCACGAGACCGAGGTCGACCCGGAGATTCGCCTCCCCGTGACCGCGCGACTGCCCGAGGCCTACGTGAGCGCGGTGAGCCAACGGCTGGTGATCTACAAACGACTCGCGAGTTGCCGCGACGACGCCGAAATCGACCGGATTCGAGACGAGCTACTCGACCGCTACGGATCGCTGCCCGAAGAAGCCGCGAATCTGTTCGAGGTGATCCGCTTGAAGGCCCAAGCGCGCCGGCTCGGCATCAAGGCCGTCGACTTCGCGAAGGGCGAAATCGTGCTGACGGCTGCGGACCAGAGCAAGCTCGACCCGCAGCGACTGCTCGATCTGCTGCATCAAGCCGGAGCCGGGATGCGCATCGCACCCGACCGCAAGATCTACGCGCGCGCACCCAAAGGAGACTCCGCGCAGCTCTTCGCCGCGGCGCGCAACCTGCTCGCAAACCTCGGAGCCGCCTGACGCGATTGCCTCGCAAAGCTTGAATTCGCGCGACGCGCGCTGTGGCCGATGCTGGATCTCAGGTCCGCTTCATCGCCGCGGGAACGACGGTGGTGCCGACCGCGCGGCACACGAGCACCGGCTCCTTGAGCACGTCCGCCGCCGAATGGTTGATCTCGGGGCGTACGGCGATGACCTTGTAGGCCTCGAACTCGCAGCGGCGCGAGGTGTTGCCCAGCTTCACGATGCGGCCTTTGGCCTCGATGAAGTCGCCGCTGTAGACGGGAGCGAGAAATTCCACTTCGTGATAGGCGCGGAACAGGCCCTCGTCGCCGTCCTGCTGGATGGCGAGGTCGGTGATGAGGTCGCCGAAGATCTCGAGCATCTTGGCACCCGGAACCAGGTTGCCGCCGTAGTGGGCATCGCGGGCGGACATGCGAACGCGGATCATCGCTTCTTTGGACATCAGTTCTCTCCTATTTGATCTTTGGCGACCGCGAGTGCATCTACCGCAACCGCGCGCCCACCGGTCATGATGATGGGGTTGGCTTCGATTTCGAGAATCCGATCGGACAAATCTTGCGCGAGCCACGCGAAGCGCTCGACGACGTCGGTGAGTTCCTTGCACTCGGCGTCCGACAGCCTGCACGCGGCCTCCTCGGCAGCGCGCGCCGCGATCTCCGCCGCCTCTCCCCGTCGCAGCGGAAGCAGATGAAAGGCGGATTCACCGGACACGCCGCCACCACCGCTGCGCAGCGTCAGCGCCGGCCCGTAGATTGGATCCACCGTCACACCGAGCAGAAATTCGGGCCCCGCTGCGAGCTGCTCCTGCACCAGAAGGCGGGTTGCGTCGACGCCCATTTCGCGCGCGCGCTCTTGCACGGCGCGCGCGGCGACATTCACCTCCGAGGGTGACATCAGATTCAACTTCACGAGGCCTTCGCGCGCTTTGTGGGGCACCGCTGCACAGACGAGCTTGACGACGACGCGGCAGTCGAGATCCGCGGCGGCCGCCGCCGCCTGCTCGGGGTCGTGGACGACGGATTCGCGCGGCCGCACGATGCCGTACTGGGTGAAGATCTCGGCGGTCTGCACTTCGTCGAGGACGCCCGGCGCGACGGCGACGCGCGGCTTTTCGGCGTGGCGTTCGGCGATCGGCTGGCGCTCTCGCGAGATTTCGAACAGACCCGCGATGGCCGCCGCGGCGGGTGCGTGCCCGTGCAACACCGCAACGTTGTTCTTGAGGATCGGCTCTGCGGTTCGCCCGGTGTAGGCGAGCGGCGTCGCGAGCACGGAGACCACGGGCTTTCCGGTCTCGCGCTGCAGCTTGCCGGCGTGGGCGAGAATTGTGCTGAGATCGGAATCGTCGGGCCGCTTCCGGTTCGGTGCGACGTCGATGACGATCATCCCCACCTCCGGATCTTCGGCGAGCACGTCGATCGCGCGGCAGTAGATCTCGTTGTCGAAGATCGCCTGACCGGTCACGTCGAGCGGGTTACGGGGCTCGCTGAAATCGGGAAGGATCCCGGAGAGCTTGCTCATGGTGGCGGCGCCAAATCTTTCGAGCGGCACCCGAGCATCGTTGAGCGCGTCGGCGAAGAGCGTGCAGTTGCCGCCCGACTGCATGGCGACCGCGAGTTTTCCAGAAACGCGTCCGGGCGCGATTTCCAACAGCAGCGCGGCTTCGAATAGCGCGATCGGATCGTGGACGACGACCGCACCGAGGCGGCGCAGCGTCGCGTCGCGCAGGGTCGTATCGCCGAGCAGTTCGCCGGTGTGGGCGATCACCGAGGCCTTCGCGGCTTCGCCCGCAGCGCGCGGACAGCAGACGACCACGCGTTTTCCCGCGCGATCCATCGCCTCGAGGCCCGCGGCGAGCACGCGGATGTCGCGAATCGTCTCGATGTAGCAGGCCGCGACCTGCGTCTCGGGATCGCTCGCCGCCCACTCGAGTAGCTCGCCGATGCCGAGCGTGGCCTCGACACCAACGCCGGTCGCAACGCGGACGCCGACGCGGCGATCTCCGGCCATGTGGATGAACGTCCAGGCCGCGGTGCCGCTCTGGGAAAACATCGAAATCGATCCGGGCGTCGACGTCGGCGGCATTTCGGCCCCGTAGGCGGCGACCCGGCCGGGATAGTTGATGAAACCTTCCACGTTGGGTCCGAGCAGCGTGACGCCGCCCTCGAGCGCGGCCGCTGCGAGCTCGAGCTGGAGTTCGGCGCCAGCGGGGCCCGCGTCGCGAAAGCCGCTCGAGACCACCATCGCGCACGGAATCCCGGCTTCGCCGCAGGCTTTGACGGCTTCAACCGCGGCCTCGGCGGGAATTGCGATGATCGCGAGTTCGACTGGAAGCGGCGTTTCGCCGAGGCTCGGGTAGGCGGCTTGATCCCACACCGTCGCGCGGCGCGGATTGATCGGGAAGATCGGCCCGGGGAAATCCAGCTCTTTGAGGTTCGAGTAGATCTCCTTCGACCACGAACTCGCGCGATCGCTCGCGCCGACGATCGCGATCGTCTTCGGGTTGAAAAGTGAGTCGAGTCTTTTTGCGTTCGCGTCGAGTCTTTTTGCGTTCGGGTCGAGTCTTTTTGCGTTCGGGTCCGGTCGTGTCGCGTTCGGGTCCGGCCGTCTCGTGTTCGGGTCCGGTCGTTTCGCGTTCGGGTCCAGGCGTTTCGCGCTCATCGGGGCTCTCATGTTCGGGGTGCGTTCGGGTCTGGGTTGCGTGTTTTGAAATGCGTTCGCGTCAGCAGCTTTCTTTCTCGGATCGAATCTGGCAGTGGCGCGCCGGGCCGAGTGCGTGGGCGCCGGCCCGCGACGTCCGTTGCGAATATTTTACAGCACATCGAACAGTCAGCTCGCCAGCGCCCGGCCTCGCGCCGGCCCATGTTTCTAACATTTCGTTTTTCTTAAGTAAATACCTATGTTTGGGAGCCTGTACCAGAGGCCTCGGAGGCGGCAGCGGTTGCCGAAGAGCGGTTCGAATCCTTAACGAGTTAACGAGAAGAACGCAACGCAGACAGCGCGCGGCGCTCTCCCTGCAGCCCCCAGCCCATTTCCAGAGCCGTTTCGCGCAGCGCGTTGATGCGATCGGTGTTGAGTGGATGGGTGGAAAAATAGCTCGCGCTCGAAGCCGCGCTGGGTGAATTCGCCCGCCAGCGAGGCGAGCTGGACCGCGCCGGCGCGCCTCGGGCTAACATCGCCGGGGCTTTTTTCGATCGGTCGCTCTTCGGGCACAGCCGGTCATTCCCCAGGGAGGATTGGATGCGACGCGTCGTCCCTTGGATTGCCGCGGGCGTGTTCCTCGCCACCTTTGCGGCGTCAGCGGATGAGGTGATGGTCGACGCCATTGCCGCCCAGGTCGGCGACGACGTCGTGCTGTTTTCCGAGGTCGTCGCGATGGTCTCCGCGGGCGAATCGAAGATGCGCGCCAGCGGCATCCGAGAGGAAGAGATCGCGAAGCTGCGCGCGCAGGGCCTCGAGCGCATGATCGAAGAGAAACTGATTCGAGGCGAGATCAAGCGAATGGAGCTCTACGCGTCCGATGCCGAAATCGATGAAACGATCGCGATGATCGCCAAGGACAATGGACTCAGCGCCGAACAGCTCAAGCGGAGCGTGCTCGCGAAGAACATGGATTTCGACGACTACCGCCAGGAGATCAAGGAGAAGCTCGAGTACCAGCGCGTGATCCAGGTCGCGTTGATGCCGAGAGTCGAAGTCGATGAGGCGGAAGTCCGCCGACTCTACGATCAGCGCTTCAAGGAGCAGCCCGAGGGCGGGGAGCAGGTCCACCTGCGTCAGCTGCTGGTTCCGATCGGTCCGCAGAAGGACGCCACGGCGGCGTGTGCCGAGGTGAGCGCGGCCGCCGCGCGCATCGCGGCGGGAGCGGCCTTCGAAGTGGTGGCTTCCGAAGTATCGGCGGTCGCGCCACAGCAGGGAGGCGACATCGGCTGGTTGCACGCTACGTCGCTCGCGTCGTGGATGGCCGAAATCGTCGCGAATCTCGATCCGGGTCAGGTGAGCCCCGTCAACCAGCAGCCCTTCGGGTGCAATCTGCTCAAGCTCGTCGAGAGAAAGGCCTTCGAGCGCGTCAGCTACGAAACCGCGCAGCCTCATCTCTACCGCGAGATCCAGCAGATGATGATGGAGACGGAGTTCACGACTTGGATGGAAGAGCTTCGCGAGCGCACCTACATCCAGCGGCACGGTTACTTCGCGGACGCCGCCAAGCTCGATGCAAACGCCGAGGATCCAAATGCCCCGGAGAAGGGCCTGCTATCCCAGTGAGCGCTGAGTTTTCTCCGCTCACGCACATCCGGGTTCGGGGCGCCCGCGAACACAACCTGAGCGACATCGACGTCTGCATTCCCCGGAACAAACTCGTCGTCATTACGGGCCTGTCCGGCTCGGGAAAATCTTCTCTCGCCTTCGATACGATCTACGCCGAGGGTCAGCGTCGATACGTCGAATCCCTGTCCGCCTATGCGCGCCAGTTTCTCGAACAGATGGCAAAGCCCGACGTCGATTCGATCGATGGCCTGTCGCCCGCAATCGCCATCGAACAGCGCAGCATCGGCAAGAATCCGCGATCCACGGTAGGCACAGCAACCGAGATCTACGACTACATTCGGCTGCTCTACGCGCGCATCGGAAAACCCCACTGCCATCGATGCGGTCTGGCGATTGCGAGCCAGACCCTCCAGCAGATGACGGATCGACTGATCTCGTTGGGAGAGGGGACGCGCGTGCAGATTCTCGCTCCGGTGGTTCGCGGGAGAAAAGGCGAGTACCGCAAAGAGCTCCGTGAGCTTGCCAAACGGGGATTCGCCCGGGTGCGCATCGACGGCGAAATCCGGGAGCTCGCCGGCGAGATTTCGATCGACAAGCAGGCGAGACACGACATCGATGTCGTGGTGGACAGGATCGCCGCGAAAGCTTCTGCGCGCCGGCGGATATCCGAGTCGATCGAAACGGCGCTGCGGCTCTCGGGCGGGCTCGTTGGCGTCGACATCGGGCCCGGTGAGCGAGAGTGGATTCTCTCCGAGCGCAGCGCGTGCGTCGACTGCGGCATCTCCTACCCGGAAATCGAGCCGCGCTCGTTTTCCTTCAACAGCCCGCATGGCGCGTGCCCGAGCTGCAGCGGCCTCGGCACCCGCGACGGATTCGACATCTCGCGCATCGTCCCGGATGCGTCGATGTCGATCTCGCGGGGGGCGATCGCGCCGTGGAGCGGGCGTCGAGCGCCCGCCTACTACCGAAACCTGCTCGAAGCGCTCGCAACGCATTTCGAGATTTCTCTCGATGCACCCTGGTGCGAGCTTCCAGAAAACGTGCGCGACGCGATTCTCCACGGCGCGAAGCAGGAAGAGATCGCGTTCGCGGTCGGTCAGCGCGGTTCGAAGAGCGCCGTCAAGCGCCGCTTCGACGGTGTACTCGCCGAACTCGAGAGGCGCTGCGCGCGCGGCAGCGAAGCCGAGCGCCGGGAACTCTCGCGCTATCGCTCGAGCGGCCCCTGCCCCGATTGCGGGGGAACGCGGCTGCGGATCGAATCGCGCAGCATCCGCGTGGGCGGCACATCGATCTCGGAGCTGACGCAGCGCTCGGTCGCGGGCGCGGCGGTTTTTTTCGACGGCCTCGAACTCGAGCCGGGCGATCGTGTCATCGCCGACAAGGTCGCCGCGGAGATCCGCGACCGGCTGCGTTTCCTGATCGATGTGGGCCTCGGCTACCTCACGCTCGACCGCAGCAGCGCGACGCTTTCGGGCGGAGAGAGCCAGCGGATTCGGCTCGCGACCCAGGTCGGCTCGCGGCTGATGGGCGTCCTCTACATCCTGGACGAGCCTTCGATCGGCTTGCACCCGAGGGACAACCAGCGATTGCTCGATACTCTCACGCGGCTGCGCGACGCAGGCAACAGCGTGCTCGTCGTGGAGCACGACGAGGCGACGATCCGCGCGGCGGATTTCGTGATCGACATGGGTCCGGGCGCGGGAATTCACGGCGGGAAGATCGTCGCAATCGGGACACCCGCGGAAATCGTCGCCAATGTGGATTCGCTCACGGGCGTCTATCTCGCGCGCAAGCGCGGCATCCGCCTGCCGAAGCGGCGCCGAGCCCCGGGAGATCGGATGCTCGTGATCGAGGGCTGCCGTGGCCACAACCTGAAGAACCTCGATCTGAAGATTCCGCTCGGCTTGTTCACCGCCGTCACCGGGGTGTCTGGCTCCGGCAAGTCGACACTGATTGGGGACACTCTCTACCGCGCGCTCGCGGCGCGCCTGCACGGCGCCGAAACCCCTGCGGCTCCCTTCGATCGGATCCTCGGCGTCGAGCAGATCGACCGGGTGGTGGACGTCAGCCAGGCGCCGATCGGGCGCACGCCGCGCAGCAATCCCGCGACCTACACGGGTGCGTTGACCGGCATTCGCCAGCTCTTCAGCCAGGTTCCCGAGGCGCGGGTTCGCGGATACGCGGCCGGCCGCTTTTCATTCAACGTGAAGGGCGGCCGCTGCGAGGCCTGCGCGGGAGATGGAACACTGCGCGTCGAGATGCACTTTCTTCCGGATCTCTTCGTGACGTGCGAGCAGTGCGCGGGCCGGCGCTACAACCGCGAGACCCTCGAGATTCGCTACAAGGGTTTCAGCATCGCGGACGTGCTCGAAATGAGCGTCGAGGAGGCGCTGTCGTTTGCGGAGAACGTCCCGTCCCTGCGGCGGCCACTGCAGACGTTGTTCGAGGTCGGGCTCGGCTATCTCCAGGTCGGCCAGTCGGCGACCACGCTATCGGGCGGCGAGGCACAGCGCGTCAAGCTCGCGCGAGAGCTTTCGCGCCGCGACACGGGCCGCAGCATCTACCTGCTCGATGAGCCGACCACGGGTCTGCATTTTGCAGACGTCGAGCAGTTGCTGGGAGTGCTCGATCGATTGGTCGAGAAGGGCAACACCGTGATCGTCGTCGAGCATCATCCGGACGTCATCATGCTGGCGGACCACGTGATCGACCTGGGCCCCGACGGGGGCGAGGCGGGCGGAGAACTGATCGTCGCGGGTACACCGGAGGAGGTTTCTGCGCACGCCTCCAGTCACACAGGATGGGCGTTGCGGCAGATGCAGTAGCTCGACGGACGATGGCAGTAGCAGGGTCGAGAGCTAGAGTGATCACCGCATGCTTCGGGTATTGAGTAACGACGCTGCGAGTAAGGAGGGACTTCCCCTGCTCGAATGGATTTCGATCGCGATTCCGATTTTGAACGCGTTGAGCGCGGTCTTGCTCGTCACCGCGTACGTCGCGATTCGCCGCGGCGAGCGCGAACGCCACCGCGATCTGATGCTCGCGAACCTCGGCTTTTCGATCGTATTCTTGATCTGTTACGTGGTGCAAGTCGTCGCGGTGGGCCACAAACGCTTTCCCGGTGACGACTGGGTGCGCGTGCTCTTCTTGTCGATCCTGATCTCCCACACCTTCCTGGCCGTTTGCCTGGTGCCGCTCGTCGTGCGCACGGTCTTTCTGGCATTTCGGCAGCGCTTTGCCGAGCACCGCCGAATCGCGCGCGTGACCTTTCCGGTCTGGCTCTACGTGTCCGTGACGGGCGTGGTGATCTACTGGATGGTCAACCACCTGCGTCCGTACGTCTGAGCAGCGTCCCTACGTCTGAGCAGCGTCCCTACGTCCGAGCAGGGTGAAGCTCGGGTTCAGCGCAGTTCCGGAAACAGCGCGACGCGCTGGTCGCCTTCGGCCGCCTTGGCGACTTCCGCGAGATTCGTCTGTTTCGCCCATTCGCGAACCTGTTGGCTGAGTCGGCTCCAAGCGCCGTGGAGCGGGCAGGGTGAGAGTTGGTCGCAGTTCCCCCAGCCGAACGCACAGCGACCGTCCGTCGGAAACGCGTCGATCGCGTTGAGAATGTCGATGAACGGAATCTCGGCGGCGGGCCGCGCCAGCGAGAATCCTCCCCCCTGGCCCTTCTGTGAAACGAGCAGGTCCGCGAGTACGAGCCGGCGGAGGATCTTCGATAGGTAGGGGGCGGGGATTCCCGCGCCACGGCCGAGGTCACTCGTGCGGATTTTTGTCCCCGGGCGCAGTGTGGCGATCGCGGACATCGCGCGAATCGCGTATTCGGCGGTCTGTGAAATGAGCATTCGGTCCCTCCGCCGGCAGACGCGCGCTGGTCGCCAGGCCCGCAGAGCGTATCCCTCCCATTAATGGACGCCAAGATCGATTGAGATGGACGCCAAGATCGATTGATTTTGGGGCGACTCCGATCGAGCCCCGATATCCCATCCTTCTATTAACTCTCCCAGAAATTGATCCTCCCAGAAGGGCTCCAGAATGCTCTGCGGGGGTCTTGACGGCTCCAGCTGACTATTATAAAAGATAAACAGATCTTTAGATCTCTTTATCTTTATCCGATATCAGAACCTGAGGGTTCACGATGGACGACGCCACGCCGCAAGGGGAGCTGCTCCGCGAGACGCGCAACGCGAAGTCGTCCGCGCTTCTCGCCGAACCCTCACATCCCTCGCAGACCCTCCTCGAGATGCAGTGCGCGACGCAATGGCTGGGACTCGCGTTCGGGGTACTCGCGCTCGCGGGTCTCTTCTCGCTCGTGGTGGTCGTCGGACGCATGCCGCCATTCGATCGATGGGTTGGCGACCCGCTCTTCTTCAAACGCGGCCTGGTCGTTCATGTCAACTTCGCCCTCGTCGCCTGGTTCTACTCGTTCGTCGCCGCGATGCTCTTCCTTTTGCCCGGCAGATTGCCGCCGAGCCGATTGGCGCGACACTCTGTACACATCAGTGCGTTTGGCATCGCGATGATGCTGTTCGCCGCGGGCATACCCGGCAGCCAACCCATCCTTTCGAACTATATCCCGATGATCGATCACTGGCTGTTCGGCGCTGGCCAGATCCTGTTTGCGGCGGGCGTCCTCGCGAGCTTCGCCGGCCGACAATTACTCACGAAGCGCGCGAAGCGCAGCGGGTTTCTAGAGATCCCGGGCGCAGCGAAGATGGGCCTTCGCAGTACGTTGGTGGTGCTGGTGCTCGCCGCGCTCACGTTCGCGATCACCTCGCAGCGCATCACACCCAATCTCCCGCTCGAGGCCCACTACGAGTTGCTGTTCTGGGGCGGCGGGCACGTGCTCCAACTCGCCTGCAGCATCGCGATGATCTCGGTCTGGCTGATCCTGCTCGAGTCGGCGCTGGGTCGCTCGCCAATCAGCGAGCGCAGCGCGGCGATCCTCTTCGGCGCGATGCTCGCGCCGTGGCTCGCGTCTCCGGTCCTCGCGCTGCTTGGAACCTGGAGCCCGGGCTACCGCGACGGTTTCACGAGCCTGATGCGCTGGGCGATCTTTCCCGTGCTGAGCGTGTTCTTGATCGCGTGTCTCCGACTGCTGCGCGAGGAGCATCGAGCGGGCCGCATCGGCCTCGCATCGCTCGCGGACCCGCGAATTTCCGGGTTTCTCGTGAGCGCGATGCTGACGCTACTCGGTTTCGCGCTCGGCGCGGCGATTCGCGGCTCGAACACGGTCGTCCCTGCCCACTACCACGCCTCGATCGGCGGGATTACCGCGGCCTTCATGACCGTCACCTATCCGATGCTTCGCGCGCTCGGATTTTCGATATCGACGCAAAAGCTGCGCCGCGCCGCAGCCTGGCAACCCGCCAGCTACGGGATCGGACAGGCGATCTTCGCGAGCGGCTTTGCGCTTGCCGGACTCTACGGAATGTCGCGCAAGGCTTATGGCGCCGAGCAGGGCGGCCGCGGACTCGCCGAGAGCATCGGCCTCGGCGTCATGGGCGTCGGCGGCCTGATCGCGGTCGTCGGAGGACTTCTCTTCCTCGGGATCGTTGCCGCAATCTGGCGGCAGGGATCCGCGAGGCGGATTCAAACACACAAACCGGTTACTGAAGCTTGGAGGAGGTACGGATGAGTCCGAAAGAACACGACGAAAAGCATCCGCTTCAAAAGTTGTTGGACAACCCCTGGATCTTGCTGGCTCTGGGAATCGCAATTCCCACTGCCTCTTACACGATCTGGGGTTGGATCGAATTGTTGTTGCTTCCGACAGCGACATTGCCTTGATCTGCTTGGAGGAATCATGAGTATCTACAGCCCGCCCGAAGGATGGCTCCAGGCACCGAGAGGGCCCGAGCGCCTCTGGATCGGCCTCGCTCTTACCTGGTGCATCGTGATGTCACTCGCGATGCCGTACTGGCACTTCTACGGCAAGCAGAACTCCTCCGGTGAGTCCTACAGGGTCGCTCCCATGGATTTCGGAGCGCGCGTCCGGCAATTTGCGGAAGCGAACAAGGTCGGCGAGGTAGAGGGCGTTCCGATCGTCGAGATTCCGCCCGGAGGCGACGGTTATCTGCTCGCAAGGATGTGGGCCTTCTATCCGGTCATCAAGATGCGAAAGGGACAGACCTACCGTCTACACATCTCGTCGATGGATCTGCAGCACGGCTTCTCGCTCCAACCGCTGAACATGAACTTCCAGGTGTTGCCGGGCTACGACCACGTGTTGACCATCACCCCGACGAGCACCGGCATCTTTCCCATCATTTGCAACGAATTCTGCGGGATCGGACATCACACGATGACCGGCCGCATCATCGTCGAATAGGAGTCTCCCATGGCCAGCGCAGTCGAAAGCCTTTCCTTCGCAGGAAATCATGCGGCCGACGAGGTCCGCGCCTGCGACACGACGTCCCTGCCGGTCTGTCTGACGGCCCAGAAGTTCATCCGCCTGCACGCGGTCGCCGCGGTCGTCTTCTTGCTGATCGGCGGAATCGCGGCGCTCGGCCTCGGACTCACCCGCTGGCCGGCCGTGCACCTGCTCGACGCCACCTGGTACTACCGCTTGTTGACGGCTCATGGCCTCAACATGCTGATCTTCTGGATCCTGAATTTCGAAATCGCCATCCTCTATTTTGCGGGATCCGTCGTGCTGAATTCTCGACTTGCCTCCAAGGGCGCCGCCTGGGCGGGCTTCTTGTTGATGGCCGCGGGTGCGATCACGACCGACGCGGCGATCTACGCGGGCAACAGCGACGTGCTGATGACGTCGTACGTGCCGCTCAAGGCGAGCCCGTGGTTCTACCTCGGGATCATCCTCGTCGCCGTCGGTGCGCTCGTGGGCGTGATCAACTTCTTCGCGACGATCTTCATCGCCAAGCGAGACCGCACCTACCCGGGGTCGGTCCCGTTGGTGGTCTTCGGCGCGACCGCCGCCGCGATCATCGCGGTCGTGACGCTGCTTCACGGTGCAGTCACCTTGATTCCGACACTGCTCTGGTCGATGGGCCTGATCCAGGAAATCGATCCGGCGTGGTACCGGATTACCTGGTGGGGTCTCGGCCACATGTCGCAGCAGGTCAACGTCTGCGCGATGGTGTCGGTTTGGTATCTGCTCGGAACGCTGACCGTCGGCGCCAGGCCGCTCAATCAAGCGGTCTGCCGCGGCGCCTTCCTGCTCTACATTCTCTTCATCAACCTCGCTTCCGCCCATCACCTGTTGGTGGACCCGGGAGTTGGATCTGGCTGGAAGATCTGGAACACCTCCTACGCGATGTACCTCGCGGTGCTCGCGTCGATGATCCACGGACTCACGGTGCCGGCCTCGGTCGAGGTCGCGATGCGCAAGAAGGGCTTCGATCGAGGGCTCTTCGGCTGGCTCGCGAACGCGCCCTGGAACAATCCGGGTTTTGCGGGCTTCTTCCTCTCGCTCGTGATCTTCGGCTTCGGCGGAGGCATCACGGGCGTAACGCTCGGGACGCAGCAGATCAACATCATGGCCCACAACACGCTGCGGATTCCGGGCCACTTCCACGTGACCGTAGTCGGCGGTACGACGCTGGCCTTCATGGCGCTCACCTACTACGTGGTTCCGCTGATCTTCCAAAAGGATTTCTACGCGAAAACGCTTTGCCGGATCCAGCCCTATCTCTTCGGAGGCGGAATCACGCTGATGGCGCTCGGCATGTCGTTCGCGGGATCCTATGGCGTTCCGCGCCGACACTGGGACATCGAGTTCACGGGCGGTCTGTTCGCGACCGGATTCGATGCCGGCGCACACGTGATGCTCGGCGTGATGGGAATCGGCGCGGTAATCGCGTTCCTTGGCTTGCTGCTCTACTGCCTGCTAGTCGTGGCGGCCGTGTTCTTCGGGCGTTCGCTCGTGGGCAAGCCGATGGAAGCGTGGAACCTGGAGCCGCGCGGTCAAACCAACGCCACCGCGGCCGTCGTCGACGACCACAAGACCCCCGGCACGCTGGTGCTCGTGCTGGTGTTCCTGACGACATTCGCCGTCTACTACTTCGCCAATTGGATGTGGCTCAGCGATCTCTGGGAGGTTCGCTAGCTGGCCTTCGCGGCCGACAGCCGGAACGAAACGATGACGAATTCCTCCAAGCGACTCGATGTTCTTCGAGACCTCCTGATCGGAGCGGCCTTTCCGGCGTTTTCGCTGTCGCTGCTCGCCTGCTGGGAGGTGTTTGCGATCGGGATGCTGCTCGCACCCGCCGGCGCGAGTGGTCTCGGCGCATTCGCGGAGGATTTCCGCATCTGGTGCTTCGGCTACGATCCGGCGACCGGTCGCATGGAGTGGGCCTACGTGATGGCGATGACCGTTCCGCAGCTCATGCTCGGAACGCTCATCGCGCTCTTGTGGTGCGAGCCGCTGCGTGAAATTGCCAGCGAGCCCCGAATCATCGCGCGCTACTTCGGGGCCGCAGCGCTCATCACCGCGGGCGCGGCGTTCGGCTTTGCGATTTCCGCAGGCCCGGCGCAGACCGGCGAGCTCCCGTTTCCCGCCGAAGAGTTGCGCACCGCGTATCAGCCCCCCGAGTTTGCGCTCACCAACCAGCTGCGGGAAACCGTCGAACTCTCGAAGCTCCGGGGAAACGTCGTGGTCCTGACTGCCGTCTACGCATCGTGCCCGCACAGCTGCCCGGCGATCTTGACCCAGGTCAAAGCGGCGATCGAGGAGCTTTCGCCCGAAGAGCGCGAGGACCTCAATGTGGTCGCGGTGACGATGGATCCCGCAAGCGATTCTCCAGACGCGCTTCGCGCGCTCGCGGAAAATCACGGCATGAAATCGCCGCTCTATCAATTGGTGACGGGAACGCCGTCAGAAGTCGAGCGCGTGCTCGACCGCATGCAGATCGCCCGCCAGCGCGACCTGGATACCGGCGTCATCAGCCACGCAAACCTCTTCTTGCTGATCGACCGGGACGGACGCGTCGCCTACCGACTCGGCCTTGGCGAGCGCCAACAGCGCTGGCTGGTGGCCGCACTCAGGCTGCTGCTGCGCGAAGAGGTCGCATCCGGGTGAAGCGTGAGATTACGACGGGCGCGACGCAACGGCCCACCCACGCAAAGGCCATCATGTCCGAAGCAGTCGAGGATCCGTTGGCACTGCGCGATCTAGGCGCCCGCGCGGACGACCCAGCGCCAAGCGAATCCCCCCGTCCGACGGGAATTCTGCGCCAACTCGACAAGGGCTTCATCTGCTTGGATCGCCTGCTCGCGCGCGCGGTCCCCGATTCGCTCAATCCGATGCTTCACACGGGCGCCATCGCGGTAACGCTGCTCTCCATCGCCACGCTGACGGGCGTCGTGTTGCTGATCTGGTACAAGCCCAGCGTCCATTTCGCCTACGAAAGCGTCAAGGCGATGTCGCTCTCGCCATTCAGCGCGGGACTGCTGCGCTCGCTGCATCGTTACAGCTCGGATGCAGCGGTGCTCTTTGGCGCAATCCACGCGGCGCGAATCTTCTTCCAACGGCGCTTCGACGGTGCGCGTTGGCTCGCGTGGATCACCGGCGCGAGCATGATGGGCTTGCTCTGGTTCATCGGCTGGACGGGATACTGGTTGGTCTGGGATCTGCGCGCCCAGGAAATCGCGGTTGGAACCGCCAAGCTGCTGGACGTCATCCCCATTTTCACCGAACCCCTGAGCCGTTCGTTCGTGACCGATGACAGCGTCAACTCCCTGCTGTTCTTCGTGGTCTTCTTCATTCACATGATCGTTCCGCTCGCTTTGGCGGTCTTCATGTGGCTGCACATCACGCGCCTCGCCCGCCCCCGTTTTCTCACCAGCAAGACGATGACGCTCTGGCTTATGGGGCTGCTGGTGCTGATCAGCATCGCCTACCCCGCGACCAGCGAGGCGCCCGCGCAGATGACCGCGATTGCCGACCGCATTGCAATCGACTGGTGGTTTCTGTTTCCGATGCCGCTGATCGATCGCCTGAGTGCGGGAGCGGCCTGGGGCGTGTTCCTCGTCGGAAGCGCGACTGCGCTCTCGATTCCCTGGTGGTTGGCGCAACCGCAAAAGCGCCCCGCTTCGGTCGTCGCCACGCGCTGCAATGAGTGCAGGAAGTGTTATACGGATTGCCCCTACGAGGCGATCGAGATGATCGGACGCAGCGACGGCAACGACCGCTATCTCACGCAGGCCTCGGTGATCGCCTCCAAGTGCGTTTCGTGCGGAATCTGCGCGGGTTCGTGCGACACGATGGGGATCGGCGTCGACTGGTTCTCGAGCATCGAACAGCGTCGGCGGATCGGATCGTGGATGAAGCAGGCGCAGGATGCAGGTGAAGCCGTGCAGTTCGGTTTCGTGTGTGCGGAATCTGCGGGCGCGGGTCTCGAGATCGATTCCGTCAGCGGGCTCTGTGCTGAGCTTCCGGGTTACCGCGTGCTGCGCGTGCCGTGCGCGGGCTGGGTTCAACCGCTCATGATCGAGCGCGCGATCCGACAGGGCGCCCTCGGCGTGTTGGTCGTGAGCTGCCCAGCGTCCCAATGCGCCAACCGAGAAGGCGCGGAGTGGGAGCGCCTGCGCATCGAGGGCGTACGCGAGCCTGCGCTGCGAATCGACAAGCTCGAGCCCGGACAGGTGCAGATCGCAGCGCTCGACCGCACGCGCCGAGCCGATCTGATTCGCGCTGCGGCGCGTTTTCGCGGCGGCAATGCTGCAATCTCAGCGCGAGGACCATCTCCCGCGCGGAGCGCGGCCGCAACGGCCGTTCTGTTGATCGCGTGTGCGGCCTTGCTCGGCCTTGTGAGCGATTTCGGGTACACGTCGCCCGGCATCGAGGGCTCTGAATTGGTGGTGAGCCTCAAGCACCCCGGCATTGCGAGTGAGAACTGTCGCACTCTCACGCAGGAGGAGCTCGCGTCGACACCGGTCCATATGCGCAGGGAACGCGTCTGCGAGCGAACGAGACTGCCCGTCCGGCTGCGAGTTGCAATCGACGGTGCGATCGCGCTCGAGGACGTGATCGAACCTTCTGGAATCTGGAGGGACGGCAACAGCGTGGCCGTCGAGCGGATCTCCGTCGAGCCGGGAGCGCACAACGTGAGCGTCGCGATCGGCGACACCGCGGATGCCGACGAGTGGAGTTTCAAAGAGGCGCGAACGATTTCCTTCAGCGACGACGCCCGTCGAGTCGTGGTGTTCGACCGCGTCGCGGGATTCAGCTGGCACTGAGGAGAGCGAGATGAGCGCCGACTCCGCGCTTTCCATCACACTGAGTTGTGCGCGCCAGCGAGTTCGCTGGCTCGACCGCGCGCGTGACTTCGCGGCGCTCACGCGGCCACGCGTCTTGACGCTCGTTCTGTTTACCGCACCGCCTGCGATGGCGATGGGCCGAGACGCCTGGCCGGCCGGGCCCACGATCTTTGGAGTGCTGGCTGGGGCGGCGCTGATCGGCGCGGGCTGCGGCGCGCTCAACGCGAGTTGGGAACGCGATCGGGATCGGCGCATGACGCGTACCCAGCAGCGACCGTTGCCGGCGGGGCGGCTTTCGCTTCGCGAAGCGCTGGTGTTCGGACTCGCGGTTTCCGCGCTGGGGCTCGCGGTCTTGTTTGCGACCGGGGGTTGGCTGCCCGCAGCGATCGGTGGACTGGCGCTCGTCCACTACGTGTTCGTCTACACGATTTGGCTCAAGCCGCGAACGCCGCAGAACATTGTGATTGGCGGCGCGGCGGGCGCTGCGAGCCCGCTGATCGCGGACGCAGCGGTCGATGGCCGCCTGGGCGTCTGGGGCTTCGCGTTGTTCTTGATTGTCTTCGTTTGGACACCGCCGCATTTTTGGGCGATCGCGCTGTATCGCAAGCGCGAGTACGAGGCGGCCGGTTTCCCGATGCTGCCGAATGTCGTCGGCGATCGCGCGACCCGGCGCCAGATGCTCGCCTATGCGATCGCGCTGATCCCGATCAGCCTGATCCCGTGGTGGGGGGGCGAGCTCAGCGCCGTTTACGCGATGACGGCGCTGATCGCGGGCGGCGGTTTCGCGCTGAGCATCGCGCGGGCAATCCGCGAGCAGACCCCCGAGCAAGATCGCCGCGTGTTCGCGAGTTCCATCGTCTATCTGACCGCGATTTTCGCGGAGATGCTCGCGGAGCTCTTGTTGGTCTAGTTCTCGCGCCTCTGGTGGTCGCCCGCACGGCGTGGCGGATTTTCCGCCGTGCGCGCGGGGTGGCCGCAGGACCGGGGGGGAGGGTGGCCGCAGGGGAAGCTGGCGACCGATTCTCCCCGCGGGGTGTCCGTACTCGCTGAAACCACCGCTGCGAGGTGTTCGGGCTCTGATTTCCCTAAAGCTCAACTCTTTTAATTCGATAAAACGATCTAGAGATCTTTTTATCGATCAGTTAATATCGAGGCGTCCCCGGGGATCCGACGCCGAGCCAACCGGTCTGGGCGTGACTCGACTCGGTCCCCGTGAGGGGTCGGAGGCAGAAAAGCAAAGCGTCGCTTATCCGGTCCGCCCTGGCTCGGGGATCCCGCAGCCGGAAACCCGGCGGCTCGATCGAGGAGGAGAGGAAATGAAGCGGTTTGGCACTTCGGTTCGACACTACCCGCAGCAACACATCGCTGCGGGACTCCGCGGGATCGTGTGCGGCGGCCTGGTCGCTTCGGTGCTCACGCTCACTGGTGTCGCCTCTGCTGTGACTGCGCCCAGCCTCAGTGAAGAGGAGATGGCGAAGGCGGAGTTCATCTACTTCGACCGCTGTTCGGGATGCCACGGCACGCTGCGCAAGGGAGCGACGGGACCCGACATATCCGACGAAGAGATGCTCAAGAAACCGCTCAGCGAACTCCAGACGATCATCTTCGACGGCACCGATGCGGGAATGCCCGGTTGGGGGCGAACCGGAGAACTCACCGCGGAAGAATCCGCGCTGATGGCCAAGTTTTTGCAACATCCCGCGCCCCTTCCGCCAGAGATGGGGCTGAAGGCCATGAAGGAGAGCCACAAGCTCTACGTTCCGGTCGAGGCGCGTCTGAAGAAGCCCAACCACGAGCGAAACATCGACAACTACTTCGGAGTCATCCTTCGCGACGCCGGCAAAGGGGCGATCATCGATGGAGACACGAGGCAGCTCATCGAGGTGCTCGACACCGGATACGCCGTTCATATCTTCCGCGCCTCCGCGACGGGCCGCTACTTCTACACGATCGGGCGTGACGGAAAGGTCAACCTGATCGACCTCTTCGAAAAGACGCCGAAGGTGGTGGCCGAGGCTCGCGTATGCCTCGACGCGCGCTCGGTCGATGTCTCGAAGTACGAGGGACCGAAGGGCAATTTCGTCGACAAGTACGCGGTGGTGGGTTGTTACTGGCCTCCGCAGATGGTGATACTCGACGGACAAACCCTGGAGCCGCTGAAAGTCATCTCGACCCGATCTTCGACCTACGACACCAACGAGTACCACCCGGAGCCGCGTGTCGCGACGATCGTCGCCTCTCACCACGCGCCGGAGTGGGTGGTCGCGATCAAGGAGACGGGCATGGTCTGGTTGGTCGATTACTCCGATCTGGAGAATCTGACCATGACCCAGATCGGCACCGAGCGCTTCCTCCACGACGGCGGTTTCGATGCGACGGGACGCTATCTGCTGATCGCCGCGAACATGCGCGATCAGATGGTGGTCGTCGACACCAAGGAAAGAAAGTTCGTCACGAAGTTCGAGACCGGCATCAAACCGCATCCCGGACGCGGCGCCAACTGGATCGATCCGGAGTACGGACCGGTCAGCGCAACCACCCATCTGGGCGAGGGCCTGATCAGCGTCTTCGGGTCGGACCCCGAGGGCCATCCGGAGTACGCCTGGAAGGTGGTGCGCGAAGAGGAGACCGGCGGGCCAGGACTCTTCTTGAAGACCCATCCCAAGAGCGGGCACGTCTGGACCGACGCGACACTCTCCAAGGAAGAGGGCGCCAACCAACAGATTTGTGTGTTTGACAAAGCCGACTTTTCAGAGGCAGCGCATTGCTGGAAAGCCGCGGATCACGGAAAGATCGTGCATTTCGAATACAACAAGGCGGGCGACGAAGTGTGGGCTTCCGTCTGGGACAAGCAGGGCGAGCTCATCGTCTACGACGACAAGACGCTCAAGGAAAAGGCCCGGATCAAGGGAGACTGGCTGGTGACGCCCACCGGCAAGTGGAACGTCTACAACACGGTGAATGACGTCTATTAGTTGACTCGGAAACGGGCCCGCCCTGAGCAGGGCGGGCCCGCAGGATCTTCGATCCGTTCACGGGGAGTGAGAAATTCGATGCTCTACAGGCCCACCTCCAATAACAGGTTGATTCACGCCCTTCTCTGGCTCGGTGCGATTGGCTTTGCGCTGATCGTTCTGGCTTTCCTGCTCCCCAAGTCGGCCGCCGCAGACGGCGGGAACGAATTCGCTGGATACATGAAGTGCAAGGACTGCCATTCGAAGGCGGCGATCGGCAATCAAGTCGACGTCTGGCTCAAATCAAAGCACGCGAAGGCCTTCGCCACGCTCGCGACGGAGAAGGCCAAGAAGTGGGGCGCCGAAGCCGGCGTCGACAATCCGCAAACTGACGACCGCTGCGTCAAATGCCATACGACCGCGCACGGCGTTCCGGACGATCGGGTTTCGAAGAAGTTCGATCGCAGCGACGGAGTGCAATGCGAGGCGTGCCACGGTGCGGGCAAGAACTACCGCAAGAAGAGCATCATGGTCGACCGCGACAAGGCGATCGCGAAGGGCCTGGTTCCGCAGACGGCCGCAGTCTGCACCGCATGTCACAACGACGAGAGTCCGGCCTGGGACCCGCAGCGATACACGCTGGCTGACGGAACCAAGGTGGGCTTCGACTATCCGCAAGCCTTGAAGCTGATCGCTCATCCGGTGCCCGAGGGTTACGACCCGATGGCCGACGGAGAGGCGGATTGAGATGGCGGGCGACGGCCGCGATTCCGATCCCGATCGCCTGCCTCCGACCCAGCTCACGATCTGGTCGGTGATCGCGCTCGCGGTCGTCGGCGTCGCCGCCTTGTTCACGGTTCGACTCGAGCATCAGCCCGAGACCACGCGCGAGTATCCGCCCCGAGCGTTGATTGCTGACAGCGAGCCAGTGCTGCTGCCGGCGCCGGAAGTTGACGACGAGTACCTGCCCTGCAGCGATTGCCACAGCAACCCGGATCGGCACACGGGCCCAACTCCGCGCGAACTCGAATACGAGCACGAGGACACCGAACTCGCGCACGGAAATCTCTGGTGCCTGCACTGCCACGACTCCGAGAATCCGAGCAACCTGCGCCTGGCAGACGCGTCTCTGGTTTCGTTCGAGGACTCGTGGATGCTCTGCACCCAGTGCCACGGCAAGAAGCTTCCGGAGTGGCGCGCGGGCGTTCACGGCAAGGTGACCGGACATTGGAGAGGCGAAAAGGAGTACGTGACGTGCGTCGCGTGCCACGACCCCCACTCGCCGCCGACCGGGCGCGTTGCCGCGAAACCAAGACCGAGGCGGCCCGAAGAAATCTTCCTCCGGACCGATGCATCAGGAGACGAGTGACATGGGCCTATTCAAAAAGGATCGCGAGGATCGAGTGGCAGACGCTCGCCCGCAATCGGGAAGCTCACGCCGCAATTTCCTGAAGTCGGCCGCTACGGTTGGAGTCGGCGCCGCGGTCGGCGCGCCCGCCGTCGCGAGCGCGCTGGACTTCGACTTCGAAGCTTTCATGCAGAAGAATTTTCGTGAGCTCTCGGATCAGGAATTGCAGGAGGTTATCGAGAGGCTCGAGCGGAAATACTCGAAGGAATACGGCAAGCATGTCGAAGTCTCGGCAATCGGCCCGATGGACGGCGTGCTCTTCGGCTACGGGCTCGACATTTCGCGCTGCATCGGTTGTCGGCGCTGCGTGTACGCGTGTGTGGAAGAGAACAACCAGTCGCGGGATCCCGAACTCCAGTGGATCCGGGTGCTCGAATTCGAGCGCTCCGCGGCGCTGCGCGACATCAACCTGGAGGACGGAAACCCCTACTACGAGCACGAAAAGGTCCCCGCGAAGGACAAGTTCTACCTCCCGATCTCGTGTCAGCAATGCGAAGACTCACCGTGTTCGAAGGTATGCCCGACGGGCGCCACCTGGCGTGAGCCCGACGGCATCGTCGTGATCGACTACGACTGGTGCATCGGCTGTCGCTACTGCATGGCCGCGTGCCCCTACGGCGCGCGCCACTTCAACTGGGGCGAGCCGAATCTCGCCGCGGAAGACGTCAATCCGGACATGCACATCCTCGGCAACCAGCCGCGCAAGCGCGGCGTGGTCGAGAAGTGCACGTTCTGCATCCAACGGGTGCGCGCGGGCCGCTTGCCGGCGTGTCACGAGGCTTGTCCGGTCGGAGCGCGCAAGTTTGGCAACCTGCTCGACCCAAACAGCGAGATCCGATACCTGATGGACCACAAGCGAACCTTCGTCCTCAAGGCCGAACTCGAGACCCGCCCGAAGTTCTTCTACTTCTGGGGAACGGAGGGGCGCGATTGAGTCGCCAGCAGAGTCCGTTTCGAGCAGCGCGATTTTTGGGAGCAGCGAGTCGATGGATAACCTGAAACTGTTCGCTCATTTCACGAAGGGCAGCCTTGTCGCCGTAGCCCGGGGCAGCGCGGGCTACTACACCTGGTTGCTTGCACTCGGGATCCTGATCGCGCTCGGAGCCATCGCGTACGGCGATCAGCTCGCAAACGGATTGATCGTTTCGAGCATGCGCGATCAGGTTTCATGGGGATTCTACATCGGAAACTTCGCGTTCCTCGTCGGGGTGGCGGCCGCGGCGGTCGTTCTGGTCGTTCCCGCCTACGTGTACAACTGGGGGCCGATCCGCGATGTCGCGCTGATCGGCGAGTTGCTCTCGGTTGCGGCGATCGTCATGTGCATGCTCTTCGTCACGGTGGATCTCGGTCGACCCGAGCTCGTCTGGCACCTGATGCCGCTCGTCGGAACCCCGAACTTCCCGCATTCGCTGCTGACCTGGGACATCCTCGTCCTCAACCTCTACTTCCTGCTCAACTGGTTCGTCGTCACCTACATCTTGTTCACGGCCTTCAAGGGTAAGAAATACAACCCGCGAATCGTGTTGCCGATCATCTTCCTCTCGATTCCATTCGCGATCGGGATCCACACCGTGACGGCGTTCCTATTCACGGGCCTGAAATCCCGGCCCTACTGGCACACCGCGCTGTTGGCTCCCCGCTTCATCGCAGGTGCCTTTTGCTCGGGGCCGGCGCTGACCTTCCTGATCTTCCGCGTTCTCCGGAAGGTCGGTCGCATGAGGATCTCGGAAGCGGCGCTCTTCAAGATCGGAGAACTGCTCGCCTACGCGATGGCGCTGAACCTATTTCTGATCGGCACAGAAGTCTTCACGGAGTTCTACGCGCAGACCAGCCACAGCATTCACGCACGCTTCCAATGGTTCGGCATCCACGGTGAGTCGAGCATCGCGGTCTACACCTGGGCGGCGCTGTGTTTCAACGTGCTGGCCCTGATCATCTTTGTCGTGCCGAAGTTCAGGCACAACCTGAACCTGCTCAGCCTGGGCTGTGCGTTGTCTTTCAGCGGGATCTTCATCGAAAAGGGAATGGGCCTCTTGCTTCCGGGCTTCACGCCAGACGTGCTGGGCGAGATCTACGGCTACACGCCGAGCGCGGTCGAGGTGCTGGTCGGAATCGGCATCTGGGCGATCGGAGCGTTGCTCTTCACATTGATGACACGGGTCGCAATCGCCATCACCACGGGTGAATTGCACATGGCGCGAGCATGAGCGCGCGGACCCATCGCTACGAAGGATGCGAGCCCGAGCGGCTGGAACGGTCGCTACGGAGGGCTCGTTTCGGAAAATCGGCGCACGAAGGCAACCATGTGCCAGATCTTGTCCGCCGTCCAAGCTTGATCGGACTCGGGACCGAATGCGGGCATCGCGCAGCGTTCGCCCCCTCCCATCAGGATCTGGTAGAAAAGTTGCCCGTCGCTGCGACTCGCCATGTACTCGGCATCCGTGAAGTTCGCGGGGCGAGCGAGCCCGCTCGCCGCGGCCGCGTCGACGCCGCTACCGGTTCCATCGAGCCCATGACAACGCGCGCACTTCCCCTTGAATTGCCGCTCGTAGTAGCGGACCTCGCTTGCTTCCAGCGTCACCGGATTCTTCAGGGTCTTGGCGTCGTCGGGTACGCCCTCGCGAGCGAATACAGAAGTGCACGCGAGCCCGGCGAGCCAGATCGTCGCAGCACACGCGGCAAAGCGCTCGATGGCGTTGCTGTTCGGCATTTCGATCCCTCCACACTGCACCCGCGCTCAGTCGAGCACCCGGGTCTTGTTGCTGGCATTGTACTTCCCGACCGGCATCGCATAGGGAATTCTCCGAATCTCGTCGAGCGTCTTGGAATCGTAAACCACGACGGCCCCGTTCTCATGCCAGATGCTCACCAGAGCCCTCGAGCCGTCGGCGGTAAACTCGACGTGCATCGCCTTCTTTCCCGCCTCGGGAATCAGCGTGCGAGCGACGAGTGCGAGCGATTGCTTGTCGACCAGCTGGATCGCCTCGGTGTTCGAGTCGATCCAGAGATAGGGCGTGCCGGCGTGCGTGCGCGTGAAGTAGCCCGCACCGAGCAGCGGAAGCTGCGCGACGACCTCGAAGCGATTCATCTCGATGATCGAGAGCCGAGGCACACCCATGTGATTGAAGGCCGCGTGGAGCGTGCCGTCGCGGCTGAAGAAGCTCGCCGAGAACAGGTGCGGCAATCCCTCGGCGGCAAGCGTCGCAAGGGTCTCGTTCCGCTCGAAATCGTAGAGGGTGAGCTGACTCCCCTCGCGCGAACTCGCGACGAGTCGACGCGTACCCGGTACGAAGATGAAGTCCTCGAAGGGCTCCGGAAGTTCGACGCGCCGGAGTTTCAGTTCGGGGTAATCGATGAAGTAGAGCTGCGGCAGATCGCGCAGCGTGAGCATGAAGCGGGAACTCCCGGGCACCTGGTAGACGGCGCTCGGCTGACCAGGGAGCGGAAGAGCCGCCAGTACGCGCAGGCGGCCGTCGAGAACGACGAGTCCCTGGGGCAGCTGGTTTGCGGCCGCGATGAATTCTCCATCGTCCGATACCGCGATGTTGCGCGTGTTGACGCCGACCTTCACGCGCGCGCGAACCGCTCCGCGGTCCAGGTCGTAGTCGACGAGTGTGCCGTCGCGGGTTGCGGCCAGCGCCCGATGCAATCCGCGGTCGAATTTGATCCCGCCGTGAACGCTCCCGACCTCGAAGCGATCGAGTTCCTGAAAGCTGTCTCCGTCGAGCACCGAGATGCTTCCCGAGCCGCGCTCGACCACGAGGATCAGGTCTTCGCGATTCACCGCGGCGGGAAGCGCGCTTCGCTGCGGCTGCTCGTCGATGCGGCTCGCCTCGATGTCCGACGGCGTCCAGTGGACTTCACCCGCGGATTCCCGGAGAAACGCGACGAGCGCCTTGGCGTCAGCCGCGCCGAGCTGGCTCGCAAAGGCGGGCATCTGCGTGGCGGTCAGGCCATTCAGGATCGCAGCGGCAAGCGCGTCGTCTTGCTTGTGGCCCAGCGCCTCGGGAATGAGCGGAGGCGCGTATCCGCCGTAGCGCCGCGCACCGTGACACGTCGCGCAATTGCGCGCGTAGATGGCGGCAGCATCCGGCGCGATCGGGGCGTTTTTCTCGTCGGCCCCGGCGCCGGTGGGAAACAGCGCTGCAGCGAGCGCCCCGGCAATCCAGCAATGCAACCTCGGCATCGGCCTCCCTCGTCCGCTCGCTCGACTCTCTTGCATCGATCGGTCGGGGTCAAGAGGCGGGCCCGCCGAGCGCGCGGACTTGCACGCGACTCGAAGCATCTGAATTCGGAGATTTCGAAATGCTCCCGGTAACCGACTTGATTGAAATCGCTGCCGGTCGCTCCGGGATCGCAGATTTGAGCGCGCGCGCTCCGCGGCGCTTCGAAGCCGTGACGCCAAATGCCCCAGTCGTGATCTGGAACATCTGCATGCACTGCAACATGCACTGTCCGCACTGCTACGCGGCAGCGGTCGCCGTGCCGTCTCCGACCGACTTGACCCACGCGGAGGGCATCGATCTGCTCGACCAGCTCGCGGACGTGGGCGTGCGGGTGGTGATCTTCAGCGGCGGCGAGCCGCTCTTGCGCGGCGACGTCTTCGAGCTGATCGCACACGCAAAACAGCGCGGCATCAGCCCCCAACTTTCGACCAACGGAGTACGGATCGACGAGAGCGTCGCGAAACGGCTGGCCGAAGTTGGAGTTGGCTACGTGGGCGTCAGCATCGACGGCATCGAGAGCTTCAACGACAGCTATCGCGGCATGCAGGGCGGCTTCGAAGCGGCACTGCGCGGGCTGCGCAACGCCAAGAGCGCGGGGATGAAGACGGGCCTGCGCATGACGCTCTCGAAACGCAACGTCGATCAACTCGAAGCGATGCTCGAACTGGCGCGGGAGACGCGTGTGAACCGCTTCTACGTGTCGCATCTCGTCTACTCGGGGCGCGGCTACAAGGTGGCGCACGAAGATCTCACCCGTCAGCAGCAGCGCGGTACATTGAGCTGGCTCTTCGAGCGGGCCGAGTCGCTGCTCGATCTCGAGCCCGAGTTCAAGATCGTCACGGGATCGAACGACTCCGACGGCGTGTTCCTGTTGCGCTGGATCTGCGAGCGCTACGGCGAAGCGGCCGCCGGAAGAGTCCGCGAACTTCTGCAAATGCGCGGCGGCAACTCCGCGGGCGAGCGCGTGCTCAACGTCGATTCGCGCGGGCGCGTGCACCCGGACCAGTTCTGGCGCGCCGCGACGCTCGGCGAGATCCGCAAGCAACGCTTGGCGAAGATCCTCGAACACCCGCTGCGCGACCAGCTGCGACGCAGGCTCGAATATCTCACGGGCCGCTGTGGCACATGTTCGGAGCGCGCGATCTGTCGCGGCTCCCACCGCGAGCGCGCGCTCGCGTTTCATCGCGACCCCTGGGCGTCGGATCCGGCATGCGTGATGGAAGACGCCGAGATCGCCGGGCACGAGATCGCTCGAGCAGGTTCCGACGACGTGAGGATCGCCAGTGTCGACGACGCAGGAATCGCTGAAACCGTGGCCGACGACGTCAGATTCGCTGATGTCGAAGCCGAATCCGCCGACGCTCGGTCGGTGAAACTGGAGGCTTCGCTCGGATGAGGTCGTGGCTGCTCGCACTGGCCGGAGTGGGGCTCTTCGCCGCGGTACTCGCATCTCCCGCGAGTGCCGGCGGCATCGGTTCTCGCGTCTTCGTCGTGGAACGCGCATCCGGGAGCCTCGCGGTCTACGACTTCATCGAGCGCAGACTGCTGCCGAAGCGGATTGAGGGCCTTGGAGATCTGCGCCACGCCACGATGATTTTTTCGCCGGATCTGCGGTACGGCTACCTCGCCACGCGCAGCGGCCAGCTGAGTCGCATCGACCTCGATAAGCTCGAGCGAACCGGTGTGGTGTTCACGTCCGAAAATTCGATCGACAACGCGATCAGTCAGGACGGTCGCAGCATTGCGACCGCGGAGTACGTGCCCGGAGGCCTCACGCTGATCGACGCCCAGAGCCTGCAGGTCTTGAAGCGATACCCCGCGAACTTCGAAGTCGGCGGCGAGCGCGTCGCTTCGCGCGTGACGGGCGTGGTCGATGCACCAGGCAATCGATTCGTCTGCGTGCTGATCGAGGCCGCGGAGATCTGGATCGTCGATGCCTCGAAACCGGATTTCCCGATCGATCACCGGATCAAGACGCGCCAGAGGAACCCCTACGACGCGATGATCACCCCGGATGGGCGTTACTACGTGGTTGGCCACATGGAATCCGATCGCGTTTCGGTGCTTGATCTCGCTGATCCGGAAGCGGGGATTCGTGAAGTCTCGCTGCGTGATCCGGCTCGCGAATACGACAAGGCGATGCCCGTCAAGCTGCCGCACCTGGCATCGTGGGCGGTCGCCGGCAAATGGATCTTCGTTCCGCTCGTCGGAGAGGACCGCCTCGCGGTGCTCGATCGCGCGAGCTGGCAATTCGTCCGCTCGATTCCGCTGCGCGGACACCCCGTGTACGCGGTGCGATCGCCGACCGAGCGCGAAGTCTGGGTGAGCTTTTCGGGCGAGCAGGACGACGCCTTCGTGCAGGTGATCGACGTCGAACGCCTCGCGGTCAGCGACACCCTGCGCGTCGGCCGCCGCATCTATCACATGGACTTCACTCCGCGCGGCTCGCACGTGCTCGTCAGCGCCAACGCGGATGACAAACTTCTGCTCGTCAACGCTGCGACCCGCGAGATCGAAGACAGCGTGGAGCTGCGTTCGCCCTCTGGGATCTTCGGCGTCTGGCGGGCGTTTCGGATCGGACTCTGAGAGGCGTTCAAGCGCCAGGAAAGTGAGGTCATCACGCAATGCTGTCGTCCGCAGAAGATCGAAAGGCCTTGATTCGCGCGATCCAGGCGGGGGTTCCGCTCGAACCGCGCCCGTTCGCGTCGATCGCGAATGCGCTCGGCACCAGCGAGCGGGCGGTGATCGAGGAGCTGCGCGAACTCGAGCGCGAAAAGATCCTGCGCGAGATCTCCGCGGTGCTCGAGGGTGGCTTGCTCGGTTACAGCAGCGCGCTTGCGGCCGGATCGATCCCCGAGGCGCGCATCGAGGCGGTTGCCGATATCGTGAACGCACACCCGACCGTGAGCCACAACTATCTGCGCGACCACCCCTACAACCTCTGGTTCACGATCGCGGTACCGCCGGAGATGCCACTCGAGAGAACGCTGGATCTTCTCGCAAAAGAGGCGGGCGTAGATGGTTTCCACGCGCTGTGCCGTACGCACGTCTTCAAGATCGGCGTGAATTTCGACCCCGACAGCCTGACGAATCGAACTGACGTCGCAAAGGCCTCGAGCGCGCAGAGCGTCGAAGTCGGCCCTCGCGAGGCGGATTTTTTCCGCGCGCTGCAAACTCCGCTTCCGCTGATCGAGCGGCCCTTCGACGAACTCGCGCGCGGCATCGACGCGAGCGCAGCCGATTTGATCGATTTTGCGAAGCGCCACCTCGGCGGTGCGCTGCGCCGGTACGTCGGAACGCTGCGCCACCGAAAGCTCGGCGTGAAGGAAAACGGCATGGTGGTCTGGCGGGTCGCGGACGGCGACATCCAGGCCGCGGGCGAATGCCTCGCGAAGGCCCCGGAAGTCAGCCACTGCTATGCGCGGAATCCGATTCCGAACTTTCCCTACACGCTCTACAGCATGCTCCACGGGCCGAGTCGCGAGAGTTGCCGCGAGATCGCGCGCGAGCTTTCGCGTGAAACCGGCCTCGACGACTACACGGTGCTGTTCAGTGAGCGCGAATTCAAGAAGCAGCGGCTCCGGTATTTCCTACCGGAGCTGGAGCGCTGGTGGCACGAGCGAGCGTGATGGGCGACGAGCTCCCAGCGGGGCCGCGAGGATACGGATGCTCCTATCTCAAACCGCCGAGTACGCAATGCGCGCGATGGCGTGGTTGGCCACGGCGCCTGGGGGCCAGCCGGTTCGCGCCGTCGACCTGTCGCACGCGACGGGCATACCCGCCCACTATCTTTCGAAAGTGTTGCGCCGCCTGGTCCTCGCCAATCTGCTCGAATCACAGAAGGGACAGGGGGGAGGCTTCACGCTCTCCCGCGCGCCCAGCCAGATCGCGTTCATCGACATCCTCTCGGCGGTCGACGCCTACCCCGCGCAAGGGCGTTGTGCGTTCGGCTGGGGGCAGTGTGATGCCGCGGATCCTTGCCCGCTGCATAATTCGTGGACCCGGCTCAACGAGCACATCCGAGATTGGGCGGCGGGTACCAGCCTGGAAGAAATTGCGAATTTCGCACCGATCGGCCCGCGCTTCACCGCGCATTTGGAACGATCCTGAGGCAATGAGCGTGGCGACCCATTCGATCCCGATTTCGCGACTCGCCTCACTGCTCGCGGCATTCATCGCGCTGGGCGCGGGAGCCGCCGGCGGCGAGCTGCGGGCGACTGCAGATCCGGATCCCGCAGCATTCGCGACGCTGCCGAGCGAGCTCGAGGACCGCATCGAATCACTGATCGAAGGTTGGTTTTCGATCCTCGAGAATGCGGCCGTCGAGGCGACGACCCTGAACGGCCTACTCGCCGAGCCGCCATTCGAACTCGTTCTCGACGGCGAGACGCTCCTCGACCCAGCTTCGCTGCTCGCGTGGGTTTCGAGGCTTCGCGCCAGCTATCCACAGATTGAATACCGACTCGATTCGATCCGCATTGAAGCTCAGGGGAGCGACCTCTACCGCGCCAGCTTCGAGTTCGACCGGCACGCCCTCGATGCAGCCGGGCTTTCGCACGTGGGGCGGCGCGAACAAAGCTGGATCATTCGCAGCGGCTCGGACGCGAAGGCATTGATCCTGAGGATCGAAGAGCGGCCGCTACTCTTCTTTCCGGGAACCGGACCGCAAATCGTCTGTTATTGAAGGGAGCCCCCTCGTGCAATCCAGCCGTCGAGCACCTGCAGCCCTGATCGCGTCGCTCTTGATTGCCGGGAGCGCGCAGGCGACTGGTCAAAACCCGCTCCCGATCCACGATGGGATCGGAGGCGAGTTTTCCGCTACCAGCAGCCTCGGCCGCGAGGTGAGCCTGTCCGAATTCCGCGGCAAGGTGGTACTGCTGTATTTCGGATACACGAGCTGTCACGACGTCTGCCCAGCCACGCTCGCACACCTCCAGTCGCTCGCGCGCGGCCTGGGAACCGCGTCCGATGGCGTGCAGATTCTTTTCGTGTCGGTGGATCCCGAAAATGACACCGCCGATCACCTCAAGCAGTATCTTGCGCGCTTCGACTCGCGGTTCATCGGTTTGACGGGAAGTCGCGAAGAAATCGATCGGATCGCGAGCCTCTTCCTGCTGAAACACGCGCCGAGCCACGGTATCGAGGTGAGCAACGAGTACAACAGCGGCAAGGCGTTCGTCGACCGCTCGTATCTCTATTCCCACTCGCAGCAGATCTACCTGCTCGACAAGCGCGGTCGGACGCGTGCGCTGTATTTCACCGGGTCGCCGCTGGAAGAAGTGCAGGAGGCCGCGATCGCGCTACTGGATGAATAGAAAGGAGTCGGCCGGCGACCCTCGGACCCTGGTATTTGCCCCAGGGATTTCGTGCACGCGCACGAGTCTTGTATCGACGTAACGCATGGCACTTCAAAAGGAAGGCACGATGAAACGGCTACTGTACGCATTTCTCGCATCCGCAATCGCGATCAGCGCAATTCCCGCGCACGCCGACAAGCCGTCGCAGGCCGCTGGCTTGAAACGCGTCAAGCAACTGATGGTCAGGCCCCCGCTGCTTCCGACGCACACCCAACAAGCCGATGGAGCCCCGAAGATCGTCGAGGTCGAACTCGTGGTCCGAGAGCGGGAACTGGTGATCGATCCGCTCGGCACGACCGTCCAGGCGCTGACGTTCATGGGCAGCGTGCCGGGTCCGATCATCGTGGTTCACGAGGGCGACTACGTGGAACTCACGCTCAGCAATCCGAAGGAGGCGGCCGAGGGCGTGCACAGCAGTGAGGGCTGGGAAGGCGTGTCGACGAACATCATGAGCCACAACATCGACCTGCACGCCGTGACGGGCGCGCTCGGGGGAGCGGGTCTGACGATCGTCGCGCCGGGCGAAACGGCGACGATCCGCTTCAAGGCGACGAAGCCCGGCGTGTTCGTCTACCACTGCGCGCCGGGTGGGCCGATGATCCCCTACCACGTCGTGCAGGGCATGAATGGAGCGATCATGGTGCTGCCGCGAGACGGTTTGAAGGATGGAAGCGGCAAGCCGCTGCACTACGACCGCGCCTACTACATCGGCGAGCAGGATTTCTACATTCCGAAGGGCCCAGACGGCAAGTACAAGAAGTTCGACTCGCCGGGAACCGCGATGCCGGAAACGCTCGAGGTGATGAAGACCAACGAGCCGAGCCATGTCGTCTTCAACGGCGCCGTTGGCGCGCTCACGGGCGAGAACGCGCTGACCGCGAAAGTCGGAGAGAGCGTGCTGTTCATCCACTCGCAGGCCAACCGCGATACGCGGCCGCATCTGATCGGCGGCCACGGCGATTACGTCTGGCAGTCTGGTTCGTTCAACGACGCACCGCAAACCAATCTGGAGACCTGGTTCATCGCGGGCGGTTCCGCGGGTGCGGCGCTCTACACCTTCCAGCAACCCGGCCTCTACGTGTACCTGAATCACAACCTGATCGATGCGGTGCTCAAGGGCGCGGCCGCACACGTCAACGTCGAAGGCGAGTGGAATAATGATCTGCTCGAGCAGATCTCGAAGCCGGGGCCGATCCGCTAACGGGATTGCGCGGGTTGAATGCGCGGGTTGAATGCGCGGAGAGTTGCTCGGGGGCGGCGACGGGGGGCGATCGGGCTCAAACACCATGT
>CAZBSV010000173.1:0-23251 GCA_964494795.1 uncultured Spirochaetales bacterium | reverse complement strand
CGATCCGGGGCCGGAGAGCAGATAGCCCGAGTGGATGCGACCGCTCTCGAGGCTGCGGCTCAGCAGGCCCGGCGAAGCGCTCGAAGCGGCAGACATGGGGCGAGCATTCTAGCACCCCGCGCGCGCGGGAGTTCGCTCGATACCCCTCTACGCGCGCTCGATGCCCCTCCACGCGGAATGGATCCAGCATGCGCGCAATGCTGGATTGTGATCCACGTCCTATCCGGGATCGACGACCCGCCCGCATAGGAGGGGGGGGCGGTTCACTCAAGTCTTTCAGCTCGTGCGCCGATCCAGCCGACACGCGGTGCACGCGCATGGGGAGGGGGAATCGCAGATGGCAATCAAGGCGTTCGGTGGGGGTCGCGAAACGGATTATGAGGGTCAGTCGCGTTCCAGTACGTCCTCATCCTCGAGTTCAAGCGCTTCGGGCGGCCTCACCGCATTCATCGATCAGGGCTCGGAGTTCGAAGGCAAGCTCTCCTTCCGCGACACCGTCCGCATCGACGGTCGTTTTAACGGCGAGATCACCAGCGAGAACACCCTCATCGTCGGAGAGAGCGGTGAGATCGACGCCGAGATCCGCTCGAAGACCGTCGTCGTGAGCGGCACGGTCCACGGCAACATCGTGGCCGAATCGAAGGTCGTGCTTCACAAGAGCGCGAGGGTCGAGGGCGACATCCAGACGCCTTCGATCGTGATCGAAGAGGGCGCGATGATCACCGGCAAGATCAGCATGGGCAGCGCTTCGAGCTCGAAGTCCGCAACTTCCCTCAAGGCCGTCGTCGCGAAGGGCGACACCAAGGGAGGGGCGAGCAGCACCGCCGGATAGGGGCCAGCGTTCCGCTGGGCCGCGCCTCGCGCTGGGTCGCACACGCGATTCGCGGGATGACGCCTCGAGCTGGGTCGCGCACGCGATCCGCAGGACGACACCTCGCTCGAGTCCGCTTACACGATCAGCATGACGATGTCTCCCTCGCGAACGCGCTGAGACACGTGGACGCCTATCTGCTGCCCGGGTTTTGCGACCTTGATCGGTTGGTGGTCGTATTCCAGCCGATCGAGCGTCTGATAGAAATCGGTGGTGTGTCCGCGGAAGTGCACCGTGTCTCCGGTGTGGAGTTCACCCGGGCCCACCGCCACCACGGCCGCGTCGACCTGCGGGAAGTAGTGGGTCACGACCCCGACTTCTCTCGAGCGCCCGGCTGCCAGCGTCGGCGGCGTCTGCGCGGGGCTCCGAGGCAGGCTCGCGCTCGACTTGGCGCTTTCGATTTGCTTCGGCGCAGCCTCTTGTGCGGCCGCCTTTCGAGCCAGCTTCTTGCGCGCGGCCGCCTTGCGTGCGGCCTTCGCGCGGATGGCTTTGCGCGAAGCGACCTTTCCTCTCGGCGTCTTCTTCCTGGCGGTCTGCTTGCGCAGGGTCTTGTTCCGCGCGGGTTTCCGCGCGGCGGTCGTCCGGGGCGTCGACTTCTTGCGAGCGCGCCGCGTGTTCGTGCCCTGCTTCCGGGGCGCCTTCTTTCGCACGGCCTTCTTGCGGGCGGTCTTGGTTCGACCGGCCTTCCTGCGATCGGTCTTCCTGGCGGCGGTCTGTCTGTGGCTCGATGTCTTCCGGTCGACCTTCTTGCGCGTCGTCTTCTTTGCGGCGCCTTGCCTCCGGGTCGCCTTCTTCTTCACAGTCTTCTTTCGCACGCTTTTGTTGCGCGTCGCGGATTTTCGGCGAGCAGCCATGGCATCTCCCTCCCGCGATCAGTTTAGAGCCGTCGGCAATTCTGCGTCAACGAACCCAGGCGCTCGATTGAGCTTTTATCCCGCACAGGTTTGAGCTTTTATCCCGCCAGGTTTGAGCTTTTATCCCGCACAGGTTTGAGCTTTTATCCCGCACAGAGTAGGGTCTGGGCATGCAGATCAGCGCAAAGCTTTTCGGCGCGCTGCGCGAGGCGGTGGGCGCGAAGGAGCTCTCCCTCACGCTCGCGGACGGTGCCACCGCGCGCGACGTGTGGGGGTTGTTGCTGGACGAACACCCCGCGATCGCGCCGTTTGCGGACCGCTTGGCGCTCTGCGTGAACCTCGAAATCCGCTCGCTCGACGCGGAACTCGGCGACGGCGACGAGATCGCGTTTCTGCCTCCGGTGTCGGGTGGGGCGGGGACCTGCTCGCTCTCGGACGGCCCAATCGACGTCGGAAAGGTGGTGGCGCGGGTGTCCGGGCCCGGCATGGGGGGCATCGTGAGCTTCATCGGCGCGGTGCGAAACCGCGCGCGGGGTCGCGACATCCGCCACCTCGAATACGAAGCGTACCCAGAGATGGCGGAGCGCGAGATGGAGCGCATCGCAGGCGAGGCCGCCGAGCGCTGGCCCGACGCGCGGGTCGCAATCGCCCACCGCGCGGGCCATCTCGAAATCGGCGAGATCGCGGTCGTCGTCGTTGCGGCTGCCCCCCACCGCGCCGAAGCCTTCGAGGCCTGCCGCTACGCGATCGACACCCTCAAGCAATGCGTCCCGATCTGGAAGAAAGAAGTCGCGAGCGACGGCGAGTACTGGGTCGACGACCGCCCGTAGTGGGTCGCGGCGTTCTACATGGCGTTGCGCGCGGATTGCTCTGGTGTCGTTCGTTGCAATGCTGACTTTCGTGATGGTTCGAGCTGCCGCAAACTCCTGACCCGCGGCCCGACACTCGCCACCCGCAATCTGCTCGCTCTGCACATCGACACGTCTTCGTTGGCCGGTTCTGATTGCGCGTCGTACACTGGCGTCCGCCAGACCACCCGCAGATGTGACCGACAAGGAGACGTCGATATGATTCGGAGACTCGCAGCGTGCGCGTTGCTTCTACTCCTTCCCTCAGCCGTACAAGCCCAAGAGCCGACTCCCCTCGAGCTCGCGACGGCGACCTGCATCGCTCCGGGCTACAGCTCCGACGCCGAACTCTTCGATCTGATCGCCAGCCTCCCCGAGAGAAACTGCATACGCGCGTGCAAGGCCGTCGCGAAGGGCTGCAAAGACGTGGTGAAGACGGTCGACCAGTGCGGCGTGAAGTTTCTCCAGGCGGCCATCAAGGTTGGCGTAGAGGTCTGCCGCGGTCTTGGTTACAGCCCGCTGCAGTGCGCGGGAGGAGTCACGACCCTGATCAAGCCGGACATCGACGCGTGGAAGGCGCAGGGGAAGCTGGAGAAAGCGGCGTGTGACGCCGACAGCCAGACGCTGTGTTTGAGCAGGTGCGGCGCGGAGGCAAGTGCATCTCTTGCTCCTCCATTCCTAGAGTAGTCATGCATCGAACCTGAAGCCGCCGCTTTCACCCACGTTTTCCCCTAGCGGTGAGGTGGGGAACAACGGTTGGAAAGTCGTTGGGATCTCAGCCCGCACGGCAAAAAGCGTTGCAGGAGCGCCGCATTAGCCTCTCCGCGCTGGCGTACCGGCATTCTGAATTACTCCGGGAGCGCGCTGCGGCGTTTCCTGCAGCCACTCGAAAACCGATTGACTGCAAGTTCCGGCCGGGAATACACTGAACTGCAGCGAGCGGAAAAGCAGCGATGCGTAGCCCGCATCGACCTTCTCCAATGTGGACGCGGCACTCGCGCCCGCGCAGCTCGAGGGATCGATTGCCTCGCGAATGATCGACTCGCGAAACGTCGCCTCGCGAAAGGTCGCCTCGCGAAAAAATGGTGACGACGATCGCTCGGCGAGCATCGCGCGAGGATCTTTAGCGGAGGATTCTAGAATGCCGGCCCGATACATCCATCTGAGTTCAACCGTTCGAAGTTGGTTTGCAGCCGCGCTCGCGTTTGGTCTGACGACCTTCCTGGGATTCGCGAGCCACGCGGGTGCGGATGCCACGCCCACGGCCATACCGCCGACACCGACGACCACGCCTTCACCGACCGGCCCGCCGATACCGACCGCCACACTCACACCCACACCGACGCCGGCGACATGCTCCAACACCTGGCCGCAGGCCAAGATCGTCACGATCGGGAAGGGCCAGAGCCTGGCAAACAACGCGAAGGTCTCTCACGCGATCACGGGCCACATCATCGACCCGGGCTCGATCGACATGACGGCTCATCGCATTCCGATCTGCGCGGGCACTCGCGTCACCTCGGTGGTGTCGGATGCGACCGGAAGCCCGACGAATACCGCGGACGGAGGTCTCAGCTGCAACTCGACGAGCTGCTCGGGCATCGTCAACAACACCGAGAAGTATCGGTCGATTTCAGCAGACGGCAGCGACAGAGACTCGATCGCGTTCATTCCGAAGTGAGCGGAGCGACGGCCGCGTCGCTGCTGCCGCGAAGCGGCCAGAGCCTGTAACAGTGGGCGCGGGCGCTCTTCCAAATTGAATGTAGGATCTGGCCGCGACCATGACTGAAACGAATCCCGCATCTCGCGACCACCATCACCGCAAGAGCGCACCCGCGCGGATACCGACGGCGGTCGTCACGGTGAGCGATACGCGAACGCTCGAGACGGACACGGGCGGTGCGCGGGTCGCCGAGCTGCTCGAGGCGAGCGGGCATCCGGTCGTCGCGCGTGTGATCGCAAAGGATGAACCCGCGGAAATTTCGGCGACGCTGAACGCGCTGCTGGCGCGCGACGATGTCGCCGCGGTGATCTTGACGGGGGGCACCGGCGTGGCGCCGCGCGACGTCACGCCCGAAGCCGTCGAGCCGCTGCTCGATCGGCTGGTGCCGGGATTCGGCGAACTCTTTCGGGCGCTCTCCTACCAGGAGATCGGCAGCGCGGCGTTGCTCTCGCGCGCACTCGCGGGGCTCGCGTCGGGCCGCGTGGTCTTCGTGCTGCCGGGCTCGCGGGGCGCGGTCGAGCTCGCGATGCAAAAGCTCGTGTTGCCCGAACTCGCGCATCTCGCCGCCGAAGCAGTCAAGACGCGCTGACGCTGTTCCGAAACGCCGGAGATGGCCCGCCTCTCGCCCAGCCTGATCGCCGGCGCCGCGTGGCTCGCGCTTGCGGCGAGCCCGAGCTGGGCGGAAGCCTACAGCTGGATCGATGAGCGCGGCGTCACCCACATCACCGACGATGCTTCGGGCGTTCCGGAGAGCGCGCGCGGCGAGCAGCGCGAATTGGGCGATCTCTGGGCCAGCCCGCTGGGTGACGAGCCGGTATCCGGGTCAGCGCTCAACGCCTCGGAGGCCCGCACCGAGCGCTTGATCCGCGGCGCGGTCGACGATCTGCGGCGCGGCGAAACGGCGCGCGCATCCGCCGCGTTGGATTCCGTGCTGCGCGAGTCGCCTGGCGAAGCGATCGCGCACTGGTACCTCGCATTGCTCGATCGCCAGCGCGGCCGCTACGACTCGGCGCGCGTGCATCTCGAGGCGTTTCTCGCCGCTGCGGGCGACGATCTCGAACCGTGGCGCCAATCGGCGCGTCGCCGACTGCGCGCGCTCGACGACGAAGCGCGCCTGGCAGACTCCACCGGCGGCCGCGAGGCGGGTCCCTGGCAGGGGCTTTCCAACGCGCACTTCCGCGTCGAGTACGATCCTGAGCTCGCGCAGGCCTCGCCCGATTACGCGCAGATCGTGCTGCGCTATCTCGACGAGGCGCGCGCCACCGTCGGCGACGGGCTCGGCGCGCTTCCCGACGAGTCGATGGGCGTCGTCTTCTATGGCAAGGCCGCCTACCTGCACGCACACCGTCACCGTTTTTCGTTTCAGACGGTGGGTTTTTTCGACGGTCGCATCCACGTGGTGTCGGCCGCGCATCCTGCGGGCGAGCTGCGCGCACTGCTCTATCACGAGTATTCACACGCGGTGTTTCGCGAGCAGACCGGCGGCGATCGCCCCTATTGGTTGAACGAGGGCCTCGCCGAGATGTCCGAGCGCGCGTCACTCCGGCGCAAGGCGCTCACCCACAGCGAGCGAACGGCGCTGCGCAACGCGATCGAGGCGGGCAGCTGGATACCGCTGCGGGATCTCGCGCCGAGCTTTGCGGGTCTCGATGACGCAAGCGCGAAGGCCGCGTACCTGGAGTCTGCGGCGGCCGCGCTTTGGATCGCGGAGCGGACCGATCGCGGCGCGCGCGCGCGACTGCTCGCGATGCTGGCGACCGGGATCGCCGCCGATCAGGCATTTCTCGCGGTTCTGGGTACCGATACAGACGGGGTCGATCAGGCGCTGCGCGCGGCGATTCTCGCCGAGTTCCCGTCGGAAGCGGCTACGCGAGCCCCTCGTCGAGCAGCCGCGCAGCTTCGAGAAGCAGTTCCGTAACCGAGGCCTGGATCGTGCGCTCGGGAAGCTCGACCAGTGGTTGGAAGGTGAAACGGCCGCCAGAGGAATTGACGATCTCGACGGCTGCGTCGAATCCCGAGTGGCGCTTGGTTTCGGCGTGGATCGGCTGGCCGTTCGCGAGCCAGAGCCGACCCGGTGCCTGGTGGGAGTTGCAGCTCAAGAGTCCGTTCTTGTTTCCCATCTCGAGAATTTGAAGCACCGCAAACGGCGGAATCTCGGCGAGATCTCCCTCGAAGACCTGCCCTGCGGCCGGCCGCTCCAGCTGGACGGTCAGCTCGCGATCGCTCTCCGCGCCGAGGTTCTCGAGTCCGCCGCCGACCTGGCAGAACGTGATCAAGCTGTTGCCGATCTCGATTCGATCGCCCGGTTGCAGGGTGTGTTTCTGGATCGGCTTGTCGTTCACATACGTGCCATTGGTGCTGCCGAGATCGGTGATCGTAAAACCCTCCGGTCCGCCCGTGATCTCCGCGTGGCGCCGCGAAGCGTCGCTGCCGGGAAGTCTCAGCTCGCAGCCGCGGCTGCGGCCGATCGAAATCGCGGCGCGCTGCCCGAGCGCGATCGGCGGGTGGGGCGGGCAAAAGAGCATGGGTTTGCCGAGTCGGGTCATCTCGTCGGGTTTTTCGGCAGTGCCGCGGGCGGCCTTTACCCGAGTCCATCGATCCCCCGGGGGTGACAGTCGCCGAGCGGCGCGGGAGGTCAGCGGATCCGAAAGCCTTCGAGGCTCTCCGGAGGCTCTTCGATCACCTCGATGCGATCGACGTGCGCGAGCTCGGGGCCCCGCGAGCAGAAATCGAGCATCGCGGCCACGGCTTCGGGCGTGCCTTCGAAGACGGCTTCGACGCGCCCGTCGGCGAGGTTGCGCACCCAACCGTCGGCGCCCACGGCGGCCGCGCGCTTCGCGGTCGAGGCCCGAAACCAGACATCCTGCACGCGTCCGGAAACCAGCACCCGACGGCGGTCACGGCTCGTCGATTGCGCGGCGCTCATTCGCCCGCATCCGGCGCGTAGTATTCGAAGTCGACGAGGTTCGCCTTCATGTACTCGCGGAGCTGGTCGACGAGCCGCTGTTCGAGCTGCCTCACGCGTTCTCGAGACACGCCGAATTCATCCGCGAGTTCCTGCAGCGTCTTCTGCTCTTCGGCGAGGATGCGCTTTTCGACGATCGTTCGGTCGCGCTCACCCAGCCCCGCGGAAAATTCCCCGATCTTCTCCTGGAAGACGCGGCGGAGTTCCGAGTCTGCGACGGCCTTCTCGGCGCTATCGCCAGGCGCGGCCACGAAGTCGCCGAATTCCGCACCCGGCTCGTCCCTGCGCGCTGGAGCGTTGAGCGAGAGATCGCCCTGCGACATGCGCTGATCCATGTCGATCACGTCCGCTTCCGTCACTTCGAGGCGCTCCGCGAGCAGCTTGGGTTCGACCTCGTAACCCTCGAGTTCGAGCCGACGCTTTTCTTTGTTGAGTCGGAAGAAGAGCTTGCGCTGAGCCCGGGATCGCCCGAGTCGCACCGTGCGGAAGTTGTCCATGATGTACTTGAGGATGAACGCGCGAATCCAGTAGACCGCGTAGGAGGTGAGCTTCACGCCCTGGTAGGGGTCGAAGCGCTGAACGGCTTCGAGCAGTCCGACGTTGCCGCTCTGGATCAGATCCAGAACACTGGACCAGGCGCGCCGATACTCCATCGCGATCTTGACCACGAGCCGCAGATTCGCGAGCACCAGCTGGCGCGCGGCATCCTCGTCGCCGTCTTCGACCCAACGCACCGCGAGTGCGTGTTCTTCCTCGCGCGAAATCGGCGCGTAATGGGCGAGCTGGGCCATGTAGGCGGACAGCGCGTCGGGCAGCTCGAGAGCTCGATCGGACGAGGAAGTCCTGGGAACCAGCGCCGATTCGCGCTTGGAATCGGGGACGTCGTCGGAGACCTTCGATTTGAGCGAACTCACGCTCGAATTCCCCAAGCTCCGCGCGGCTCCGCGGAAGTGTCGCGCGGCTGATGCTGTCGTCGAAGCGGATGCGCTGGCAAAACCGCGAGGAACCGTAGCAGACGCTGCGAATCGCGATCGCTGGCGGTCAAAGAGGCAAGGCGGGGCCGCAGTCAGCGACCCCGCCTCGTCTTCTGAGAGATTCCGCTATTTCTTGAGCGTGCGGATGTAGGCGACGAGGTTATTGATGTCCTCGTCGGAGAGTAGGCCGCCCCAGGGCGCCATCATCTGGTTGCCGCCGAAGGCGCCCGCGCCCTTCGTGATCACCAGGACCAGGTCGGCGTCCTCGCCGGGCTTGCCGTTTGCGTTGGCGTCGAACTTGAATTCGGCGACCGAGAAGTCGCGCGGCGGCGGCTGCAGGACCAGTCCTACCGGACCGTCACCCTTGCCGGATTCTCCGTGGCAGGAAACGCAGTTGGCCGTGTAGGGCACCTTGCCTTTTTCGGCGTCGCCAGCCAGCGCACTCGCCGGGACGAGCACGGCTGCGAGCGCGGCCGCGATGAGCAATCGAACGAGATGCTGCGCGATCTGCGAGCGAATCATGGTCGAACGTTCTCCTTGTCGATTCCATCTTGTGAAAGTGTCAATGCCATCTTGTGAAAGTATGGGAGGGCGGGAGGTTGTGAAAGTCTGGGAGGGCGGGAGGTTAGGTGGCGCCTGCAGGGTCGTCAAACGATGTGCTTGTCCTTCCAACCCTGCAGTAGCTCCAGGAGCAGCCGCACGCCCACGCCGGTCGCTCCCTTCTTGAGATAGGCGGAGGGCGTGGAGTCCCAGGCCGTTCCAGCGATATCCAGATGGACCCACGGCGTTTCTCCCACGAAGTTTGCGAGAAAAGCCGCGGCGGTCGAAGACGAACCGTCGCGGCCTGTCGTGTTCTTGATGTCGGCAACGTCGCTGCGAACCGCCTTGCGGTGCGCGTCCCAGAGCGGCATCGGCCAGACCCGCTCCGCGGTCGCTTCGCCCGCGGCGCGCACGGCCTCGATGAGGCCCGCGTGATTGCCGAAAAGCCCGCTCGCCCATTTTCCGAGCGCAACCACGCACGCGCCCGTGAGCGTCGCGAGGTCCACGATCGCATCGGGCCGGTACTTCGTGCGGGCGTAGTGGAGCGCATCGGACAATACGACGCGACCCTCGGCGTCGGTATTCAAAACCTCCACGGTTTTTCCAGACATCGTGGTCACGACGTCGCCGGGGCGGTAGGCGGTGCTGCTCGGCATGTTCTCGGCCGCTGCGATCACTCCCACCACGCGGATCGGCAGCTTCAGCAGCGCGCAGGCGCGCAGCGCGCCAATCACGGCGGCGGCGCCGGACATGTCGTGCTTCATCTCGTCCATCGCCGCGGCCGGCTTGATCGAGATGCCGCCCGAATCGAAGGTGATTCCCTTGCCGACGAGGCAGAGCGTCGGCAGTCGGCGCGAAGATCCGGTCCGGCCCTGCGTGCGCTTTGCGCTGCGGCGGGATCGCGGGTCGTGGTCGAGCACGATCAGGCGCGGGGTGTTCGCGCTGCCCCCGCCCACCGCGAGAATTCCGCCCATGCGCCGCTTCGTGAGTTCGGCCACCGCCATCACCTGCACGGCGAGCCCGACCTCTCGCGCCACGCGCTTGGCGGCGTTGGCGAGCTCGGCCGGGGGAAGCGCGTTGGCGGGCTCGTTCGAGAGCTGGCGCGCGAGGTTCTGGGACTGCGCGACGATCACGCCGGCTCGGCTCGCGTCGCGCGCTGCCTTGAGTTCGGCGGATCGCTCGATCAGCAGCGAGGCGCGCTTTGCAAACGGAGCCGCGTCCTTGTCGCGCTCGCGATAGCTGTCGAACTGATAGCTCGCGAGCACGGCGCCTTCCGCCAAAGCCCGGGTGACTTGCGCGAGCCGAAGGCTCGGCACGCGCGGCACGCAGATCGCGAAATTGGCGGCGCGCCGGCCCCGAGCGGCGTCGACCGCGCGCCCGGCAAGGCAGCGCAAGACCTCGGCGTCGAGTTTTCCTTCCTCGCCCAGTCCGAGCAACTGGATTCGCTCGGCCGGAATCTCGCCGGCGGGGTAGAGGGTCAGCGATTCAGTCGACCGGCCGCGAAAATCGCCACTGGCGATCACCGCTGCGATCCGCCCGCCCAGCGCTCGATCCACGGCGGCCATTCGGGGCGACGGACGCCACTGGGCGTTCTCGAGCTTCGGGATCGGAAGTACGAGCATTGCTGTGCGCGCCTCGACCGCGTACTTGGTTTCAACGGTGATCTGCATCACGACTCCTTGTGTCGCGGGAGTTGTGTTGAACTCCCAGCGGGCGTTACCTAGACTCGCACCGCTCTTATACGAGTGTGGAAATGAATTTTATCGTCGGGACGGCTATGGGGGGGCGTCTCGCGAGCCTGGATGCGCTTGCGCTGATCTGGCAAGCGAGCTGGCTCGTTCAACTCGTCCTCCTACTGCTGCTGATACTTTCGGTCGTTTCGTGGAGCGTGATCGCGTTCAAGTGGCGCGAACTGCGACACGCCGAGCAGGATAGCGAGGCATTCCTCGAGGTCTATCACGAGGGATCGCTCGACGCCGCCCATGAGGCGGCTCGCGATCTCGATCGCGGCCCGCTTTCGGCGATCTTTCTCGAGGCGTATGGCGAGATCAATCGCATGGCGCGCTTCAGCGGAAAGTCGGTGATCGAGGCGCTCACGGACGCTCACCTGCAGGCACTTGCGCGTCAGATCGCCTGGACGAGTTCTCGCGAAGCGCTGCGGCTCGAGCGCGGCTTGGCGTTTCTCGCCACGACCGGAAGCGCGGCGCCGTTCATCGGGCTGTTCGGGACGGTGATCGGAATCATCAACGCGTTTCAAGGTATCGGCCGCGCCGGCAGCGCGAGCCTCGCGGTGGTGGCGCCCGGAATCGCGGAGGCGCTGATCGCCACCGCAGTCGGCCTGTTCGCCGCAATCCCCGCCACCATCTTCTACAACTACTTCGTTGGCGAAATGCGGCGGCTGACGGCTGCGATCGATCTCTTTGGCGCCGAGTACGAGGGCGATCTCCGACAGCTGGCGACCGCGAAACAGGACCCACCCGCAGTGGTCGCGGACTGAGGGGGTCTCTGCGTGGCGCTGCTGCAACCCCGATCCGAGATCAACGTCACGCCCTTCGTGGATGTGATGTTGGTTCTGCTGATCATCTTCATGGTGACGGCGCCCATGATGCAGCAGGGCGTCGACGTCGATCTGCCGGAGACCACCACCCAGCAACTTCGCATCCAGGACGAGCCGCTGGTGCTGACGGTCGACAAGGCGGGCAAATACCACCTGGGACGCAGCGAAGTCGCCGCAGCGGAACTCGCTGAGAAGCTGGCGGCGATCTTCGAGGGCCGCGACAGCAAAGAGATTTTTCTGCGAGCCGATGAGAACGTCGCCTACCGATACGTCGTCAAAGCTCTGGCGGCTGCCCGAGAGGCGGGCGCCACGAAACTCGGGATGGTGACGGAGCCTGAGAGCTGAGCGTGAATCGGGGCGTGCAGCGTGACGAGCAGCCAAGGGATTTCGATTCAACTCGGCGGCCTTCAGCGCCGGGAGTTGCGCCGTTTGATCGCGGTCTCGGCGATCGCGCATCTCGCGCTGATCGCGGCCTTCGGTTTTTCGCCGAAGTCGCGGATCAGCCTGCCGCGCGGCGTGGTCGCCGTAGAGCTGATCGCCGCGCCGACGTCCGCGCGCCCCGCAGCGGCGGCTTTGCCTGCGAAACCGGCTCCCGTCGCGAAGCCTGCGCCCGCAAAACCCCCGGCGCCCCCGAAGCCGAAGAAGGTCGTGCTGCCCGCCGAGCCCACCACCCCGAAAGTCGAAGCCAAGGCCGTAGCGCCCAAGGTTGTCGAGGAGCCGGCTGTGAAGCACGCACCTGCGCCTGAGAAGCACTACGAGGATGTGCTGGCCCAGCTCCGCGCGGAGTCGGGCGAGGACGCGCCCCGGGCGGAGGTCGCGAAGGCGGCGCCGGCCGCGATCGGATCGCCCGGTTCGCCCCACGGCATCGCGATCTCGCCCGAAGTCGCGGCCTGGCTCAAGCGCGCCAAGATTCACGTGCGAAAGAACTGGGTGGTGCCATCGGGGTTTCGCACGCAGGCGCTCGAAACCCACGTCGAGGTCGATCTCGGCGCGTCGGGCGAGGTGCGCGGCACGCCTCGGCTGTCGCACCGGTCGGGCAATCCCTGGTACGACGAAGGCGTGATCCGCGCGATCCAGAAGTCGAGCCCGCTGCCGGCGCCGCCCGAAGCGGGTCGCTGGAACTTCGTGTTCCTGCCCGAGGACAGCTACTGATGCGCGCGTCGTCGGTCTTCGCGACCGCGCTGCTCGGCGTCGCGGCAGTGGCCGCGTCGGTCGCTGCGGAGGAACGCCCGAGCGTCGTCGTGACGAGCGGCAGCGAGCAGAAGTTCAGCGTCGCGCTCCAGACATTTTCGGGCGGCCCCGGCGTCGACACTTACCGCGACGGCATCGCGGCCGCGCTCGACTTCTCGAAGCTGTTTCGGATGATCGATCGGAAGGCCTTCCTGGGGTCGACGGTCACGCAGGCGCTGGGCGCGCAGGCGCGCATCGAATGTTCCGAGTGGTCGACGATCGGCGCGGATGTCTTCGTCGAGGGGGCGCTGTTCATCGAACAGGCCGAATTCGTCGCGGAGTTTGGCGTTTGGGATATCGCCGGCTGTCAGCGCAAGATTCGCCGGCGCTATCGGCAGGCGTCCTCCGCGGATCCGAACATCCTCGCCAAGCGGATGGCCGACGACATCGTCGAGGCTTTCACCGGCATCCGCGGTGTGTCGAGTACCGAACTCACATTCGTCTCCAAACGGGGCGGCAATCCCGAGATCTTCGTGATGGATGCAGACGGTCGCAATCAGCGCGCGGCCACCTCGAATCGCTCGATCAACAATTTTCCGACGTGGTCTCCGAGCGGCGAATCGATCATCTACACCTCCTACCGCAATGAGAACCGTCCCATGCTCTACTTGTCGACGCGCGGTCAGGGCAAGCCGGGGCGGATTCTCTCGCGATTTGGCGACATGCCCCAGTACCGCGCGGTGTTTCGACCCGACGGGCGCGAACTTGCCGTCGTGATGAGCCCGAGCGAATCGACGGAGATCTATCGCGTCGGGGTCGACGGCAGGAATCTGAAAAGACTCACCCAGAATCGCGTGATCGACATCTCTCCGAGCTGGTCGCCCGACGGGAATCGGCTCGCATTCGTTTCCGATCGCGCGGGCTCGCCCCAGATCTACCTGATGGATGCGGACGGCTTGAACGTGACGCGGCTGACCTTCGACGGCAACTACAACACGAATCCCGCCTGGTCGCCCGACGGGCGCTGGATCGCCTACCAGAACCGCGTCGGTGGGCAGTTCGATATCTGGTTGATCGATCCGGACGGAAGTGTGAATCTTCCGCTCGTCTCTCACCCCCGAAGCGACGAGTCGCCGTGTTGGTCGCCGGATTCGCGGAAGATCGCGTTCAGCTCGACGCGCCGCGGCAGCGCGGATATCTACCTGGTCGATTCGAGCGGCAACCATCTGGAGCGCCTGACGAGCAGTTCGGGAGATGACACGAGCCCCTCGTGGGGGCCGTATCCGCGCTAGGCGCTAGGCGCTAGGCGAGAGGCGAGCGAGGAGAGGCGAGCGGGGAGAGGCGAGCGAGGAGAGGCGAGCGAGGAGAGGCGAGCGAGGAGAGGCGAGCGAGGAGAGGTGAGAGGCGAAAGTCGAAAGGGGGGAAGCGGATGAAAGGGAAATACGCGGCGCTCGTTCTGGCCCTGCCGTTGATCGCTGGATGCGTCACGGTGGCGGATTTTCGGAAGGTCCAGCGGGACGTGAACGACCTCAAGCGCGGCGGCGTGCGCGGTGGAACCGGCGCGCCCGGTGAACGCCTCGCGGAGCTTTCTACGCGGATCGACGCGCTCGAGCAGGAAACCGAGCTGCTGATCGGCCGCTTGGAGGTCGCCGAGCATCGCGCGGGAGAGGCGCTTCGAGAGGCCCGCGCGGCCCGCCAGGCGGGTGCGGCCGAGGGGGTCGACGCGGGCGCCGCGAATTCGGGTGACCCCGAGGCGAGCGGAAACGACGCCGCGGGCGAGGACAATCCGGCGCCCTCCGAAGAACTGGCCGCCTACAAGGCCGCTCGCTCGACGTGGAGCAGCGGCGAATGGGACGCCTGTGTTGACCGACTCGGAGAGTTTCAGCAGACTTATCCGTCCTCCGTATATGCGGATGACGCCGCGTATTGGCGCGCGGACTGTTACTTCCAGCAGGGAAACTACAAGAAGGCGATCTTGCGGTTCGACGATGTCGTTGCGCGCTACCCCAACGGGAACAAGGCAGCCGATGCTCTCTACCGAGAAGGAGAGGCGCTGCTCCGCCTCGGTCCGGCGTACAGCACCGCTGCCCGCAAGGCGTTCGAACGCGTGCTCGCCGAGTACCCCGACTCGGATCGGGCCGCCGAGGCGAATCAGCAGCTCGGGTTGCTCTAAATCGATGGCTTGCAGCAGGGGATTGGATTGACCAAACGGGATCTCGATCGCTTCAAGAAACAACTCTTGGAACAGCGCGAGCAACTCCAGGGCAATCAGCGCAAAGCGCTCGGGGGAGACATTCATCTCGACCCCGATGATTTTCCGGACGAGATCGACACCGCATCTTCCGAGATCAATCTGCAGTTCACGGGTCGACTCCGCGAGCGCGAGCAGGGATTGCTCTCGAAGATCGACACTGCGCTTCGCAAGATCGAAGACGGCGAATACGGCGAGTGCGTGAACTGCGGCGAGGACATCGGCGTCAAGCGGCTGCGGGCGCGTCCGGTGGCCGAATTGTGCATCGACTGCAAATCCGAGCAGGAGAAGCAGGAACGGCGAACGGGCTGAACTCCGACCTCATTCTCGGTATCGAGAGTTCGTGCGACGAGATGGCCGCGGCGGTCGTGCGCGGCGGATCCGAAATCCTCTCCAGCGTCGTTCAGGGCCAGATCGAGATCCACGAGCCCTACGGCGGGGTCGTGCCGGAACTCGCGTCGCGGGACCACGTGCGAACCGTTTCGGCGGTCGTCGAGGCTGCGCTCGCGCAGGCTGCGATCGGCCCTGAGGCGCTCGGCGCGGTCGCGGTGACCGCCGGGCCCGGCTTGATCGGGTCGCTGTTGGTAGGGTTGTCGTTTGGCAAGGCCCTCGCGTATCGCTTGGGCGTTCCGATGCTGGGCGTCCACCATCTGACCGGCCACCTCGCTTCCGCCGAACTCGCCGACCCCTCGCTGCGCCCGCCCTACGTCGGCCTGCTCGCTTCGGGTGGCCACACCGCATTGTTTCGCATCGAGGCCGACCTTCCGCCCAAGCTCCTCGGTGAAACCCGCGACGACGCGGTCGGCGAGTCGTTCGACAAGGTCGCCAAATTGCTCGGGCTCGGCTTTCCGGGCGGACCCGCGGTATCGCTGGCCGCGCAGTCGGGAGATCCGGCGGCCATTCGCTTTCCGCGGCCGCTGCTCGATCGTCCGGGATTCGATTTCTCGTTCAGCGGGCTCAAGACCGCGGTCGCGTTGGAGGTCGAGCGCCGCGCGAAACGCGGCGCGCTCGCGGGATCGGACGTCGCCGACATTGCGGCAGCGTTCGAAGCGGCCGCGATCGAGGTTCTCGTGAGTCGGGCGCGCGAAGCCCTGCGCGACCAGGGCGTCCGGCGCCTCGCCGTGGTGGGCGGGGTGGCGGCGAATCGCCGCCTGCGCGCCGAAATCGCGCAAGCGGCGGCGGCGGATGGCTTCGCGGTCACGTGCCCGCCGCCTGCGCTGTGCACTGACAACGCCGCGATGATCGCGGCAGCCGGCGCGCGACTGCTCGCGCGCGGCGACTGCCACGGGCTGGATCTCAACGCGTTTTCGAGGGGCAGCGGGCCGCTTTGAGCGCTGCCGCCGTCAAGGCTTTCCTCTCGAAACACTCTCTGCTCGCGCGCCGCGACCTCGGCCAGAATTTTCTCATCGACGAATCCCTGGCCGCGCGCCTGGTCGAACTGTCTGGTGTCGAGCCGGGCGACTGCGCGATCGAGATCGGCACCGGGCTCGGGGTGCTGACCCGCGCGCTCGCGCACAAAGCGCAGCGCGTCGTGACGATCGAGATCGATGCGGGAATTGTTCGCGCGTTGCGCGCGGACGCTGTGCTTCCCGAAAACGTCGAACTCATTCACGCCGACGCGCTCGAGTTTGATCTCCGGGAATGCGTCGATGGCGAGGCTCGGCGCATTCGGCTGGTCGCCAACCTACCCTATAATGCGTCGGCCCCGCTGCTGCGTCGGTGCCTGGATCTGCGCGATCGCCTGACGGACTGGTCGGTGATGCTCCAATCCGAAGTCGCCGTGCGCGTGCTCGCGCGGCAGGGTTCTCGCGACTATGGATCTCTTTCGGTCTTGCACGGCCTGACGGTGTCGTTTTCGAAGGCGATGGAGCTGTCGCCCAATTGCTTCTTCCCGGTTCCCAAGGTCGAATCGACGTTCGTTCGGATCACGCCGTTGGCTGCGCCGCCGGTTCGCGCGGAGGAGCTCGGCGAGGTGGAGCGCTTCGTGCGCGCGGCGTTTGCGAAGCGGCGCAAGACGCTCGTCAACTCGCTGCGCGCTGGCGCGCTCGGGGTCGAGCATTCCGCGGACGATCTCCGGGCGGCGCTCGAGCGCTGCCACATCGCGCCGCTCGCGCGCGCCGAGAGCCTCGAGCCCGCGCAGTTGCTCGCGCTTGCGAGGGAGTTGCACGTCACGGATCGCACGCCCGCCTGACAGCGCGAGTCGCAGCCCCGCTCGAGCGCGAATCCCGTCCGCTTGACACCGCGATTCCCCCCGCTTGACCCTGCGAACCCCACCCGCATGACACTGCGATTCCCCCCGCTTGACACTGCTTTTGGGCTAGCCCAAGCTTTTGCGGTCGAGAGGGGTGTCGCAGGTTGCGAACTCCATCACGACGCGTAACAGAACGTGCGAATCAAAGCAGGAAGGATCGATCCGTCCTGAATGCCCGGTGCGCAGCGCACCTCGGATCGACGAAGACGACGCCGAGCAACGCCCGAGTGACGCTTGGATCCCGACAGCGGGACCGAGACGGGGGTGGTTGACGGGGTGGCCAGCGGATCGGTTCGCTTGGCCGACGCCGCGCCTCCGGAAATCTCCGGCAGGCGCGTTTTTGTTGCCGAGCCGTGAGCGCGCCGTCCAGCCGGAGGCACCCATGTCTAGCGTTACCGCCAAGGCCGCTCGCGAACACCGCGTCACGATTCCGTCCCTCGTGCAGCGCAAGGCGCGCGGCGAGCGCATCGCGATGCTCACCGCCTACGATTTTGCGTTCGCGAGCATTTTCGACGCGGCGGGAATCGACGTGCTGCTCGTCGGCGATTCGCTCGGAAACGTCGTGCAAGGTCACGACACGACGCTTCCCGTGACCCTCGACGAGGTCGTCTATCACACGCGGCTGGTCGCGCGCGGCGCGCGTCGGGCGATCGTCGTGAGCGACATGCCGTTTGGCAGCTATCAGATTTCCGCGGAGGAGGCCGTCCGCAACGCGATTCGCTGCGTGAAGGAGGGCGGCGCGCATGCCGTCAAGCTCGAGGGCGGCGAGGCGATCGCGCTGACACTCGAGCGCATCGTCGCGGCCGAGATTCCCGTGATGGGCCACGTCGGCCTCACCCCGCAGTCGATCCATCGCATGGGAGGGCACCGCGTGCAGGGGCGGAATCCCGAGAGTCGCGAGCGGGTGATCCGCGACGCGCAGGCGGTCGAGGCCGCCGGTGCGTTTGCCGTGGTTGTCGAGGGCGTTCCCGAAGATCTGGCGCGCGAGATCACGCAGCAGCTCGAAATTCCCACGATTGGCATCGGCGCCGGCGTGCACTGCGACGGACAGGTGCTCGTGATGCACGACATGCTGGGGCTCGGCGATTTTACGCCGAGCTTCGTCAAGCAGTACGCGAGCCTCGGCTCGCTCGCCTCGCAGGCCGCGCGAAATTTCGTCGAGGAGGTCGCGAACGCGAAATTCCCCGATGCCAGGCACACCTACCGGTAACCGCAATGCGTGTCATCGAGAGCGTCTCGCAGTTGCAGGCGCTCGCGGATCGCGAGCGCGCAGCCGGTGCAACGATCGCGCTGGTTCCGACGATGGGAGCGCTGCACGCGGGCCACCTGTCGCTGATCGAGCAGGCGCGCAAGCGCGCCGACCGCGTCTGGGTTTCGATCTTCGTCAACCCGACGCAATTCGAAGACCCTGCCGACCTGAGCGACTACCCGCGCACGCTCGAAGCAGACCTCCGCCAGTGTCGAGAGGCGGGTGTCGACGCGGTCTTTGCGCCCGACTGCGACGAGATCTATCCGCCTGGGAACCAGAGCTGGGTCGAGGTCGGCGAACTTGCGCAGCCGCTCTGCGGCCGCTCGCGGCCGGGCCATTTTCGCGCGGTCGCGACGATCGTCGCAAAGTTGCTGCTGGCCGCGAAGCCCCACCTCGCCGTTTTCGGCGAGAAGGACTACCAACAGCTGAGCGTGATCCGAGGCATGGTTCGCGACCTGGGATTCGACGTGGAGATCGTCGCCGCTCCGACCGCCCGCGAGGCCGACGGCGTGGCGCTCTCGAGCCGGAACGCTCAGCTTCACCCGCAGGCGCGCAGCCAGGCCGTCGCGCTGGTTCGCGCGCTCGACGCGGCGGAGGCCGCGGTGGCGTCGGGTGAACACGCTGCGGCGCGACTGCTCCAGCTCGCGAGCGCCGAGATCGAAAAGGCACCGCTCGCCGGGATCGACTACATCGAGCTGGTCGACGCAGACTCGCTGCGTCCCGTTGCGGAGAAGCTCGCGGGCCCAACGCTGCTTGCGCTCGCGGTCTGGTTCGAATCGCCCGAGGGTCGCCGGGGCAGGGCCGTTCGGCTGATCGACAACCGCGTGCTGCATCCGCGACGCGAAGCCCGCTCGCGATAGCGCCCGGCGCTGACCGCGGCGGCTCGCGATGCGCCGCGCGTGACGCTTCGCGCTGCCGTCGGGCTCGCCGCGCGACATCCGGGTACCATGCTCGCCGGGGGCTCGCAGCGATGGGCAAAGCCGACAATTCGCGCAAGGTGATCGCGAGCAATCGCAAGGCCCGCTACGAGTACGAAATCCTCGACACCTTCGAGGCAGGGATGGTGCTGCTCGGCCCCGAGGTGAAATCGCTGCGCGAAGGCAAGGCGAGCCTCGGCGACGCCTACGCGGAAATCCGTCGCGGCGAGGTCTACCTGCTCAACGCGCATATCGGCGCCTATGAGCAAGCCGGTCGCGCGAACTCGGCGCCGCTGCGCGAACGCAAACTGCTGCTCCATCATCACGAGATCGCGCGGCTCGCGGGCCGCGTCGTCGAGCGCGGCCTCACGCTGGTTCCGCTGCAGCTCTATTTCAAGGATGGGCGCGTGAAGGTCGAACTCGCGCTCGCGCGCGGCAAGCGCCGCTACGACAAGCGCCAGGCGATCCGCGAGCGTGAGAGCGACCGGGACCTCAAACGCACGCTGCGCGGCCGCGGTCACCCCCGAGCCTAGCGGGGGAAGCTTCGCTTCCCTTGCGGCGCCCCTCGAACCCGGAACGGGTTCGAGGGGCTAGTCGCCGACGTCGACGGGGTACCCGCTCGGCCGTCGCTGGGACTTTTCTACGCAGTCAAGCTGAACTTCGCGCGCGGTTCGGCCGATTGAGTCCCACGGGCCGCCAGCATCGACCCGACTGCGCGATTTGCGCCAAAGCGAAGCGAGTCTTCGATGAATCAGTCGACAGCAAAGTTCCTGATGATCCCGCTCCTCGCCATGAGCGCACTCTACGGCTTGCGCAACTTCTCAGGGGAAGTCGCGACCCTATACACCACCGACGGCGGCGGCAAGACCCACACGACACGGGTCTGGGTGGTCGATCATGGCCACGAACTCTGGATCCGAGCCATGGATCCGACGAGCTCCTGGTACGATCGCCTGATCAACCACCCCGACGTCAAGTTGCGCAGGGGAACGACGATCGCCGATTACCGCTCGACTCCGAGCGAAGCGCGGCGCCCGCGGATCAACGCGCTGATGGCCGAAGAGTACGGCTGGGCGGAGTGGTTGCTGGCCAAGATCGAGGATCGAGAAGTCGCGATTCCGATATACCTGGAACCGTCGGAATGAGCTGAAATCCGACGCGCCGCAATCGCCGCAGCGACCTGCGACTCGCGATCTGCGGCCGGGCGACCTGCAATCTGCGATCTGCGGCCCGCACTCTGCGGCCCGTGACCCCGCACGGCGTGCCTCCGCGTCGCCGTCGGCACTTGCCACCTCGGCGCTCCCCACTACCCTCTCAGACTGGGGGCGATCGGTTTCGACGGGTGGTCGAAGGCGAGTGCCGCGTGTCGACATCGTCACAGCTGTCGTTAAACAAGTGGCAAGTTGGTGATTTCAATTGCCGACGATAACTACGCAATCGCTGCCTAGCTGAAACTGGGTTAGCGACACCCGTCCGCGACGCCTTCTAGCGGGTCGCGGGTGTCATCAGAGGGCTGGCTTCCGGAACGCTGCTCCTACGAGCCGGAGGCGAGATCAACTGGAGCTGGGTTCGCGCTGCCATGACTCCGAGGCGGCGCGAACCGAGATGATTCGGGGTCTACACACGTAGACGCGCTCGTTAGAAGCTATTCGGACGCGGGTTCGATTCCCGCCGCCTCCACCAATAGAATCAAGTAGTTACAACTCGTTCATTACGTTTTTTTGTGAGTCTGGTGTGAAGTGTTCTGCTTCCCGCCAATATTCTGTGACGCGGCTAGAATAGGCACCCAACGGTCTGGATCAGCCGGAGCGGCGCGGATATGTCACTGATCGCCGAACTCAAGCGCCGCAATGTCTTCCGGGTAGGTGTGGCCTACGGGATCGTCGGCTGGCTCCTGCTGGAGGTCGCGTCCGTTCTGCTGCCGACCTTCGAGGCACCCGCATGGGTGATGAAGGCGTTCAGCTTCCTGGTGATCCTCGGCTTTCCGCTCGCGGTGATCCTGGCCTGGGCGTTCGAATTGACACCAGAGGGGATCAAGCGCGAAACCGATGTAGATCGGACTGAGTCTGTCCGGCATTCGACGGGCCGAAAACTCGACTTCGCGATTATCGGGCTGTTGGCAGTCGCGGTTGTTTTCATGTTCGTTGACAACTACGTACTCGAATCCGAGCCGGTAGCGGCAAAAAAAACCACGGAACAGGTTCCAGCGGTGGAGCGCGTCCAGCGCGAAAAATCCATCGCCGTCCTCCCGTTTACGAACATGTCGGACGACCCCGCAAACGAATATTTCTCGGATGGTATTTCAGAGGAACTGCTCAATGTGCTGGTGCGTGTGGAAGGCCTGCGGGTGCCGTCGCGAACCTCCAGTTTTGCGTTCAAGGACACGAATACCGACATCAGGGAGATCGCTCGACGGCTGGAGGTCGGCCACATTCTCGAAGGCAGTGTTCGAAAGGCGGGTAACCGGGTGCGGATTACCGCCCAGTTGATCGATGTCAGCACGGACACGCACCTGTGGTCCAACACCTACGAGCGCGAGCTGGAAGATATTTTTGCGATTCAGGACCAAATCTCGCGGGAAATCATCCAGGAAATGAAGATCGCCCTGGATACATCGGGGCTCCTCTCTCGCGACGAATCCCGACCGACCGAAGACATGCAGGCGTACCAGGAATACCTGCGTGGACGGCATTTGTTCATGCAGCGCGGGCTGAACTCACTCAATGCGAGCCTTGAAGCGCTGCAATCAGCAGTAGCAAGAGACCCGAATTTCGCCGAGGCGTGGGCCGCGCTCTCACAAACCGCGACCACGCTGTCGGGTTGGGACCTGAAAAATTACGAAGAGACCAACCGAATAGCACTGGAGGCAGGCAACCGGGCTTTGCAACTGGATGAAAATTCTTCGGCGGCGATGGCAGGCGTGGGATTCACCCATTACAGCATGGGCAGCTGGACCCGTGCACTGGAGTTGCTCGAGAAGAGCGCTTCGTTGTCACGGGATTCCACCCCGGCCTACTGGTTTGGGTTGGTATTACAATCTGCGGGCTATTTCAAGGAGGCCAGCAAGAAGTTCCAGGTGGCCGAACACCTCGATCCCGTCTACCCGCAATTGCAGTACTGGATCGGCCTGAATTCACTCACGCTGGGGGATATCGGCCAGGCGCGAGTCCACTTTCAGCGCGCGACGGATGGGGGCAACCCCAACGGACCCGAAGCGATGTTACGGGTAGATCTGCTCGAAGGCAAAACAGGGCTTGCTGCCGAACGCATGCGGAAATTGGGCGCGATGAGAGATGCCGGCGTTCTTGTGTGGATCTCACCCGAAAGTGAGCAGGTCATCATTGCAGCTTTGGAAGATCCTGCATTGCGAGGCGATGCCATCCGCGTTGCACAAAACGAGGAGAATGCGGGGTTTCTCGGCTGGCTCGGAGCCTATCCGCAGATCATGAATTACCTGAGCGAGCACTTGAGGCAAGCCAGGCTGATGCGCATTCTCCTCGACCTCGGCGAGAATCTATGGGCGCCGAATTTCAAGACACTCAGGCAAATGCCAGAATTCAAGCAGCTTCTGATGGGCATCGGCCTGGTGGACCTGTGGAAATCCCGTGGCTGGCCCGACCTGTGCCATCCGCTGTCGGATGGTGACTTTGAGTGTGAATGAGCCATGAGATTTTTTGAAGAGCTCAAGCGCCGCAACGTGTTCAGGGTGGGAATCGCTTACGTGGTCTGCGCCTGGGTGATCGCCCAGGTGGCAGACCTGGTGCTCGACAACATCGAAGCGCCAGATTGGGTGATGCAGGCTATCATGCTGGTCCTCGCGATCGGCCTGCCGCTGGCCTTGATTCTGGCCTGGGCGTTCGAGCTGACGCCGGAAGGCATCAAGCGCGAAACAGATGTAGACCGGGCTGAGTCTGTCCGGCATTCGACGGACCGAAAGCTCGACTTCGCGATTATCGGACTGTTGGCGATCGCGTTGATCTTCGTAGTTGTCGATAAATACGTCTTGGAAGACGAGCCAGTTCCGGTGGAATCAACGGCTGAGGCGATTCCATCTTCTGAAACCGAGATGCAAGTAAAAACG
>CAZBSV010000172.1:0-5817 GCA_964494795.1 uncultured Spirochaetales bacterium | reverse complement strand
TGACCGACATCTTCGCGATCCAGGACGAGATCGCCGCGTCCATTGCCGACGCGCTGAAGACCACGCTCGCGCTGTCTACGGAAGGCGCTGGCAACCTGACCGGAACGAATAGCATCCAGGCGTACGAGCTCTATCTCCAGGGCATGCAGAACTGGCACCAACGGGAATTGAGCAGCCTGCGCAAGGCCGAGGACCTGTTTCACCGCGCCGTCGAGATCGATCCCGCTTTTGCCAAAGCGCATGCGGGCCTCGCGCTCACCTACGCGATCATGTTTTTCTATTCGGGCGAGCCGGAGGCGCCGTATCGACCCAAGGTCAACGAGGCGGCGGGCCGTGCACTGGCGATCGATCCGCGGAGCGCCGAGGCGCTTGCGGCGATGGGTATGGTGGAGCCGGACCCGGACAAGGGCGCCTCGTTGCTCGAGCAGGCCATCGCGATCAATCCGTCCTTTGCCACGGCGTACCAATGGCTTGGCGAGAGGAAATGGACGGCCGGCAACATTGAGGAGGTACGGCACCAGCTTCAACGCGCCTTCGAGCTCGACCCCCGCTCGCGCACCATCGGTAACGGCCTGGGGTGGGCGAACCTGATTCTCGGCCGCACGGATGACGCCCTGCGTCTCGTCGCGCAGGTGAACAGTATTGCGCCCGACTACAACGAGAACCTGGAACTCGAATTCGTGCTTCTGTTGAACACCGGTCAGCGCGAGGCAGCCGCAGTGGTGGGGAAACGCCTGGCCGAGGTATTGAACAAGAAGGCGCCAGAGCTGGGCCCTTACCTCGATCTCCTCGGCGAGGTGCCGCAGCGCGAGGCAGCCGGCGATATGCTCCTCTCCTGGCCGCGCGATTCGAGAATGGAGCCCGACAGCCCCGCGATTCTCTACGATTCCCACCTGTTCTACGTCCTGGCGATCGCGGGTCTGGACGAACCGGCGTTGAAGGTATTGACCTACGTTGCAACGAGGCAGCCGAGTATGCTTGACCGGGTTCTCGCCGATCCCAATCTGGCTTCATTCATTTGCATGCCCGACGTCCAGCCCATATACGCATCCCTTCCGTTTGCTTCATCGCGATACGGCGTCTCGTGCCCGGCCTCGGGGAAATAGCTCTGCGACCAGCGGCGTATAGCGGCACAGAGCGGCGTCGGTGACGGTTCCCGGCTCTATCCGGCTCCGGATATTCGTGGCACATGGGCGCACCCCTCACCCCCGATGGGGCTGGGGCGCACGGAAAACTCAATCTTTGGATTCTTCCTCCGCCTTGGTGGCGTCCAGAACCCGTCGTTGATCGCCGTAATAGTTGTCTATGGCGTGTTCCGAAGACAGCGGGCTCAAGTAGCGCTTCGCCGTCAACCCTTCCTTGTTCATGGCCAGACCGGTCAGACACGCTTTCACGATGTGGGCGCTGTTGAGCGTGGTCTTGTAGGTTGGGTCGAGTCCCGGATGCAATTCGACCAGATCGAAGCCGACCACGTTGGACTCCGCGCACAGGCGGCGCACGATGGTAATCGCTTCCCGCATCGTGATTCCGCCGGGAACCGGGGTGCCGGTTGCTACCGCGAATGCGGGATCGAGGACATCGATGTCGAAGGAGATGTGAAGCTTGCGGCCCCCTTCACTGGCCTCGGCGACGACGCGGTCGAGCACGGCGTCCCAACCGCGCCGCTCTACCTCGGCCATGGTGTGGTAGCGCATCCCTTGTTCTCGCATCCATTCAAAGCCCGCCTTGTCGGGCCCGCTCGAGCGCAGTCCGACCTGGATGTAATCGGCGGCGCGCACATGGCCTTCATTGATCAGGCGGTAGACCGGGTATCCGTGGCTGATCAGATGGGTGTCGCCCCACCATGCGTCATAGTGCGAATCAAAGTGGATGACGGAAACTTTTTGTTTGCCATGAACATCCGCCAAGGCGGCGACATTGGGGTATTCCAATGAGTGGTCGCCCCCGACGATCATGGGTATGACTCCGGCCGCTGCGATCTCGCGAACAATATCGCGTATGTGGCGCATCGACCGTTCGGTGCTTGCGTTGTCTACGGCGACGTCGCCGTAGTCAACGATATTCAATACATCTGCTGCTTCTATCTGAACATATTGGTCGTGGCTGCCCATTGGCCAGCCCAGGAGTCGAAGGTCTACGGTGGCTTGCTCACCGGAGTCGCGCCAGCCACTGCCCAGGTTCAGTGGAGCACCCAGAATGGCGACGTCGACTGCGCCGGCGACCAGGTCTTCCTTGTAGAGCGCGAGAGGGAATCCACCAAATGTCGGCGGGCCGCCGTAGCGGTAGTAGCGACCGAGCGGAACCGGGCCGGCCTCCCGCTTGGGGTCCATGGATCGTGGACGCTGCAGGAGCCACGCGTTGAATCTCGGCGATTCGGTGTTGAAGGGAATGTTGGGCGCGTCCCGTCCTTCTCGGTACCGGTTGGTGTCCACAACGTGTCGCATAGCGCCGACCCAGGCTTTCACTTCCTCCGGTGTGCGCTCCTCGAGGGCTTTGACGGCATCTTCCGCCGACCCGGTAAACGGCCGGGCTTCGCCGCTCTTCAGGAACTCGATTTCCTCGGGCGTCAACAATTCGAGCTTGGGCGCAACGGCATCGGGCAACTCGATGGGTGGTTCTTCCTTCTCGCGGTGGTCGACGGTGTCAAACGGATACCGCTGCTCCCCAACCACATGCTCCGGCGTGTTGGGTGGTTCGTCGTCCGCCCAGGAAATCGGGGCGAACAAGATCGCGGCAAGCGAGAGGGCGGTGCGTAGATCGAATGAAATCATTCTCATCGCGGAATTCCAGAACGGATGGACCCGGTGCGGGCTAGCGCTGGCCATGATCGAGTGCCAGTGGATGAACATAGTCCGGGTCGAGACCCACCTTGCGCAGCGCTATGCCGACCAGGCAGGCATTGAGTACAGCATTCGAATGGATCACTGACAGCTGGGAGACATCCAGCATCGGGGCCATGTCGGTAATCTCGAATCCAACGATGTTCCTTGCGGCGCATACGTGACGGATGGCCCGGGTCAGTTCGTCGATACCCAATCCGTTGGACGTGACGCGCCCCGCCGCAATCATCTCGGCGGGGGCGAGGACGCTGACATCGACGGAGACGAAAAACGCGTCCGGGCCCCTGTCGACTTCCCGTAAAACCCGTTTCAGGACCTTGTCGAACCCGCGCTGCTGAATTTCAGCCATCGTGTGGTAACGCACTTTCTTGCTGCGGAGCCACTGCAGTGTCTCAGCATCTATCGCGGGCCCGCGCAAACCCACCTGGACAGTTTCACTGCCCTCTACAATGCCTTGGTCCAGTAGCAAGAAGAGCGCCTGGCGATCGGAAATGGTGTGGTCGCCGAAGCGCTCGGCATCTGGATGGGCGCTGAAGTGAAGCAATCCAAACGCATTCTCTCCTCGCGCCTGGGCAACACCCTTCACGCCGGGGTAGAGCATGGACGTGTCGCCGCCTACGAGCATCGGGATGGCGCCGGTGTTCGCCGTCTCGGCAACCATGTCGGTGACATGATTGACGGATCTTTCGTTGCTCAGAATATCGACGCTGAAATTGCCGTAGTCGACCACGGACAACACTTCGAGCGGTTGGATCAAGGATTGGACGTCGGGTGTCGCAATGGTATCCAGGGCCCGCATCGCGTCCGGGCCGTTGCCGGCATCGCGCCGGCCGCTGCTCATGTTGCTCGGCACGCCGATGATCGCCACGTCCACTTTGTCCGCAACGAGATCTTCCGGCCAGATGGCGACTCTTGCTCTGCCGAACGTAGGTACACCGGATTGAGGAAAGAGGTAGCGGTGTACACTAAAGGGACCGGGTTCGCGTTTCGGCTCTCGCAATGGCGCCGGGATGAGCACTGTATCGATGTTGAATCTCTTGGAAGCGAGGTTCAGCGGCGCAGCACCCATATCGCGATCGGGGTCGTATTTCATTCTTTCGGCGAGCAACATCAGATCGTCAATCAGGGTTCGCAGGCCGTCTGCATCGCGCGCGGCGATTTCATGCTCGAGCTGCCGCTGAGAGATGAATTCCAACGCCGCACCTGATGAAATGAACTCGAGCTGTTCACCCTTCAACACGCTCGCCCGCGTACGCAGTTCGTCTGGTATGGACCACTGTGCAACCGCGCGATTTAGAGGTAGCAGCAGCAAAGTCGAGGCCAACGTGACCAAGACAGCGCGCGCCACAATATCTGGAAGGGTCATAGCGCTTTCCTGAATCTCGAGGGTTGTGGAAGCCTCTGGTACTTCAAGAGTATTTTCGCAGAGAGGGCGCTCGCTCCTCTTTGCGGCGGGGCTGCGTTGGCTGGATTCTCCCTGTTGCCGCGTTCCCATGTCAAGTGTCTGATCTTCACCCTGCGGCGTGTGATCTCGCGCTGACGGCCGTGGTACATGTCGTCCGTTGTCACGTTGCCGACGGCCTCGTGTAGACGCTCGTAGTCGCAGTGCGCCACGAAGCGAGCCAAGGGGATCCCCCCGAGCGCACGGCGTGAGTCTCGATACGTGTTGCGTGCCGGGTTCTCGGCGGCCTGCACCGCAATGCGAAGTCAGACCGCGAGGAGAGCACCCTCCGGGAGGGGCGGCCTTCGGCCGCGTCAGGAGAGGGCTGCCTCTCGACAACATCCGGACCCATGCGGGTTAGGCGGCCTGGCTCCGGGTCAATTCCAGCGTTCGACGTCGCAGGTTCACGGCCTGGCGTATAGTGGTCTCGGATCTCGGATAGCATCGAACTCTGGCGCTTCGCGCGAGCCACGGAGGCGCTGTGGCTCGAAGCTGAGCGCCGGTCCGTTAGGCGACCGAATTCTGCTGTGTCGCGATGACACAACCAATCAACTAGGAGTCCAGCATGAAGCTCGTAGCAATATTTCTCATGCTCCTGGCGAATTCTTATGCGCTTGCTGACACTGTTCCAACAATCTCGGTCAAGGGCGAGGGCGAAGCCGAGGTAGCGCCCGACTATATTCGCGTATCCGCGGCGATTGTGAACGAAGACGAGGACACTGAGCGCGCCAAACAAGACGTCGATCGGCGAATGCAGAAGGTCGTCGATGCCATAGCGTCGTTTAAGATAGAAACTCGGGACGTCGTATTCAGCGGCGCCAGCCTGATTCCGACATACGAGTACGACAAGAATGAAAATGAAATACCAACAGGTTACAGAGCCACAAGGACGCTCGAGCTCAAATTGCGCGAGGTCGCCTCGTACGAGCAACTCATTCGCGCACTAGTATCGGCAGGCGTAGACGAAATTCAGCCCGCCGAGTCCGGGGTGAACGACGAGAACGAACTAAAAAGATTGGCGTTACAGCAGGCAGCTTCGAATGCAAAGCTCAATGCAACAACAATCGCTCAGACGTTGAATGTCAAGCTAGGCGATCCGATTGAGATTTCGGATGACAGATTGTTGGCTCGAGCGCCTTCTGAGCGATCCTACATTGAGGACCTGAGTTCCATTCAAGAGATCCGAATCGCTGCGCCTAGCCTGTCAAATCCGCTGGTGTTTATTCCAAGGAACATTAGAGTCACAGCGACAATTTGGGTACGCTTCAAGGTGCTTCCGCAGGATCAATAGATTTTGAATCCGCGGTCGCATTACAAGGTGCCGCAGCCGACACCGAACAGCATAATCCAATCGATCCAGGGTATTATCCGGCGGCGTGCGCTCCTGCTCCAGGCGCTAACGGTTAGTGCTGTTCGGTGCGACTGAGCGCCCAAGGGTTATGCAGCGGGACGAATATCGCGAAGTTCAGCCGGCCACGGACCTCCCTGAGAGCAATGGGTTCGTTCGATGTGAGATATCTGGCGCGCCGGGAGGGG
>CAZBSV010000171.1:0-1538 GCA_964494795.1 uncultured Spirochaetales bacterium | reverse complement strand
GCGCGACGCAGCGTGGCATCGGAAGATTTGCCAGCGAGATTGATTTGGGCGGAAGCCCGAGTCTATCGCAGGTGCGATACCGCCAAAACTGCTAACCAATACGGGCCTTTCGTCCGATTGACGAACCTGGAAACCCCCGAGGCCGATCCCCATGCCGCGCGCGTTGAACAAGCCCCCCACAATCGCGCTGATCGGCTGCGGGGCGATCTCTGATGCGCTTCACCTTCCCGGCCTGCTGCGGCACCCCGAAGTGCGCTCGCGCCTGGTGCTAGTGGACCCCGCCACCGACCGCACGGCTGAACTCGCCAAGCGCCACGGTATAGCGAGCGTAAGCGCAGATTATCGGGATGTTCTCGATCGCATCGATGGCGCCGTCGTTGCTGTGCCGCCGCACCTCCACCACCCGGTGAGTCTCGCTTGTTTGAACCACGGCGTGGCCGTGCTCTGCGAAAAGCCGCTGTGTGAAGACGCTCAGCTCGCGCGCGAGCTCGTCGCAGCGGCCGAACGCGCGGACGTCGCGTTGGCGGTCAACCAGACCCGGCGCCTGTTTCCCGCAAATCGGCAGATTCGGGAGCTGCTCGCGGCGGGCGCCATCGGGCGACTCACGCGCATCGTGTACGAGATGGGCGAGCCGTTCGAATGGCCGGCCGTCAGCGATTCGTATTTTGGCGCGAAGGGCTCGCGCAAGGGGGTGCTGCTCGATACCGGCGCACACATTGTCGATCTGGTCACCTGGTGGTTGGGAGGCAAGCCGCAGCTGACGCGATTTCGCGACGATTCTTTCGGCGGAACCGAGGCTGTCGCAGCGGTAGAACTCGAGCACGAAGGATGTCGCGCTTCGATTCGGTTGAGCTGGCTGACCAAACTTCGAAACCTCTATCGGATCGAGGGTGAACGCGGCAGCATCGAGGGCGAAGTCTACGACTGGGCGTCCTTCATCCAACGCTCGGCGGACGGTAAGGCGCGCAGGGTGCGCACCAATGATCGACCCAAGGGATTCGAGGATTTCGGGCATCGGCTGATCGACAACTTCGTGGAGGTTCTGACGACCGGCGCGGAGCCGCTCGTTGCGGGCCGCGATGTGCTGCCCTCGCTCGAAATAATCGACGCGTGTTACGCGCGCAGGGAAAGATTCAATCTCCCCTGGCTCGAAGCGAGTGAGCGGGCCGCTCATGGGTAGCCGGCGCACGATTCTGGTCACGGGCGCCGGCGGTTTCATCGGCGGTCGGATGGTGGAAATTCTCCATCGCCTCGATGACACCGAGGTGCGGGCGGGTGTGCGCCGCTGGTCCGGCGCGGCGCGAATCGGCCGCTTTCCGGTCGACATCGTGCACTGCGACATCATGCAGCCCGATTCGCTCGCAAAGGCGCTCGAAGGAGTGGACGCGGTCGTGCACTGCGCGGTGGGCAATCGCGAGGTCACGGTGCGCGGCACCGAAAATCTGCTCGAAGCCGCACAGCGCGCAAACGTCCAACGCTTCGTCCACATCAGCACGATCGACGTCTACGGCTCGGGCGACGGCGTGTTCGACGAAGAG
>CAZBSV010000170.1:0-2610 GCA_964494795.1 uncultured Spirochaetales bacterium | reverse complement strand
GTCGACTCCGGAAAATGGAATGCCGAGCCGGTGGAACTGAATCCGCAATGCGCTGCGATAGAGCTCGAGGTTGCGCGTCACCAGCGCAATCCGCTCCGGCCGCGCGCCGGCGTCGAGCCGTTCTCTGACGAGGTTCGCGATTCCGCGCACCTCGGCGTCGAGCCCCGGCGCGCGGAGCACGCGAACCTCGGGGACCGACGGGTCTTCGCAGAGATCTCGCGTCTCGGCCCCGACCGCACCGCGCATGCGCGCACTGAACCGCTCCGCAAATGCGACACCCGGATCCGGCCGCGCGGGATCGGCGGGATCGGCGGGGCAATCGAGATAGACGCAAGCGCCGCAGCGGCGCAACAACGTCTCGATCAGATCCAGCTGCAGGCCGGTTGCGTCCGAAAACCCGAACACGAACACCGCGCGCGCAGGCAGCATGCGCGCGGGATCCGCGTCGATCAGCTCGCGCGCGCGGCGGACGCGAGTCGACAGGTGACCGATGCCGAGTTCTTCGAGCTGCTCACTCGCGCGCGCGGCGACCCGAACCACCGCCGCCGCGCGCTTCGCGAGCGAGCCGTGGCCGGATTCCGCGATCAGTTCGATCACCGCGTCCGCGTGGGCCGACTCGAGACCCGCATCCAACAGGTCGGTCGCAGCACCCACCACCGGCGCATAACCCCGATTCAGGCCGTCGAGCGACTCGCGCAAGCTCGGCTCAGCTCGCGCGAGCCGTCGGATCAAAACCGGAAACAACGCCTCGTCGGAGCCGACCGACTCGCCCGCACGCGCAAGGACAGACGCCACCAGGCCGCCCAGGGTCTGAATCGAGATCCCGGCGACCGCGCGGCCGTGTCGCTCGACGAGCCGCGCGCACAAGTGCTCGCGCAGACTCCTCGACGACGCGATCACGAGCGCCGGTTCGCGCAGCAAGCCAGGGGCCGCGACAGCCGCGCGCGCCAGCGCACAGAGCTCGTCGAGCAGATGTGTTTGCGCGGCGATCGCGCCGCGCAACAGCAGAACCCGACCGGCCGCGCCCGCTTCTCCGATCGCTCCCATCGCTCCGATCGCTCCCGTCACACCCGTCGCTCCCGTCACTCCCGTCACACCCGTCGCTCTCAGTGCCCGCCATCCTGTTGGATCGCGCCACGCGGGCCAATGAACCTCGACTCTCGCAGCGCAATGCGATCTTCGCTCCCCGGGCTGACAGATGGGGTCACGCGTAGAGATCGCGTGATCCGGACAGCTCGGGTGATTGGAAGGCGCCGCGTCATCCAGAAAGCCCGGATCGTTCGCGGCGGCAGTCGGCATGGCGCCAGGGCATTGCCGGTGACGCGTGACAATAAAGCTGCTTCGACGGCGTGCGGATCGCCGGATCCCACTGGAGTGCTCTAGGAAGACGCAAATATCTCCGGAACCAATCGAAATGATTAGTGAATTGATGTCTCTGAAAATTTCATTTGCGCAGTGCGAATGCGCACGGAGTCGGAAATGATATTGAACTTCATTTTCAGAATGATATATTCGATGTCCTCGAGGGGTCGCCGATCGCGCGGCCTCTGCGCGCACTTCGCGAGTGGGACCGAGCCGATGATCGTCTGCCAGTGCCAGGGCGTTACCGATCGCGCGATCCGCAAAGCGGTTCGCGACGGCGCGAACAACCGCGGCGAGGTCGTTCGGATCTGCACCGCCGGCATGACCTGTGGCGGTTGCGTTCCGGTGATCGACGAGATCATCGAGGCCGAGCACGCGCGGATGATCGGCTCGAGGCTGGCCGCTCTGGAGCTCGCGACGGGTTGAGCGCCGAGCGTCCGCGGCCCCGCGGCAGGTTTTTCGGCAGAACGGTTTTCACTGCCATTTTCACTTCCGTTTTCATTTGACTGGCCACGGCATTCGCGCGGGTTACGCTGTGCCGGCAACCCACCCACGCACGAGGACGAAACATGAAAGGCGATGCCTCGATCATCGAAGCGCTCAATGAAGTGCTGACCGCTGAACTCACCGCGATCAATCAATACTTCATCCACCACAAGATGTGCGAGAACTGGGGCTACCAGCGACTTGCGAAGAAGAAGCGCGAGGAGTCGATCGAAGAAATGAAACACGCAGATTCAGTGATCGGTCGCATCCTCTATCTCGACGGCGTTCCCAACCTGCAGCGCATGAGCCCCATCCGCGTCGGCGAAAACCCCGTCGAGCAGCACAAACTCGACCTTGCGCTGGAAGTCGAGGCGGTCAAGCGGCTCAACAAGAGCATCGCGCTGTGCCGGGAGAAGGGCGACAACGGTTCGAGGGACCTGCTCGAAGGCATCCTCGTCAACGAAGAAGAGAGCGTGGACTGGCTGGAAGCCCAACTCCACATCATCGAAGAGATCGGCAAAGAGCAATACCTCGCCGAGCAGATCCACGACTAGCCGCTCGAACCCGGAACGGGTTCGAGGGGCGCCGCAAAGGGAAGTGCAGCTTCCCCCGCTAGTCGATCGCGCCGCTCAGCGAATTGCGAGGCGCTTCGCGAGCTTCGCGATCGCGGCCGCGACTTGCGCCGGCGGCGCGCTCGTGTAACACACGCGCAACCAGGTCGCGTAATCCCGGCCACAGGACGCCCCCGGCGCAACCGCCACA
>CAZBSV010000169.1:0-1621 GCA_964494795.1 uncultured Spirochaetales bacterium | reverse complement strand
CAGTGCGGCGAAGGCCAGCGGCCCGGCGCAGAAGAAGAACCACTTTCGGCCCGAGCGCGGCACGTCGGGAGCCTAGTGCAGCGGGGCGCCAGCGTGCACGTTGCGTCTACGAGGCCGGCGCAAACCTCTCCCCCTCGAGCTCTAGAGCCATCAGGATTTCACTGGGCGCGTCTCAAGGGAAAGCTGTTTCCCGTCCTTCATCGGCAGGCGCTTACGCGACTCGCGCCGCCCTGAGGGAGAGACTCCCCTCTTCCGCATCGCATTCGGCCATCTGCCTATTGACGCGCCCCCGTGTTTTCGGGCACAACTGCAAAGTTGCGCTCAGACATTTTAGAGGGGTCACTTCAATGAGCTACGAGATTCGCGCCATGAGTCTAGGCGAGGTCCTGGACACTGCCTTCCGGCTGATCCGCGATCACGCTGCGAACTTGATTGGAATCAGTCTGACGTTGGCGGTGCCCACGCGGCTGTTCGTGGTGCTGATCCAGAAAGCCACGGCAGACGGCGGAAACGCCCTGATCGCGGGCGCTGTCGCATTCGGGCTCTTCATGCTCGTCGTTTCGCCGATCGTGAGCGCCGCGATCACGCATGCGATCAGCGAAGCCTACCTCGGTCGAGCCGTCAGCTACGGCGAATCCCTGTCGGTCGGCCTCAAGCTCCTGATCCCGCTGACGGGAACCGCCTTCTTGATGTTCTTGATTCTGATTCCAGCTTTCCTGTTGCTGGTGCTACCCGGCCTGTATCTGGCGTTCGCCTACATGCTCGTGAATCAGGTGATCGTGATCGAGGGAAGCACGGGCTGGTCCGCGCTGAAACGCTCCCACGAGCTGACGAAACAGCACATGCTGCGCGTGGTTGCCGTCAGCGTCGTCTCGTACGCGATCATGTCGTTGCTCAGCATCGCCCTTCAACTCGTCTCGAACCAGATCCTCCCCTACGCGGGCTTCATCCTCGATTCGCTTGTGCAGGCCGTGACCACGACGTACGTGGCCGCGGCGCTGATCGTGCTCTATTTCGACATCCGATGCCGCAAGGAAGCCTTCGACCTCGTGCATCTGGCACAGCGGCTCGGTGGCGCGGAACCCCAGAAAGCAACGACGATCTGATCGCGCGTGGAGCACGCCATGCTGGCTCCAGCCACTCACCGCTTGCCAGCTCCAACCGCGCATTCGGGTGGCTGCCTTTCCGCGATTGCGCTGCAGAAGCCTTGCATCCCAGCCGATGATGCGAGAGCCGTCGAGCGCCGGGCTCGCGCGGGAGGAGCGGTGCAAAAATCCGTTTTCGTTGAAATCATCCGCCTGCTGATCGCGCTGCCGTTCACGGCCGGCGGCTACGAGCTGGCAGCCCCATACGAAGCCGCTCTGATCGGCGCCGTCTTTGGAACCGCGATCGGCTACGTGTGCGGCGGCATCCTGGGCCGATTGTTCCGCGAGCTGCTCGGAGTCGTCGAGGCGCGGTCGACGCGCCTGTCCGCGGGCGAGATCCTCGCGGGCTCCGTCGGCGCGCTCGTCATGGGCGCGCTCGGCGCGCTCCTTGGCGTGACCGCGATCGGGTTGCTGCCCGGCTTCTGGGGTTGGCCGCTGTTCGGGCTGATCGTCTGGACGAGCGTCCATCTGGGTTT
>CAZBSV010000168.1:0-8273 GCA_964494795.1 uncultured Spirochaetales bacterium | reverse complement strand
GGCGCGGCCTCGCGCTCGCGCTCTCCTGGACCGATCAGCAGCAGCCCGCGCTGCGCGAATACCAGGCGCTCGTCTCGCAGGACCCGGGCGATCTCGACGCACTGCGCAGCGTGGCGCGCGTGCAGAGCTGGCAGGGGCAACACCGCCGCGCCGTCGAGCAACTCGAGGGCTTTCTCGCCGAGTACCCGCACGATTCCGAGGGCGTCGCGCTGCTCGCGCAGACGCTCGACTGGATGGTCCGGCCCGACCGCGCGCAAGCGCTGCTGCGCGAGCAACTCGCCGCGATGCCGGGCGACGCGAACGCGCAGCGCCTGCTCGACGAGATCGAGCGCGACCAGCGGCCCGAGACGTTCTTCGACTACAGCGAGTCCCACCAGAGCGACAACCTTCGGATTACAGGCTGGGGTACGCGGCAGGATTTCAGCTTCAATGATGGGCTCACGACGATCGAACCCCGCTTTCACACCTACCTGTACGACTCGGAAGACAACCAGGGCGTGAACACCGCGGGAGACCGGGTCGATTCAAGCGACATCTTCGTCTACCGGCCTGGATTGAATGCTCGGCATCGGTTCAACGACAGCTTCGAGTGGAATGGTTTCGGCGGGGTGGATGTAGTCGAGGTGAGGCGCGGGGAGGACAACGCCCCGTTCATCTACGACACCTGGCTCAGCTACTGGGCGAGCGACCTGCTGCGCTTAGACGTTGGCTCGAGCCGCAGCACGTTCGACAACGCGCTCTCCCTGAGGCAGGGCATCACGGCAACCTTCGCAAACGCGTCGTTCGACATTACTCCCGACGAGAAGACCCGCTTCACGGGGCGCTTCCGCTGGGGCGACTACGAGAAGAACGACGAGCAGACCTGGTGGCAGGCCGAGGCCGAGCGGCGCGTCTGGAACGACCCGCAGTCGCACATCGCGCTGCGCTACTCGGGAATGGATTTCAAGAAACAAGCGGACAAGTACAACGGCTACTTCAACCCGCAGAACTATCACTCGGGAGAAGTGCGACTGCGCACCTACGACGAGCTCTTCCCGGACTTCTGGTATCACGCCGAAGCGAGCGCGGGCGCGGAAGACCAGCGGGGCGACAGCACGAAGTTCATCTGGAGCGCCGCGGGCGGCGTCAGCTACTGGATCACCGATTCGCTCGAGCTCGCGCTCCAGTACGGCTACTTCAGCTCCAAGACCGCAGCGAGCGGTGGATCGAGCGGCGGCTTCGATCGCGGCACGGGAAGCCTCACGCTGCGCACGCGCTGGTAGTCGCGCCGCTCGACGGACGCAGTGCCGCGCAGCAGAGTCCGCGCCGCTCTGCAGAATCCGCGCCGTAGATCGGATACACCGCCGCTCGGCCAATTCACCGCCGCGTTCCGGATTCACCGCCGCTCGTCGGATTCACCGCTGTTCGTCTGATTCAGCGCCGCTCGAGCGCACCTCGCATGACCTCGGGCTTGCCTCGCAGCGCTTCGACGATCCCATTCGCGAAGGTCTCCTGACCGAGATCCGTCCAGTGACAGATGTCGATGAAATACTTGCCATTCTTCGGCATGAAGCGCTCCATGTCGAAGAACAGCAACTCGGGATGCTGGGTGGCAATCTTGCGGGTCACCACGTTGTGGGCCGCGATCGCCGCCTGGACGTGATACGACCAGCCCCAGACTTCCGTCGCGACGCTCTCGGGCGCAAACGAATAGTCGAGTTCCCGCGCGACGAAGCGCTCGTTCGAATAGCCCTTGGGCACGTAGTAGGCGTACGTAAGAAGCAGCAGCGTCTGCGCGCGCGACTCGGCCAGCGCGATCACGGCCTCGACGTTGCGCGCGAATACCGGCGGCGTCTTCAGATCTCCGGCCTCCGCGCGCCACGGATCGTCGAGCGGATTGTTGTACGGCGCTTCGCGCTGGAATTCGGGCGCGAGGATCGACTTCGCACCGAGTGAGAGCTTCACCAGCCAGCTCACGAGAAACGAACGCGAGATCTCTGGGTGCTGATCGATCCAATCGAAGGCCGGCCGGAAGCGCTGGTAGTAGCTGAACTGCGTATAGTCGTCCCGAAAAACCTCTCTCGGGTAGTTGTTGGCGCGCGCATCGTTGATGCCGTGGTAGAACATCACCAGATCGAAATCGTAACCGTCGTACCAATAGCGGTACTTCCAGAGCGAGTCGTAGGTCATGTGCGCCGGGACGCCCGCGGAAACCACGCGAACCTTCAATCCCTGCTCGCGAAACAGCGGGTTCTCGTTGAGCAGCGCCTGCATCCGCGGCTGGAACTCCCGCGTGATGAACGCCGAAGCCCCCAACGCGAGAATCCGGAACTCTCCGCGCGGGATCTCCCGTTCGAAGTCGGGATCCTGAAACCCGTTGATGGCGTTCGCGACTCTCGGATACACCAGCACGCGCGGGTCCGCGGAGAAATAGACCAGCCGCAGGCCTAACTCGAGCAGAACTGCCAGCACCAACAGGGCGATCGCCAGCGAAAGCAGATTGCCCGCAAGCCTTCGAATCATCTGCACCCCCACCCCCAACTCATTGACCCTCGCGTAGGCCCCAGTTCATTGACCCTCGCGCAGTCCCCATCTGATGGGTCCGCGCGCGGGGCCCATCTCACTGGCGCTCGCGCAGGCCCGATCGGATTTCGGCGAGCAGCCGGCGCGCCCCGGGATCTTCGGGAATCAATTCGACCAAGGCCAGCGCATACGTGAGCGCCGCCTCCAGATTTCCTGCGTCGCGACTCAGCGTGGTCAGCGCGGCGAGCAGCTCCGGGTCGCCGGGGTGGCGCTGCTGCGCGTCCGCCAGCAGCGTTTGCGCGCGCTCGGTTTCGCCCGCGGAGTGCAGCGCGATCCCGTAGACATAGGCGTAGCGCGGGACCTCGGGCGCCAACTCCGCGGCGCGCGCGAGCTCGGCGAGGGCGTCGGGGGCCCTGCCCTGGCGGACGAGTGTCAAACCCAGCGCGTGGTGGAGCTCCGCGCTGTCCGCCACGCGTGCGAGCCCGGCTCGCAGCACGCGTTCGGCCGCGTCGTCTCGCCCGATCTGGCGTTCGAGGTCTGCGAGATTCGCGTAGGCGGGCACGAACCAGGGGCCGAGCCGCAGCGCGGCCTCGTACTCGGCGCGCGCCGACTCGAGCTCGCCGAATGCGGACGCGAGAACGCCGAGATTCAGGTGGGCCTCGGGGCGCTCCGCGTTTTCCAACTGTGCGGCGCGGTATTCGGCGAGCGGCGAGTCCAGCTTCGCGCGATCGCCCGCTTCCCAGAGATCCGACGACACCGTCGTCATCCCGCGGGCTGCCTGAATCCGCACGCCCAGCACCGGATCGCCCAAGAGTTGCCGCACGAGCTTGAGCCGCAGGGTCGGCTCGAGGCTCTCCGCCGCCTCGAGAGCCGCGACGCGCAGCAGCGGATTGGCGTCGCCCAACGCTTCGCGCAGCAGACTCGCAGCGTTCGAGCCGGGCGGCAGCAGTCGAAGCGCCGTCGCGCGCACGATCGCGGGCGTCGCGCGGTCATCCGCCAATTCTGCAAGCGCGCGCGTCGCGCCCGGCAGGGATCGTCGGCCCGCGTAGAGGATCTCTCCGTAGTGGGGTTTCGCTCTGCGGCCCGCGCCATACCAGCGCTCGATCGCGTCGCTCGCCCAGCGCGCCGATCGATCCGCGTGGCAGTCCGCGCATGCATTGGGCGCGCCGATCGCGTCCGTGAGGTCCGGGCGCGGAATCCGGAAACTGTGGTCCCTGCGCGCGTCGACTCCCATATAGATTCGCGCGGGCATGTGACACGCGACGCAGCTCGCGCCTGCCGAATCCGGCTCATGTCGATGGTGATCCTGCACTGCAAACACCTCCGCGCGGTGGCATGTGACACACGTCTGATCGAGGTCGTCCGGAAGCTTCAGCGCGTGCGGGTCGTGGCAATCGCTGCAGACGACGCCCGCCGCGTACATGCGGCTCTGGAGAAACGAACCCCAGTCGTAGACTTCGTCGCGAATCTGACCGTCCGCGTAATACACAGGCTCATCGAGAAATGCGGGACGGTGCGTGTCTAGCAGCGACTGTCCGCGGGCGGCAGCCGGATGCAACACCGAGCGGCGCGAGTGACAGCGCCCGCAGGTATCGAGCTGTGCGTCCGCGCCCCGCGCCGGCGTGCGCTGTGCGATCCGCGCATCGCCCTCGAAGCGCCAGCTGCCGTCGTTGCGCAGATCCAGCGCCAGGCCCTTGTCGCCATCAGGCGTGCCGTTGTCGTCATCCGGCGTGCCGCCGTCATCAGCCGCCGGGTCGTGGTCGTCACGCGCTCGTGCGCGGTCGCTCGCCCACGCCAGATGTGCGGAAGCGGGGCCGTGGCACGCCTCGCACGAGACGTCGATCTCCGACCAGCGCGTCTCGTAGCGATCTTCGCTCGCGATGTAATTCTTCTGAAGACCCGTGGAGTGGCATTCGGCGCACATGAAGTTCCAGTTCTGGTTCGGTCCGGTCCAGTGGAGAGCGTCGCCGTGAGGGATCGGCTCGTCGGGTTGGAGGTGAAACCAGCGCTGGCCGCCCTCACTCGCGCGGCGCGTGTCCCAAACCACGCTCAGCGCCTGGAGCCGACCGCCTGGAAATGCGATCAAGTACTGCTGGAGCGGCTCGACGCCGAACGTGTACGCAATTTCGAAATCGCGAAGCTCGCCGGCGGGCCCATCGGTGCGCGCGAAGAACTTCCCGTCGCGCCGAAAAAAAGTCGTCTCGACGCCGAAGTGGGAATGCTGCGCGCCCCCAAAATCGCCGAGCACGCTGGTCTCAGTGGCCGGCTGCATCGCAAGATCGTGATGCGAACCGCGCCAGCGTTCGAACTCGGCGGCGTGGCACGACCGGCAGGCTTCGCCCCCGACAAAGCTGAGCGGCGCTGGCGCAGCCCACCTATCGCTTCGATCCGCCCCCGCGCGATCCGTCTCTGCGCGATCCGTCTCTCCGTGATCCGTCTCTCCGTGATCCGTCTCTCCGTGATCCGTCTCCGCGCGAACCGTCTCTGCGCGATCCGTCTCTCCGCGATCGCCACATGCGGCAAGCGCGACAAGTGCGGCAAGCACGGCGATCGAGCAAACTTTTACGCCGCCTTTCACCCAATCTCCCCCCGCGCGCCCGCCAGATGAGCCCTGCAGTCGCGGCCGCGGGCTCGATGGCTTTCGTTTTACCTACTTAGCCAGATGTGTTGCACAATGCACGCAAACCGGAACGACCCGACAGCCGCGAGATCAAGCTCCACGGATCGAACCGAGAGGAGAGCACAAAGTGACCACTCGACAGACAGCGACGCGCAAAAAGGCAACCCCGGCGGCCCGAACGGAGGGCGCGAAGAGCACCCGGCGAAAAAAGGCGCGGCGAATCGCGGCATCGGATCTACTCGGCGCGGATCTCCCCAAATCGCTCAAATCTCTGTCCCGTCAGCTGCGCCGCGACCTCAACGCGATCGAGAAGCAGATCGAGACCGCGCGCAAAGATACGAGGCGGAATCTGACGCGCGTCATGCGCGACGCGAGCCACCTCCTCGGAAGCCTCGAAGAGCGCGGCCAGCAGCAATGGCGCAAGATGTCCGCACGCGCGCGCGGCGACGTCGAGCGAACGCTCGAGCGGGTCAAGCGCGCCATCCAGCGCAGGTAGAAGGAATCGCGGCCCCACGGCTCGCGCGCGAGATGGCGCTTTTCGAGATCCTCGACCGCAGCCTATAATCCGGCGATGCCCCTCTCCTCCGGCCCTTCGGCGCGACGTCGCGCAGACGCTGGCATTTTGGTGCGCGTGCTGTTCGCGTTATTCGCGCTGCTCGCGCTTCCACCGCTCGCGGCCGCGTGGGACACCACGATGGATCCCGTGTTCGTCTTCTATCCGCGCGATCTCTGCGACGACGGCTGGATCGGGCTCGAAGTCTGGGATCGCGCGCAGTTGAACTGGATCGAGCACCCAGGTCATCCGGTGATTCCCGCGAACAGCTGCCAACTCGAAGATGCCGGCGTGCTGTTGAACGAAATCCGCTGGCGCTGTCTCGCGAGCGATCGCGCGGCTCCCGAAGATTCCTGGAAGGTGGGCGTGCGCGTCTTCGAGTCCTCCGTCATGGCGCATTGCGGCGTCGCGCGCACGGGCGGCGGATTCGGTGCGACCGAGATTCACGTCTCGAATCCCAAGCCCGGCGAAACGATTTCGGACGCTGACGGAAACGCAGAGATCGAAGGCAGCGTCTGGATCGGCGGCCTCGCGGGCGCACAGTATGACGTCGTGATCGCGATCGATACGTCGGCAGCGGAGTCGGGGGATCAGCACGAGACCGCGCTCGAAAAAGCGCCGAGCGCTCGAGCGCCCGCGCAACCCTCCCCTAGCGATCCGCTTGCCGCACAGGTGCGCGCCGCGCGGGAATTCGTCGACGCGATTCGCGATCGACTCGGCGACGTTCGCGTCGGGATCGTGAGTTTCCCGGGCCTCGAAGAGAGTGCAGCGAGCGGCGCGGTCGCCCCGGGCGGCGCTGGATCGACCGGCGAGAGCAGGGAGCCGCTCGCGCGCCGCGAACTGCCGCTCAGCGACGACCACGCCGCGATCCAGCGAGCCCTCGATCGGGTGATCGGGCGAAAGCGCGCGGGCCCAATGAGTTTTACCGACGGGCTCTCGCTCGCGGTCGACGAACTCTTCCGCCCGCCGGACTGGCCCGGTGCCGCGCGGCCGGGCGCGCGGCGCATCGTGATGTTGTCGGCTGACGGCAGCGGCGGATTTCCATTCGGTCCCAGCGCTCAGGCCGACCGCGACTTCCGCGAGCGCAACGTCGAGCGCGCGCGAAGCGCCTCGCAGCGCGGAGTCGCACTGCACCTGTTCGCTCTTGGCGGCATCTCCGAAAAGCCACCGGCCTTCATCGACGCGATGCTCGCCAATCGCGCGAGCAGTTTCACGCGCGTGACGTCACCGGAGCGCGCTGGGTTCTTCGCCGATCGGGTGTCGATGCCGTATCTCGAAGCGCTTTCGATTCACGACGCGGCGACCGAGCAGCTGACCGGATTTCTGTCATTTACGAGTGACGGTCGCTTTGCGGCCTCGGTGCCGCTCGCACCGGGTGAGAATCAGCTGATCGTCAGGGCGCAAACCAGCGACGGCGATGTGCGAGAAGATTCACTCACGCTGAACTTCGACGCGAGCGCCTACCGGGACCGCCTGCTCGACGACGAAGCCGCGCGCATCCAGCGCGCACGCAAAAAACACATCGTGCTCGAGGTCCTGGACTGACCTCGCGGGAAACTTTTCCATGCGACGACGGGCCGATTCGTGTTAAACTGCGCGCCGGGCGCCCCTGTTCTGGAGAATATCCGCTGCCAGATACGCCCGATCCGAACCCACGACGACCGCACACCTGAGGAGCAGAGGAGCAGAGGAGCAGAGGAGCAGAGGAGCAAAGGAGCAAAATGGCAAACGCAAGACGCTGGAGTTCGACCGGACTGGCAGCCCTTTGGCTGCTCGCCGCACCGCTCGTTGCACACGGCCAGAATGCGCCGTCGGCCACGCCGTCGCCGGAGGAACTGCTCCGCCAGATGTCGGGCGCGTTGAAGAGCGCAGGGACGTTTCGCTTCCACGCCGAAATCAACTTCGACGACGTGCTGGCATCCGGCTTCAAGCTGCAATACGCCGGAGCGGTGGACGTGACGGTGAAGCGCCCAAGCGCCATCTACGTCGATTACCGCGACGACATCAGCGCCAAGCGCTTCTGGTACGACGGCAAGACCGGCACGCTACTCGATCTCGTTTACGGGAAATACTCCAAGGCTGATCTGCCCGGCGACATCGATGCCGCCGTCGATCAGCTACAGCAGAGATACGAGCTGTCGCTTCCGCTCGCGGATCTGATCTCGAGCGACATCTTCGAGAAGATCGACGAGCGCGCCCGTGCCTGGGGCTACATCGGAGTACACGACGTGGAGGGGACTCCCAGCCACCACATCGCGGTCATTGGCGAGCACGCGGATCTGCAGGTCTGGATCCAGAAGGATGGCAAGCCGCTTCCGCTGAAGTTCGTGATCACTTACAAGAACGCACCGAGCGCACCCCAATACCAGGCGGTGCTGATGGACTGGGAACTCGGCGCAAAGGTCGCTGCCGACACCTTCGTGCCCAGCTTGCCCAAGGACGCCAAACAGATCGAATTCCTCGTCGCGGAGGGTGGAAGATGAACGCTCGAAACTTTGTCTCGAAAAATGCTCGCCCGCGCATGCTTCTCGGCGCGATCGCACTCGCGGCGTGCCTGTTGCTGGTCGCCGACCCGTCGTTCGCGCGCGGCGGCTTTGG
>CAZBSV010000167.1:0-3336 GCA_964494795.1 uncultured Spirochaetales bacterium | reverse complement strand
GCAGCGGGGGACCAATGAAAACACCAACCGCCTGCTGCGGCAGTACTTCCCGAAACAAACCGATCTATCCAAGCATTCCCAAGCCGATCTGAACAGGGTTGCCCTTCGACTCAATCAGCGCCCTCGAAAGACGCTGGAGTTTTTTTCACCGGCGGAGCAATTTCGCGAATGTGTTGCGTTGACTGCTTGAACCCGAGCGCATTCGGTAAAGTTGGCTTGATGAGGGGCAATACTGCCCCATGTCGGGGAAGCGCGTGAGCTAATGATGGCTCCTGGCGATCTCGGTCGTGTGTATTGCTACCGGGCCTGAGGCCCGTCGCTTAGGCCAGCAACGCCTCACCCGCAAACCTAGATTTAACCGCTGGATCGGATTCGATGGTCGGCGGCAGAAGCTTGTACATCACGGGCGTCACGAGTCGCGCGAGCAAGGTTGAGCTGATCAAGCCGCCGATGATCACGATCGCTAGCGGCGAATAGAGACCCGAGCCCTGGATCGCGAGCGGCGTCAGGCCGCCGATCGCCGTCATCGAAGTGAGCAGGATCTGCCGGGGGCGTCGTGAGCTGCACCACCACCGCGGCAAGCACCAGCACCAACGCCGCCGCCAAAGCGAAGTCCGTCGTTTGCGGCTTGAAGCGTGCAACCTCGCCTGATGCGACAGTTCGTTTTATCCCATCCGGCGTGAACTCGAAGAACCAGCTGACGATGACCGCAATCGGAAACCCGATGATCAAAGCCGCGACGATCACGGTCGAGAACCAATCGGGCAACTTCATCGCCGCTTGCAGCGACAGCGCCGTAAGCGGTAGAGGAACCGCATCCGCTCTCAGGAGGTCCGGAAGCCCTCGCGATCGAGATTCTGCGGGAGCAGCGCATCGAGTTGGTCCGCTTCCGTGAGGGTCGGCAGCAATTCGAACAGGTACGCGAGGTAGCGACCCGGCTCGATCCCGTTGGCCTTCGCCGTTTCGATCAGTCCGTAGAGGTTCGCACTGGCCCGCGCCCCAGCCACCGTGTCTGCAAACAACCAGTTCTTGCGGCCGATCACGAACGGCCTGATCGCGTTCTCCACCAGGTTTGTGTCCAGCGGGATGCGCCCGTCGTCGAGCACGCGCACCAGCTTCGGCCACTGTCCGTCCATGTAGTGCAGGGCCTTGCCCGTCAGACTCTGCGGCGGCACTGAATCGATCGAAGCGTCGAGCCACTCGCGGAGCTTCTCGATCACGGGCTTCGATCTCTCCTGGCGCGCGGCATAACGCTGTTCGACAGAAACGTCCTTCAGCTCGCGTTCGATCCGGTACAACACCTGGATCTGCGACAACGCCTGTCGCGCGCGACTCTCCTTCGCCGTCCGCTTCGACGCGTTCTTGTTCGATGTGCGCTGGCCCCGCAAAGCCTCATCGAATTTGCGACGTGTGTGCGCCCAGCACCCCACGTGCACGATCCCGGGCTCCGCGCCCAGCGCCGTGTAGCCCTCGTAGCCGTCCGTCTGTAAGAAGCCCTGAAATCCGCGAAGCAGCCGCTTGGGCACCTCCGCGCTGCGCGTCGGATCGTACGCGTAGTACAGCAGTGGGTGATCGCGGGCGCCCCCGCGCAATACCCACAAGTAGGATTGGCTCTGCGGCGACTTGCCCGGCTCCTTGAGCACTTGGAACGGGGTCTCATCGGCCTGCACGAACGGGCCATTTCGAATCTCGCGAAGGATCCGCTCGACCAGCGGTTCTACGAGCTCTCCCATCTTCACCATCCAGCTCGCCAAAGTTCCCCGCGCGAGGTCCACCCCCAGACGCGCGAAGATCTTCTCCTGGCGGTACAGCGGCAGCGCATCGACGTACTTCGAAGTCGCCACGTGCGCCAGCAGCGAAGGCGTGGCGAGGCTCTTCGGGATCGGAAGCTTCGGCATGGGTGCGATCCGAACGGCGTCCTTGCACTTCGGGCACGCGTACTTCGGGCGGATGTGGCGGACGATCGCGACTGTGGCGGGGATGAACTTCAGCTGGTCGGACGACTCGCGGCCGATCTCCACCAGCCGGTGCTCGGGATCGTTGCCACAGACCTTCTGTGCTTCGGAAAGATCGTAGACGTGCTCTTCGACGGACAGGAAGTCGGGAAGCGGGCGCCTTCGGGGCTTGCGGCGCGTGTGGGCCGGAACCTCGAGTTGCTCCTCGTCGGCCGCACCCTCGTCGTCGTCATGCTCCGCTTCGAGTTCGGCTTCGTTGAACAGGCGACCCTGCTCGGGCGGGATCTTCTCGCTTCTCGCTCCGAACTTCTGAGAGCGCAGCAGCCGGTTCCACTCTTCGAGGAAGGCGAGGCGTTCGGCCTGCTGATCGATCGTGGTCTGCTTCGTTTCGAGGTCGCGGCTATTCGCTTCGAGCAGTACCTGTTGTTGGATAACGAGTTCTTGAAGCGCTTCGATCGAGGCAGGAAGCTCCGTGCGCGCCATGTACAGGTAGTAGCGTATGTTAGGCGATTTACAAGACTGAATCGTATGATAGTGACGCGTGTGGCTTCAATCGAAACCAATCGATCCCGTCGAGCAGCCAGTTCAACTCGCGACCCGTCATCGTGAGGGTGGCTTCGCCGGGCTCGGGCCACGGGAACCGAGCCTTCTCGAGACGCTTGAGCCACAATGCGAACCCGGTGCGATCCCAGTACAAGAGTTTGATGCGGTCTCGCTTGCGGTTGGTGAAAGCAAAGATCCGCAGCGCAAAGGGATCGAGCGCGAGTTCCTGCTCCACCAGGATCGACAAGCCGTTGACGGCCTTGCGAAAGTCGACGGGCTCTGTGCAGAGCAGAACTTCGACGTCGTCGCCGGGGCGCATCACGAGACGAGGCCAAGCAACTCGCGCAGCGCGTCGCCCTGCGGTGCCTCGCTCCACTCGAGCACCGCACCACTGGCCAGGCGAACCCGCAGCGACCTCAGCGGCGGGGCTTCGCGCGGTGCAATCGAGACCCGCGTGAAGCGGGGCGGTGCGGCCTTGCGCGCGATGGCCGGCGCAATCAGCCCGCAGGCCCGCAGACGGCGCTTTGCCTCGTACATCGAATGCTCGGACAACCCCAGCCGCTTCGCGTACGTCTTCAGCGGCTCGCCCGCTCGCTCTGCCGCTCGAAGCTGCTCCAGCCAGTAACGCTGTCGCTCGCTCAGATCCTTCTCGGCCTTGGGACTTCGCCCCTGTGCAGCCATCGGTCACCTCCCTTTATTCTGTGGAGGGAACCCTGCACCATCATCCGACCGCGCGAAACATGCGGTCTGCCGACCGCTTACCGAGATCGAGCCCTGATACATCGTTCGCGGACTGCACAGGTACTGCCCTTGCTCGAGCAGCGCCGCGTAGACCTCG
>CAZBSV010000166.1:0-42592 GCA_964494795.1 uncultured Spirochaetales bacterium | reverse complement strand
GCCGCTCGAGGCGCTGCTCGACGAGCGCGTCGGCAGCGAGATCCAGACGCAGGTCGAGCGCGCCGGAAGGACGCTGAGCGTTGCAATCGAGGTGCAGGATCTGCACGCGATCACTCCCGACCGCTATCTGGAGACTGGCGGCGCGATCATCCACCCACTGTCCTACCAGCAGGCACGCAACCACAGCGTCCCGGTGCGTGGGTTGTATCTCGCGTACAGCGGTTATGCGTTTGCGAATGCCGGCATGCGGCGCGGAGCCGTGATCACGGAACTCGAGGGCGAGCGGGTCGATACGCTCGCGGACTTCGCGGCCCGCTGGGCCGCACTCGCCGATGGCACGCAGGCCTCGGTGCGCTACTTCGATCTCGAAAACCCCCTGCTCGAGTCGATCGCGATCGTGAGCGTGGACCGAGTCTGGTTCCCGATGCAGCTGTGCGTTCGCGATGACGAGACCGGCCGCTGGCCGTGTTCGGCGTCTCCGCAAGCACCCGCGCAGCAGGCCGTGGCCGCTGCGACGACGAGCTTCAATGGCGAGCTGCCGCGGCCGATGCGCGACCTCGCGCCCTCACTGGTGATGGTGGAGTTCGATGCGCCGTTCCGGATCGACGGACTCCACTCCGATCGATTCACGGGTGCCGGGTTGGTGGTCGACGCCGAGCGCGGATTGGTGGTCGTCGACCGCGAGACGATTCCGGTGCTGCTCGGCGACGTGCGGCTGGTCTTCGCAGCGTCCGTCGAAATCCCAGGCGAGGTGCTGTTCGTTCACCCGGTTCACAACCTCGCGCTCGTCGGCTATGACCCCCGCCTGCTCGGCGATACACCGGTCCGCAGCGCCCGATTGCGACCCGCAAAACTCGAATCGAACGACGAGGTCTGGGTGGTCGGCCTCAGCCCTGAACACGAGATCGTGTCGCGCAAGAGCCGCGTCTCGACCGTGGAGGCGTTCTCGCTGCCGCTCACGACTCCGCCGCGATTTCGAGAGACCAATCTCGAGGTGACGCTGCTGACCGATTCTCCGACGACGGTCGGCGGAGTTCTCGCGGACGCAAAGGGCCGCGTGCACGCCTACTGGGCGTCGTTTTCCGCGGGCGTGCCGCCGCAGTCGTACTTCGCCGCGATCGGCGTCGAGCGGATCGAGGAGATCACGCAGCCGCTGCTCGAGGGGCGCTCGGTGGGTTGGCGCACGCTCGGCGCGGAGTTCTATCCGATCACACTCGCCGACGCGCGATCGCGCGGTCTGTCGGACGCGTCGGCGCGCAAACTCGAAGCCCACGACAGCCGTCGGCGCGTGCTCGCGATCTCGCGGCTCACGGCCGGCATGCCTTCCGCGGCCGTGCTGAAACCCGGGGATCTGCTGCTCGCGGTCGATGGCGAGCCGATCGCGACGTTCGAAGAGGTCGAGCGGGCCGGCCAGCGCGAGCAGGTTCCGCTCACGCTGTTGCGCGATGGCGCGGAACTGACGCTCTCGGTTGCGACCACAGCCGTCGACGGTCGCGGCACCGATCGCGCGCTGTTTTGGGCGGGCGCGGTGCTGCAAGCGCCGCACGCGGCGATCGCCCAACAGGCCGGATTCGAACCCGAAGGGGTCTACGTCGCGTGGTTCTGGTACGGATCGCCCGCCAATCGATATGGGCTCTCGGCGAGTCGCCTCGTGGTAGCGGTGGACGATCAGGTCGTCACGGACCTCGACAGCTTCCTCGCTGCGGTCGCGGATCGACCCGATCGAAGTTCGGTTCGTCTGCGCACCCTGGGTCTCGACGGGCGCCGCGACGTCCTGACCCTGAAGCTCGATCTCGAGTACTGGCCCACCACCGAGTTGCGTCGAAACGGAAAGGGTTGGGAGCGGATCGCGCATCCGCCCCGACAAGATTGAACGATCGGTTGCAGATGCCGTCTCCGACGATCCAGCGCTGGATGCGACCTCGACCGCTCGCTTCGGTCCTGCTTGCGGTGGCGCTCGCAAGCGCTTCGCGCGCCGACGAAACCCCGGGCGCCCGCGCTTTCGACGCGCGGACGATCGACGTCGAAGCGGTCGCGCTTCGCGCGCGCGATTCGCTGCGCGCCGATCGCACCTACATGCGGGCGCGTGTGACGATCCGGTCGTCCGGGCGATCGTCGGGGCAGCTGATCGAATTCCGATCCTGGGACGATCGGATCGACCGGCGCGCTTTCATTCGCGTTCTCGCGCCCAAATCCGATGCGGGAGTGGCGTTCCTTCACCTCCCGCCCAACGTCTGGAGCTACCAACCCGACGGCGAGCGCACACTGCGCGTCCCCTCCGAGACCCTGCTGGATCGCTGGCTGCGCGCTGATTTTACGCTCGAGGATCTTCTCCATCGATCGAGCGAGATCGAAGACTACGAGCACCGGTTGCTGGGGGTGGAAGCGCGAGCGGAGAGCGGCGTCGGAGCGCGCAGCTACGTGGTGGAGTACACGCCGCGCGCCTCCGCGCGGACCGCCTGGGGCAAGATTGTCGCCTGGATCGACGTCGAACACGGCGTGCCGATCCGCCGCGAGTTTTACGGCGCGGACGGCAAATGGCATCGCAGCATCCGCTACGACGACATTCGCGCGGTGGGTGAACGCCGCGTTCCGCATCGCTGGACGCTGATTCCCGCGGATGGAAAAGGCCGGGAATCCAGCCTCGAAATCCGCGAAATCGAGTTCGACGGGATTTTCGACGACTCCATCTTCAGCCCCGCAAATCTCAAACCGAGCCGCTGAGAGCATCGCGCAATCCGACACGAGCCGATCACGGCGCCGTTGATCCCCAGCGGCCGCGCCCAGCTCGTTGATCCCCGGCGGCCGCGCCCATCTGACCGGCGACCTACAAGACCGGTGACCGGTATCACCGTTGGCCTAGATGGGTGGCGAACGACGTGGCCGGCGAACGACGTGGGTGGCGAACGGCAGCGTGAGAAGCATCGCCCCTCGGTGTGTGGAATTCGCGACGCAGCCGCCGTCGACTTGTGTTTTGCGTCGCGCGATCAAGAAAAACCCGTTGCGGCCCGATGAAACCGGGGGTCTTCTGAATTTTCGAGTCGACCCACATCCCCCGCTCATTCGAGGAAGTTTGCGTGCACCGATTTCCGAAAATCAGCGCTGCTCGCTGCGGCATGCGCGTCGCGGCCGTCGCGCTGGTCGCGGTCTTGGCGGGCGTTGCGGAGACTGCACGCGGGGAAGCGCAGCTCTCGCGATTTCGCATGGTCGACGAGCCGCTCGTGAGCGAGCGCGTGATCGAACAGGGCGAGTGGGCGTCCGAACTCGTGTTCGCACTCGGAATCTCGGGAGCTCTTAGCGAGGACCACAGCGCCGAAGAGGTGTTTGGACTGCTGTGTCCCGAGCAGGCCGAGCGCGATACCGAGAGCGGCGGACGTCTCGCGCCGATCGGCTCGCCGTTTCGCGTGGCCTTCGATGCGCCGTCCGCGCGGCGACTCGGGGAGCCGATTCGCGTCGTCGCGAACCTACCTTCCAGCGCGCTGTACGCGCTGACGGTCACCGGTATCGGCCCGCAGCGATGGGCGATCGATCAGCGCACGGTCGGCCATCTCGACCCTACCGCGCTGGGTGTCGCGCAGTCGACGCAGATGGTCGCACTGCAGGCGGGGCCCCATGAGTTGACCGCCTATCTGAGTCACAGCGCGCGCGTCGATCGGATCGAACTCAGCGCCTATCGACCGTTCTGCGTGACTCCCGCAGCCGGCTGGCACGATCATCAGATGCTCACATTCGCATCGAGCGCGCGCACGCTCGTGGCAGCACTCGGATTGGAAAGGCGCCTGCCGGTCGAGGGTGTGCCGGTCGTGATCGAGGGCGAAGACTACGAGTCGGTTTCAGCGTACGGCGGTTCCACGAACCGCCGACTCTCCGAACCCGCATCCGGCGGCGCCTGGGCGATCGCCGGCGATCGACCCGCGGAGTTCACCTATCGCGCGCGGATCGAGCAGCCGGGCGTTTACAGCCTGATTGCAAGAATCCACGGCGAGAATGAAGCGCTCTGGTCGATCGACGCAAGCCATCGCGTCACGCTTCGGGCCGACCCCGCAACCGACGGCTTCGCGTCGGCACACGTGCTCACCCTTCACCTCGCGGGCGGCGAGCACGTGGTCCGGGCGCTGGTACCCAAGGGCGCTGGCATCGACACGCTGCACCTGGTTCGAAGGCGCGCGCGAGACGTCGACTACATCGCGCTGCTCGAGGACGAGGGTTTTCGAAGCGGCGTGCCGCATCAGCCCGTCACCCAGACGGACGCGTATCGGAGCCTCTCGCGCCCGCTGTTCGCCGAGATCTCCAGTCACTTCCTCTCTCGGCTCGGCGACAACTTCCAGCGGGCTCCGTGGTGGGTCCGGCGCGACGAGAACAAGGCCATCGCACCCACGATGAGGTATGCGGGCGAATGAGGTCGAGTCGAATCGCAGCGATCGGCGTCGTCGCGCTCTTGTTCGGGGTTTCCCGGGCGAGCGCGGAAGACGAGGAAAATCGCTTCAGCTACCACCCGTCGGTCCGGATCACCTTGGTGGGAGACGACGATCCCTATCTCGAGAAGCGCGACGAAGGGGCATTTGGCGCCTGGATCGCGCCCAACCTCGACCTCAGCTACCGCGCGGATTTCTACGAGCTGCAGGCAGATCTCGGTGCCGACCTGCGGCGTTACGTCGACGAGAGTTCGCTCTCGGAGGAGTTCTATCGCGCGATCGTGAGCGGAGAGATCGGAATCTTGCCGGGGCTGACGCTGCGGCTATCCGACGCCTTCGCGCCCCAGCCCGAGCGGATCTCGTCGCCCGCGGACGCCAGCCGCAATCTGCAGCAGACCAACCAAGCGGAAGCCGAAGTTCGCTTCTGGCGCGAACTCCCGGGGCGGCGCGAGTTGCTCGCGACGCTGCGCGGATCGCATTTCACCGGCGAAGACTTCAACGCCGTCCTGCTCACCGATGGATCTGGCTACCGAACCCAGCTCGATTTCGAGCCCGACCACTGGGAAGGAGCGGGCACCTTCGAGCTACAGACACCCTTTGGCGAACGCACCTCACTGTATGCGAGCAGCGAACTCGCCTACCGCAGCTATACCGAGTTCGAGGTGGTCGATCAGACCCAGTTCACGATCCTGCTGGGCGCGAGGACCCGTCGCTTTCGCAACGTCGAGATCGACGTTGCGGGCGGATATGGGATGGTGGCCTTCGAGTCCGCAGACGATCTTCACCGCTTCGTCGGCGAAGGAAGCCTGCGCTACCGGCTTCCGAACGGCTGGACGTGGCGGGTGTCCGCCGCCAATCGCTTCGTCACGGATCTCTCGGGCAATACCTTCGTCGAAACCACGGGTCGGATGGGATTCGAGAAACATTTTGGCGAGCGGATCTCGGCATCGGTGGCTGCGTTTGTTTCGCGCCTCGAAAACGAAGCCTCGAACGCTCCCGAGAATCTATTTGGCGGCGCGGAGATTCGGATTCAAAGCCGCATCGGACGCCATACGGTGGTGGCCGTCACGTATCGCTACTGGGACAACGCGGGCGACTACGCGGCCGACGACTTCAACCAAGACCGCGTCGCGCTCGAATTCTTCTACCGGCGCTAATTCGATCGCAGCGTCGCTAAAGATCGGAGCTTCACCCGATACTGCACTGTGGTCGGATCGCCCCAAGCGCGCACCGGCAAGTCGCTTCTAAATTTCGCGTTTTTACATCGTTTTCGCGCACGCGGAGGCGTAAACTGATCTCGGCACGCACGTGCGGCCGACAAGCCGACGCGTTCGGTGCAGTGGCTTCGTGACCAGTCGTCAACGCGGTAGCGGGAGGGGCAAGTGAAGCAGCTCATCACGGCGATCGTTCAAGCGCTAGTCGACAAACCGGATCAGGTCCAAATCAAAGAAGTCATCGGTGAGCACGCTCACGTGCTCGAACTCAGCGTCGCCAAGGAAGACCTCGGCAAGGTGATCGGGAAGGGGGGCGCGCACGCGTCTGCGATCCGGACGCTGATGGCGGCGACGAGCGGCAAGGAAAAAAAGCGTTACATCCTGGAGATCATCGAGTACTAGAGAGCGTCCGATCGGAGTTTGGATCGGGTGTTTTCGGCCGGCGGCAATCTCCGGCAGTGCGAAGCGCTGCCAGGCTGACGAATGCGACCGATTTCGATCCCGTAACTCGGGTTACCAACTCGTACTTGTGACGTAGGGCACAACCTACATGGGCTTTCCGCAACCCATTTTGCAGCCCCGACATCTCAACCACTTGCGTGACTTGTTGCCGACCTCGAGTTTCGGCACGCGTCTTGCCTTAGTGGGGTCGACGCCGATCCCACGCGGTGATCGGGGAGGAACCATGGACACGAGTTTTTCAGCCGACGAACACTTTCGCCGCGGACGAGCCGCGCTGGACCGCAACGATTACGAAGTGGCGCTCGAGCATTTTCGAACCGCGCAACGCGTCGAGCCGAGCAGTCCGCGCTATCGCTCCTATTACGGACTGTGTCTCGGAATCGCGAAGCGGCGCTTCGATCAAGCGTTGGAACTCTGCCGCTCTGCGGCCAAAGAAGAGTTCTTCAACCCCGAGCTCTATCGCAATCTCGCCCAGGTGCACCTCGCGTTCGGCTTCAAGGCCGAGGGCATCCGCTTCTTGCGACGCGGCCTGATGATCGACCCGGAGAATCAGTCGATTCTCGACGACATGCAGGCTCTCGGAGTGCGCCGTCGGCCGCCGCTCGGCTTCCTGCCTCGCCGACACGTGATCAACCGATGGATTGGAATGATCCGGGGTCGCACTCGCGCGAGCGAAGAAGAGCGCTGTCAGGCTTGAAGAGTCCCCGTCAGGGCTGTCGATCTGAAGACGGCTGTCGCGGCCGCGCGCGCCTCGCCGCGCACCTCGGCCCGTCGCGAGTTGACTTCCGCTCGACGAACGAGTATCCGTTCCCGCCCAGTTGCGAGGTTTCTCTGTGGGCAGTGTGATCAAGAAGCGGCGCAAGAAGATGCGCAAGCACAAGAAGCGGAAATTGCTCAAGCGCGCACGTCACAAGCGCAAGCGCTAGCGGGGGAAGCTTCGCTTCCCTTGCGGCGCAGCTCGAACCCGTTCCGGGTTCGAGCTGCTAGCCCCGTCCCAAATCCCAAAATCTCTTTGACTTCGCGCAGTTTGCGAGAGGTCGAGCCTCGCGTGCGCGCGTCCGCAGCGACTTTTCGGCGTGTCGCCGATGTGTGGATGAGCGACTCGGCGCTCGCAGATCTTGCGCTTCGAACGCTCGAGTTCGACGATTTTTCGTGCGCGCGCTCGCAGCATTGCGCTCCATCACTTTGTTTTTTTTAGGTTTACCTATTGACGGGCGATCAAACCGCTTGTTAGGGTGAGTCGCAAGAGTGGCTCTAGTGCCGCGGAATGTGTGAGGAACGAAGGTAGATTGCCTTCAAGTCACACGTTGTGGCCTCCGATAGGAGGCGGGAGCATCATGGTCGCGTAAATTGGCGCGGCCTATGGGCGGTTTGCAATTCGCTCGCAAGGAGCAAGATCGCTGCGCTCGAGTCCACGAACAGGGGGGTAACCCAAGCATGGCAGCTCGAAAGAAGAAGGCCACTCGTAAGAAGGCTCGACGTCGGAAGAAGGTGGCGACCAAGAAGACCACTCGCAAGAAAGCTCGACGTCGAAAGAAGGCGACAGGCAAGAAGACCACGCGCAAGAAGGCTCGACGCCGGAAGAAGGCGACAGCCAAGAAGACCACGCGCAAGAAGGCTCGACGTCGGAAGAAGACGACGGCCAAGAAGGCGACTCGCAAGAAGGCCCGACGAAAGTCTCGACGCCGCAAGAAGGCAGTGGTGGCGATGTAGTTTCGCCGGATCGACCTTCTCAACGAAGGTCGCGGGACCCCGGCTGGCACTCGTGCCGGCCGGGGTTTCCTGCGTCTGGCGCTTGGCCTAGTCTCTGCGCTCTCCGACTTCCCAGCCTCACCCACCGCGAGGGCATCATGGCAAGGATCACGATCGAAGACTGCGTCAAGCGGGTTCCAAATCGTTTCAGCCTGGTTCTGATGGCGTCCATCCGCACCAAGCAACTCAAGCGCGGCGCGAAGCCGCTCGTCGACGCCGAGGAAAACAAGGAAGTCGTGGTTGCGCTGCGAGAGATCGCGGCGGGCTACATCAAGCCCAACCATCCGAGCGAGAACAAGGCGCCGGCATAGCGACCGCGCAAAGCGGTCGCCGTGACCGCGCAAAGCGGTCGCCGTGACCGCGCAAAGCGGTCGCCGTGACCGCGCAAAGCGGTCGCCGTGACCGCGCAAAGCGGTCGCCGTTCAGCCGACGATCTGAACCGGAAGGCTGAAGCGGACCGTGGTGCCCTGGCCCGCGTCACTGCTCACGGACACGTCGCCATCCATCAGCACCACCAGATCGCGCACCAGTGCGAGGCCGAGGCCCGCTCCCGCATAGGTGCGGGACGACAGCTCGTCGACCTGGAAGAATTCTTCGAAGATGTGGGGTTGGTCGTCCGGGCAGATGCCGATTCCCGTATCGCGTATTGCACATTCGAGTCGGTCGTGATCGAGCTTTGCGGTGATGGTGATCTGTCCGCGCGGCGTGAATTTCACCGCGTTTTCGAGCAGCAGGAACAGGATCTGATTCACCTTGGCGAGGTCGGTTCGAATCTTCGGAAAGGGTTCGACGAAGCGCTGCTCGACGCTGAGCGGCTTTTCCAAGATCCGATCCTGGACGCTGAAGATCGCCTCTTCCACGACCTCGCGGAAGTTGACCTCCTGGATCTCCACGGGCAGTTCGCGCTGCTTGATCTTCCACAGATCGAGGATGTTCTGGAGCGTCCTTAGAAACTCGGTCCCATCGTCCAGTGCGCGACGCAGGCTCATCTTGGAGCTGTCCGACAGCGTTTCGTTCTCGCTCGTGAGGACGGAGATGATCGACTCGATGATGCTGTTGAGCGGCGTTCGCAGCTCCCGCGACATCTTCTCGATGAAGTCGTTCTTGAGCTTCTCGATCTTTCCGAGCTTCTCGTTGTTGCGCAGAAGCTCGATGTCCTGGGCGAACAGCGCTTCGGAGAGTTCGAGTACCTCGTGGCCGCTGTCGTAGCCGCCATCGGCCTTCCTGCGTTCCACGAGTTCCACTCGTGTGGACTCGAGTTCTTCGCAGACGCGGGCGTGGTCGAGCAGTAGCGCGAGGTTCGACGCTTCGCGCTCGATGGATTCCCGAAGCTCGGCTTCGATCGAATGAGGGGAGCCCACGGCGAGTGCGCCGTGAAAGCGATCCTCGATACACATCGGAACGACGAGCAGGCCCCCCTTGCTGCGGCCCTCGAGAGCGGGAAGGGCAGCGAGCCGCTGGGAGGTTCCGGTGGCGATCACTTCGCGAACACTCGCCATCAGCGCCTGTGCGGCGTCTCGGGCGGACTCCGCCATCGGGAAGCCAGCAGCTGCGCGAAGGCGCGTGGTTCTTTCGGGAGAGCCGTTTTCCGGTGCGGCCACGAAGATCAGAGCTAGCCCACCACCGGCGCATTCCGCCATCTTGGACGCACTCGTGCGAAGCACGGCAGCCAGGCGTTGGTTGCGGGGCGCGCTCTCTCCAACATCGCTCACGGCTCTCAACGGCATGCCTCCGCGCCTAGAACCGCGAATCGGGGTCGATTTCGAACGGACCCTCTGCCTTTGTCTCGGCCTCGTCTTCCACCGCATCCGGGTCGCCGCCTTCCAGAGCCAGCTTCGTCCGGAAGTCCGTCGGGTTGGATGCGGCGCCCAACGCGGTTTCGATCGAGATCTTGTTCGCGCGCAGGAGATCGAGAAGGTGTTGATCGAAGGTCTGCATCATCTCGCCGCGTCCGCGGGCGATGTAGTCCGCAAGCTCACTCGTCTTGGATGGATCCTTGATGCATTCCTGGATGCTTCGCGTGCTGCGCATGACTTCGACGGCCGGCACGCGCGAACTCTGCTTCTTGGTCGGCAGAAGGCGCAGGGAGACGATCGCCGCGAGGTTGTCGGCGAGGCGCGCCCGCACCTGCAGTTGCTCTTCTGCGGGGAAGAACGAAACCAGGCGATTGATCGTGGAGCGCACATCGCTGGTGTGAATCGACGAGAGCACCAGGTGTCCGGTTTCGGCCGCCTTGAGTGAAGTGTCCACGGTGGTCTGGTCGCGCATCTCGCCGACCATGATGCAGTCGGGGTCCTGGCGCAGCGCCGCCCGCAGCGCATCCGGGAAGGACGTGGTGTCGGTCCCGACTTCACGCTGGGTGATGATGCTCTTGTCATGCGTGAAGACGAATTCGATCGGATCCTCGATCGTGACGATCTTCGCCTTCCGCGTGTGGTTGATCTCTTCGATCATCGTGGCGAGGGTGGTCGACTTGCCCATGCCGGTAGAACCGGTGACGAGCACATAGCCCCGCTGCAGACGTGCCACGTCGCGCAGGTTACTCGGGAGATTCAACTCTTCGAAGGTGCGGATCTGCAGCGGGATGACGCGCAGGACGATGTTGCAAAAGCGCCGCTGGCGCGAGATGTTGACGCGGAACCGGCCCTCGCTCGGCAGTTCGAACGCGAGATCCAGCTCGTTGAAGTCGTCGAGCTTCTTCTTGTCGTCGGCTTCGAGCAGGATCCGAGAAATCGCTTCCGTGTCTTTCTCGGTCAGTACCTTGTAGCGAAGTTCGACGAGATCGCCGTTGAATCGATAGAGAGGCAGATATCCCACCTGAAAGTGGATATCTGACGCTCCCTTCTCGATTCCGAGGCGCAGGAGCCGATACAGCTTCTCGCGATCCATCGCTCGTCACCCTCCGGGAGCATGGAACTGCCGAACCCAAAGCGAGGTACGCAGTTCGTATCGGCGTTCCGGACGGGGGCTTGACCTCGATTCCACTTCGGCTTGACCTCGATTCCACTGCGGCTTGACCTCGATTCCACTTCGGCTTGACCTCGATTCCACTGCGGCTTGACCTCGCGTGGTGGGCTCTCGAACGCCAACGCGAGCTGTTTCGCTATGTTCGCGCCGCGGCTGAATGGCGGCGGCCTTGCCGCTTCCAGGTGGTTCGAATGATGCAGTGGTATTGGAGATTGGATCGGGGACGCAAGCGCCAGCTCACCGTGCTCGGTCTGTGCTGGCTGGTCGCGGTTCCCGTGGCCGCCGCCGCGGATGGGGAAGTCGAAGTGCCGCCGGCGCCGGACGTGAGCCTGGATCAGTTGCTCACGTTGCCCGCCGCGCTGCCGGTCGAATCGGGCGAGCGCGCAGGCGTGACCCGCGCGGAGTGGAACAGCCGATTCGCGCAGGCGCAAGTCGAGTTGGATACCGCGAAGTCGAGCCTCGATGAATCCTTGAATCGGCTCGCTGAAATGGCCGCGCAGTCGGGCAATTGGAAGGTTGCCGCGCCGGGTGGGCAGGCTGCTCCCGACGACAATTCACCGATCAACTACGGCCTCAAACAGGAAATCCGGCGCAAGCGAGAAGAGCTCGAGCGCGCCGAGCGAAAGCTTCGGGACCTGGCGGTCGAGGCCAATCTCGCGGGCGTTCCCGAGCACTGGTACACCGCGTCCACGGTTTCGGACTGACGGACGACAGCAGCGTGCGTCACTCGGATGCTGGCTCGATGCGAGCGGTCGCGCGTGTCAGAAACGCGAATGCGGGCAAAGCCATCGCGGCCGTCAGCGCGAAGAACGGCGCGTAGTCGAGCCGCTCGGTCAGGAAACCCGACAGGCTCGCGACGGGAATGCCCGGCAGGCGATACGCGGCCGTGAGCAGCGCGTACTGCACGGCCGCGTTCTCTCGCTGGCAGATGCGCATCAGGTAGGAGAGGAACGCGGCGGACACCAAGCCGCTGCAGAGCGACTCGATGAGCGCCGCCGCGTAGACGCCGAAGCGTCCGGATTCCGGGAATGCGGCGACCGACGCGTAGCCGAGGTTCGAAACGAGCGCGAGCGCGCCGAAGATCCAGAGCCCCCGCGCGATCCCCCAGTGGTAGACCCCCCATCCGCCGAGGGCGGCGCCGAGCACGTAGGCCGCGATGCCGAGCGCTTTCGAGACGAGTGCGATTTCTTCGTCGCTGAAGCCGCGGTCGACCCAGAACGAGCTGAGCATTGGACCCATCGCGAGATCTCCGACGCGATAGAGCATGATGAAGACGATGGCGGCTGCACTGTGTTGCGCGCCGAGCCAACGCTTGAGCGCGGGCCAGAGTTTCCGCCGCTCGCGCTCGGAACTCGCGACGCGCGGCGCTTTGAAAACCGCGACTGCCATGCACGCGTTGAGCACGGCCGCGGCGGCGAACGTCTTCGACCAGCCGATCCAGCGCGGCAGCAAGAGCAGAGCGGTCGCGAGCAGCATGCCGCTGCGGTAGGCGATCGCCTTCATCGCGTTGACGGGGCCTTCGTGGCCGCGCTCGGTGATGCCGATCGAATAGCCGTCGATCGCGACGTCCTGGGTCGCGGAAGCGAGGCAGTAGATCCAGAGTGCGACCCAGAGCGCAGTCGAGACGGGCTGCGCGTCGCTCTGCGAGATCCAGAGGGCTGCGGCGGCCATCGCCGCCATCGCTCCCGCTACCCACTGCCGCGGTTCTCCGATGCGGTCGACGAGCGGCGACCAGAACAGCTTGAGCGTCCAGGCGGAACCGAGCGCGGCGAGCAGTCCGACCTCGGTCAACGAGGCGCCGTGCCGACGCAGGTAGATGGGCCAGAGATCGTGGACTCCCATCGGGAAGCCCTCGATCACGTAGACGAGCGCGATGATCGGAAGCGTGCGTCGGAGATTCACCTCTGCTCCTGCCGCAGTCTAGCCGTCCGATCCCGGCAAGCCGAGCAACTCCGCCGAGCTCGAATCGACGAGCGCTCGACGCGAGAATCGAAGCCCGCTCGACGCGAGAATCGAAGCTCGCTCGACGCGAGAATCGAAGCTCGCTAAATTACTCCGCCATTCAAACCACCGCGCTACAGACGAGGATTGCCATGGACGAACAACCGCGAGGAAAGAACGATCGGGTCGCCAAGCTCTACATCGCACTCGGCGTGCCTGCGATCGTGATGTTCATGGTCGTGCTCTTCGCATTCACGCGCGCCTGCGGAATCCCGGCCTAAAGCTGCCGCGGCTCCGGCCGCGCAGATCGATCTTCTCGGATCCCGCGCCGCCCACTTACTGCGCCCGGCCTGCCGCTGCTCGGGCAGGCAGATTCGATCGCATCCACCGAATGCGCCAACCGAACTCTCGAGACCTCGTTTTCGCTATATAAATCAGGCACTTGAGCCTAAGGAAGCGCGCCCGTCCGCCGATGTAAGTCCTGATGGGGAAAACGACACACCGATTCGGCGTCTCAGCGGCGTGCGGGCTCGGTCTCGCGCTCTGCATCGGCTGGGGCTGTGCGAGCGGCTTCAGCGGGGCGCTCGCCTTTCGGTATTTTGCGGCGCCGCCCGTGGACGACGCCTGGGGGCACAAGATCGAGGGCTGGCAGGCGCGCGAAACCGCCGAGCGGCGCGCGCCGGGCTCCGAGGCCCCGACCCCGGCTGTCGCGTCCGGGGAGGACTCCGGCCCCGCACGCGAACGCCCGAGCGATCTGCGCGCCAAGTACGACGACTTTCGCCAGAAGAGTCGGCGCGCGCAGGCTCGCGATTTGGCGGAATGGATCCAGCAACAATCCCATGAGCACTACATCGCAGACGGTCCGATCGACCACTGGGCGACGTTGGAAGAGACGTTTCGAAGCAACGGCGACGACTGCGACGGCCTCGAGCTGCTCGTCTACCAACTGCTTCGCGATCTCGGATTCGGCGACGACGAGGTCTACCGGGCGATCGTCTATCGCCACAGCGACAACCAGCACCACATGGTGACGTTCTGGTTCGAAGACGCGAACGATCCCTGGGTGATCGATCCGACGGGTGCGATGACGTCCGGCATGCCGCGCATGTCCGAAGTGCCGGGCTGGGCTCCGCTCAAGGTGTTCAGCGAAGATCGCAACTTCGATGTCGAGCAGCAGAGAGTCGCCCAGCAGCCATGACCCGCGTCGTCAGCCGCCGCGCCGCCGCCTAATCGTCCTCTTCGATCTCGAGTTCGAGTTGCTTGCGCTGTTCGGCGGCGCGCTCGCGCGCCTGCTCGCGCTCGCGCTCGATTTCGAGCAGGAGTTCCTTGCGCACCGTCTCGGCCTGATCGCGCTCGGCGGCCACGCGCAGCTGCTTGAGGTTGCGCAGGCAGTCCTCGAGCAGTCGATTGTGTCGCAGACTGAGATCTGCGGGAATCGGTATCGCGGCGGCGGCCGGCTCGTGAACGACGCGCAGAACTTTGGTCGCGTCGGCGCCGTCGTTCGCGCGCGCGGAGATCCGGATCGTGTTGGCGCCGGGCACGAGCTTCACGAAACCACCCCAGCTTCCGTCGGCGGTGACCCGAAACGGGTCCGCGCCTGCTTCCGTGGTCTCGTTTCGCAGCGCGACGTCCTCGAGATTGGCGAAGCTCAGCGCATCGACGACGGCGGCGAGTTCGCCCGGGTGGCGGACCGGGATGAACGAACCTCCCGTGATCTCTGCGAGTTCAACGCTCGCGATGGGTCCGGCGAGTGCCTCCGAACCGATCGCGAACGAGTAGAAGCGGGTTCCGGCCTTGCTCGCGCGCAGTGCCGATCTGCGCACCGCTCGCGTATTGTCGGACACCGCGAGCACGCCGTACGGCAGCGTGGGTTTTCCATCCGTGAAGAAGAACACCACCTTCTCGGAGTCTGCGATCGGCTTGGATCTCGATCCGGACAACCCGAGGAGTTCCGTCGTCGCGTGATCGACGGCACCGGCCATGTGGGTCTGACCTTGCGGTTCCATGCGCAAGACGTTGTCGAGCGCGCGTTCCGCCCGCGCGTATTCGTGCGTAAGCGACTGCAGGGTCGACGCGGGCCTGCTCGCCTGTTTCTCGCGCTCGCCGCCGGCGAAGATGATCACCGCAACCCGGGTGCTTCGCGGGTCGAGATCGCGCAGGATCTGGCGCGCGGCCGCGACCTCGGCTGCGAGCACGGAGTCGCCTTCGTCGGTGCTGCCGCCGAAGAGCGAGGCGATCCGGCCGCGCGCGGGTGAGCCGATCACGCCGTTGCCGTTGATGTCGGCCCCCGTCGGATCCGCGGTCGAGACCGAGGTGTCGAGAACGAGCGCAACGTCGTAGCGCTTCGATCGATCGCTCCGCGCCATCGCGTGGCCGGTGACGAACGCGCCGCATGCCGAGTCCGAGATCACGGCGCCATCGCCGGGGAACTCGATTTCGAGATCGATGTTCGTGCGGTCTGGCGCGGGAACCACGAGGGGGCGTTGGCTTCCCCGCTCGCGCTTGCGGGCTGCGTCGCGCACGGCGAGTTGGACGAAAGTCTCAGCGGCCGTGTCTGGGTTGGCTTGCGCGAGCGCGCCGCGCACGGAGCCGATCGGGCCGACCGTGATCTGCGGGATCGAGGCGCGCGAGGCGCTCGCCTGTACGATGCCGATCACGCGCCCGGTGTCGGCCAAAACCACAGGCGCTCCGCCCCAGCCGCGGAGATCGAACGTTTCTGCGAGGTCGACCCGGATCTGTGCGTCGGAAATTTCCCGGATCTGCCCGTTGAGACCGACTTCATCGCCGCCACCCTTGGCGGGAATTCCGAGAATCTGCACGCCGTCGCCCAGGCTCAGGCCGGCGAGGCGCGCAGCTGTTTCTAGTTCGAGGACGCGAACCCCAGTCGGCGCCGAATCCAGCGCGTAGATCATGAAGTCTCCCGCGACGCTGCCTCCGGGCGCGTTGAACGGGATGCCCGGCGGCGCGAGCAAACGCGTGGAAGTCGAAGCGAGGTGCCCGGAGCCGCCGAGTCGAAATTCGACCCGGTCCGCTGCCGCCATGTCCGAAATGCGCAGCGTGTGTCCGCTGCCGATTGCGGCGGTCTTTCCGTTCGGCTCGAGCCTTGCGAAAAATACCGTACCGCTGGTCTGAGACTCTGCGTGCTTGGGAAGCGTCGGTCGCGCGACCGCGGGCTCCGCAAATGCGGGGCCGCTCGCGCCCGGCCCGAGCGCGAAGAACGAAAGCAGACCGATTGCGAATATCCTCGCCACGAAGCGACCACGATACGGAAGCGAACCCGCGCTGTCACCGAGCGAGCCCACAATTTGTCACGCAGCGAGCCCGCAATCCTGTGATAGCCTTGCGGCACTTTGCAGGGTCCGGACCCTTCGGCAGCCTCACACGCATGAAGTTCTCGGCGCCCGATATCTCGGCGCCCGAAAGGATGCGGCGTTCGCTCGACCAATTTCGCGAGCGCGGGGAGTCGATCGGGCTCGTCGAACTCGCCCAACAGCTGCTCGCCGTGACGAGTGAAATCGATCCCGCACTCGCGCGCCGCGTCGTGGGGCTCGCGCTCGATCGACCGCCGCATTCGCTCCCGGATCGCTTGCGCTCGCGCGATCTTCGGCCCGGGATCGAAGCGGAGCTCGCCGACCGGGCCTTCGCATCCGCCGATTTCGTCGTAGTCGACCTTGAGACGACGGGTCTCAGCGCCGAGGACGCGTCGATTCTCGAGATTGGAGCGATCCGGATTTCGCGCTTGGCGATCGTCGAGCGCTTCGAGACCCTGGTGCGACCGCCCGGCCGGCTGCCGCGCGCGATCGTCGCGCTGACGGGGATCTGCGACGCGATGGTCGCGGAAGCGCCCACGCATGCGCTCGCGCTGCGCGCGTTTTCGCGCTGGCTCGGGCGAACGCCTGCCGCGCCATTCGTCGCGCACAACGCGGCGTTCGATCACCGATTCACGAGCCGCGCACTCGATTTGTGTGGTCTTCCACCCTACCAGGGGCCTGTGCTCTGCACCTGCAAACTCGCCCGCCGCCTCGTTCCCGAACTCGGCCGCTACAACCTGGATACCGTGTGCGCCCACTTTGGCATCTCCAATCGCGCGCGTCACCGAGCGCTCGGGGATGCAGAGGCCACGGCGCGCGCGTTGATCGATCTGCTCGAGATTGCCCGCAGTCGATTCGGGCTGCGAAACCTCGGCGATCTGATCGACTGCCAGCGACGGCCGGCCGCAAAGTGGCAGCGGCATGTGCAGGTCGCGGGTTCGAAGCCGCGGATTTGAGCGCTCGAGCGCATCGCGACGCCACGCCAAGCGTCGAACCGCGTGGTAAGGTGGGCTCTCGGGGGTGTTTGTTGCAGCTCGAACGGAATCGATGGCTCGTCGCGCTGCTTCTCTGGGTCGGCGTGTTGACGCCGGCTCCGGGTCGAGCAGCCGAAGGCGGTCAGCCCGATCGATTCGATAGCGTCGTGATCGATGCGGGGCACGGTGGCGAAGACACGGGCGCGCGGGGGGCCGGTGGGCTGCTCGAAAAAGAACTCGTGCTCGACATCGCGCAGCGGCTGACCGCGCGCCTGTCTCGAGCCGGCCTGCGGGTCGTGATGACCCGCCTCGACGACAGCTTCGTGCCGCTCGAAACGCGCACCTCGATCGCCAATGACGCGCGCGCGGATCTCTTCATTTCGATTCACGCCAATGCGTCTCGCGACGCGAAGGTGCGCGGCATCGAGACCTTTTTCCTCGCGCTCGCCGCGAGCGACGCCCACGCGGACCAGGTCGCGTTGCGCGAGAATCAGGCGTTCCAGCTCGAGCAAGCCCCGGCCGAGCGGGGCGACGATGCGCTCGTCGCAATCATCGGCGACCTCATCGCAAACGAACACATGGACGAGTCGAACGAGTTCGCGCGGCTCGCGCAGCTGAAACTCGCCGGCGACCCGGAAGTGGCGCGCGGCGTGAAGCAGGCTCCGTTCGTGGTGCTGGAGGGGGTGCAGATGCCCGCCGCGCTGGTCGAGATCGGATTCCTGACCAACCGCCTCGACGAGCAGCAATTGCGAGCCGGCGAGGAGCGAGATCGGATCGTCACGGCGCTCGCGCGGGCCGCGCTCGAGTTCGGCCAGCGCTACGATGCGCGTCGCGGTGTCGGTAGTCACTGAGCGTCGCGGCGCTTCTACTCCGACAGCCGGGAGGGGGCCTTGAGAATCGATGGACGCTCGGCGAACGATCTGCGCTCCGTGCGTCTCGTTCCCGATTTCACCGACAACCCGCTCGCCTCGGTGCTGTGTGAGATCGGGCGGACCGTGGTTCTCTGCACCGTGAGCGAAGACGTCTCCGTTCCGCGGTTTCTGCGCGGAACGGGGCGCGGTTGGCTCACTGCGGAATATTCGCTGCTGCCCGGCTCGACGGATCGGCGCGTCGAGCGCGAGGTTACGCGCGGTCGGCCTTCGGGCCGCACGGTCGAAATCCAGCGCCTGATCGGCCGAAGCCTGCGCGCCGTCGCCGACCTGAGCGCGCTGGGCGAGCGAACGCTCTGGGTCGACTGCGACGTGCTGCAGGCGGACGGCGGAACGCGCTGTGCGTCGATTACGGGCGCCTACGTGGCGCTCGCGATTGCGGTCAATCGGCTCGTCGAGCGCGGAGGACTCGAGCGCAACCCGCTGCGCGATTCGGTCGCTGCGGTTTCGGTCGGGCGGGTCGGCGGATCTCTGATGCTCGACCTCGCCTACGCGGAAGACGCGCGCGCGGATGTCGACATGAACATCGTCGCGACCGGAGCGGGGCGCTTTGTAGAGGTCCAGGGAACCGGCGAAGAAGCCACATTCTCGGTCGACGAATTGAGCGAGCTTACAGACCTGGGTTTGCGCGGCATCGCCGACCTCGGCGTGCTGCAGCGGCGTGCGATCGATGCAGCCAAGTCGGCACAATGACGGCAACGCGCTCGCCGGCGTGGCCCGCAGAGGCTCTGCTCGCAACTTCGAATCCCGGAAAGCTCGCCGAGATCCGCGAGATCCTGCGCGAGCTGCCGCTCGCGATCCGCCCACTGTCGGATTTTCCGGGCGTGATTCTTCCCGAGGAGGGGGCGAACTACGAAGACAATGCGATCGCCAAGGCCAAGGCCGCGGCGCAGTTCTCGAAGCGGATCGCACTCGCGGACGATTCGGGCCTGGAGGTCGTCGGCCTCGGCGGCGCTCCGGGACCGTTTTCCGCGCGCTTCGGCGGCCCTGGACTCTCCGACGCGGGCCGCGTCGACGCGCTGCTGAGCGCGCTCGCTAAACTCGCTGGCGAACAGCGGCGCGCGCGCTTCGTCTGCATCGCCGCGCTCGCAACCCCCGAAGGCGATATCGTGACGGCGCGCGGCGAGTGCGCGGGCCGCATCCTCAACGCGCCGCGCGGGCGCTCCGGCTTCGGCTACGACCCGATCTTCCTCGTCGAGGGAATCGGGCTGGCGATGGCCGAACTTTCCGAGTCGGAAAAGAATCGGATCTCCCATCGCGCGTGCGCGTTCGCTGCGCTGAGCGGGGCGATTCGCGTGCAGTTTCGCTTGGCTTCTGAGGCCTGATCGCGCGATCGGATCTCCGCACAAAGGCGCCGCTCGAGCTCGGCGCTTCAGGAGCGGCACCTCACGGCCAGCGCCCCAGGGCGGAGCCTCAGGACGGAGTCTCAGGACCGGCTGAGTCGCTCGAAGACTTCTTGCGGCAGCGGGTAGCGGGGATCGAATTTCGCGATTTCCTTGCGCAGTCGGCTCCGGGCCCGCTGGCTGATTCGCAGGCCGCGGTTGCAGAGGAAGGCGTCCATCGGGCCGTCGAAGAACGCGAGGGCATCGGACAAGCGCAGCGCCTCGGGGTTCCAACCGTGGTCGTGGAGTTCGAGCCAGAGCGCGTAGCGCGGCACGCGCACGCCGACCGATACCGAGAGTTCGACGAACAGATGGTTGAATAATTTCCGGTTCACGGACCGCGGCTCCGAGCGGGGGGACAGCCTCTCTCTCAAGTGGCTTCGCGCCGCGACAAGTGTCATCGATTGACCGATTATCCGCTTATTTTCGCTCTATTGCGCATTTTTTCGAGAAATCTCTCGAAGTCGATCGAGTGCGCGTCACGCCACCGCTGAGACTCTGCTGGCCTCCCCCGATGCGGTACGCTCGGCGCGCTTCAGCGGCGGGCCGGACGCGACACAGCAGGCCGGACGCGACACAGCGGGCCGGATGCGGTCGGATCGCGCCCCGGTAACTGCCGATCCGGCCCGCTCGTAGGGCGAGAGGCGATCGATGCACGACGCATGCGGCGCGCGTTGGCGCGGATGGAGGGTCGCCGCCCAGGCGGGGCGGGCGGCGGCCTACGAAAAGCTGCTCGGCGAGCCGCTCGGTTTGGCGGTCGCTGCCGGCAGCGCGGGTTGTTTTTCGCATTTGCGCATGCTGGCGATTCCGGCTGGATTGGCGGCGGGCGTCTACCTCGCGCGGGGCGCCGCGCGCAGCCTGCGCTGGACTGCGGGCCTCGCGGCTGCGGGCGCCGCGAGCCTCGGCGCGATCGCGACCCACACGGCCTGCGAAATGGTCGGCGCCTATCACCTGCTGCTCGAGCACTGCTCGACGCCGATCCTCGCGGGCGTGCTGCTCGCGCTGTCGCTCGCGCTGCCGCTCGCGCACTGGGTAGGGCGTTGCTCCGCGCCCGAATTCGAAGCGTGAGCGAAAGCGCACTTCTGCTGATCCGACACGCCGAGTCGAGCTGGAATGCTGCGGGTCGCTGGCAGGGGCACGCAGACCCGCCGCTGTCGGATCGCGGCCGGCGCCAGGCGCATGCACTCGCGCGCGAACTCGCGCGCGAAACCATCGACGTGCTCGCGTCGAGCGATCTGCTTCGGGCGGCCGAGACCGCCGCGATCGTCGGGCGCGCGCGAGGCCTCCCGCCGCAGCTGAACCCGCGGCTGCGCGAACTCGATCTCGGCGACTGGGAGGGGCTCACGCGCGACGAGATCGAGCGAAAAGCCGCCGCGTTGCTGCGGCGCTTCGACGACGCAGACCCCGAGGTACGCCCGGGTGGCGGTGAGAACCTGCGCGAACTCGAGCAGCGCGCGGTCGCGGCAGTTTCCGAACTCGTCGAAGCCAATCCCGGCCGATGCGTGGCGGTCGTCACGCATCTTGGCGTCATCCGAGCGCTGCTGCCCGAATCGGAATTCGACAACGCGAGCTGGCGCAGCCTCAGCTCCGCGGCGTTGATCGATTGCGTCGCTCGCGGGCGCCGCCGGCCCGAGCGGATGCGCGGCGCCAACTTCTAGCGAACTTCCGCCGCACGCAAGTAGCTGCGCGACGCCAACCTCTAGCCGGGCGCGAAGGCCGCGAATGCGATGACTGCGAGCAGTGCGGCGTTCATGTTCGCCCATCCTTGTGGCGCCGGACCGCATTGTGGCGCCGGACCGCAGCCGCGATCGCGAGTGCCGAGGCGGCCCCCGCGAGGTCGAGCGCGACGTCGGACACGGCTCCGGTGCGCTGCGCCGACGCGGCCTGGCGCGACTCGTCGATGGCCGCGACCGCGAGCGCGAACAGCAGACTCGCGACCGCGAGCCACGCGAACGAGCGCTCGAAGCTCGTTTGCAGCGCGCGAAGTCCGAGCAGCGCGAGGATCGCGTATTCTGCGACGTGAGCCGCCTTGCGGATGACAAAATGAGCGGCCGCGAGCGAATCTGCGTCCGCCGCGGGAAACAACCAGGCCAGCAGGGGGCCGATCCAACGCGAGGTTTCGCTCGCCGCAAACGATCCGCTCGCGGCGAACTGGATGACGCCGATCCACGCCAGCCAGTAGAACCACGCGCGCGCGCGTTCGCCAATCGGTTGCAATTCTCTCGTCCCCCCGCAGCGCTCGGCGATCGAAGTCATGCGGGCGGGAGCATAGCGATCCGCCGGGCGCGTTATGCTGTCGCCGCCATGGCGCAACTCGCAATCGGGATCCTCTTCGAACTGCTCGGCAGTTACCCGCGGAAGCCGGGAGATCCGCCGGATATCGACGCGGAATACGAACCCGAGGAGACGATCGAAGCACTCGAAGCGGCCATCGCGCGGCTCGGACACCGCCCGCTGCGGATCGGTGGTCCTGAGGCTCTGCTCGCGCAGATGGGGAGCGGCGAACTGCCCGCGCTCGATGCGGCGCTGAACATCGCCGAAGCGCGCGGTGGGCGGAATCGCGAAGCCTGGGCGCCGGTGTTGCTCGAGATGGCGCAGATTCCCACGCTCGGCTCCGATGCGCTCACGCTTTCGCTCACGCTCGACAAGTACTGGGCGGCGAGCGTCGTGGCGCGCGCGGGTGTGCGAGTGCCCGAGCAGTGCGTCGTCGCGTCTATTGCTGATCTGAAGACTGCTTCAATACCAGGCCCTTTTCCGCTATTCGTGAAACCGCGCTGGGAAGGGACATCCAAGGGGATTCGCGCCAGCTCCAAGGTGCTCGATCGCGCTGCATTGGAGCGCGAGGTCGCACGCATCACGCGCGACTACCGACAGCCTGCGCTCGTCGAAGAATTCTTGCCCGGCGCCGAATACACGCTGACGCTGGTGGGCAACGACCCGCCGCGCGCTCTGCCCGCCGTGCAGCGCGCGCTCGAAATCAGCACTGGAATCGGCGTGCACGCGATCGCGGGCGAGGCCGCCGATCCAGCTTGGGAGACCTACGTGCCCGGCCACCTCGACGCCGCGCTCGAGTGCGAACTCGCCAAACTCGCGATCTGCGCCTACGAGCAACTCGAATGCCTCGATTTCGCGCGCGCCGATTTTCGGCTCGACGCGCAAGGGCAAGCGTGTTTCCTCGAGATGAATCCGCTGCCGACCTTCGCGCCCGACGGCACCTTCGGCGTGCTGGCCGAGTTGGAAGGCCGCCCCCTCGATGCGCTGATCGCCGACGTGATCCGCACCGGCCTCGAACGACTGGGGGTTACGTGAGCGAATTCCGACCGCCGGTGAGCGAATTTCAACCGCCGCGGCCACCGCGTTTCGTCGCGGCGGCGGTCGTCCTCGCGGCGAGCGTGATGCTCTCGCGCGTGCTCGGCTTCGTGCGCGAAGCGACCCTCGCGAATCGCGTCGGCGCGGGGGCCGAGATGGACGCCTACCGCGCGGCGTTTCAGATCCCGGATCTGCTCAACTACTTCCTCGCGGGCGGCGCGCTCTCGATCGCGTTCATCCCGATGTACGCGCGGGTGCGCGGGCGCGATGGCGAAGCGGTCGCTGAGCGTCTGTTCTCGGTGGTGCTCGGTACGGTCAGCGGCATCGCGTTGCTCGCGACGTTGCTTCTGTGGTGGTGGGCGGACGCGCTAATCGCGCTTCAATTTCCGCGCTTCGACGCCGAAACCCAGGCGCTGACCACACACCTGACGCGGATCGTATTGCCCGCGCAGGTCTTCTTCGTGGCCGGGGGCATCGTGCGCGCGGTGTTGATGGCGCGCGATCGCTTTGCCACGCAGGCGCTGACCCCCGTGCTCTACAACCTCGGAATCATCGCGGTCGGTCTCGCGTTTGCGGAGAGCCTGGGCGTGGAGGGGTTCGCGTGGGGCGCGCTCGGCGGCGCGTTCATCGGAGCGCTGCTGGTGCCGCTGGCCGACGCGCGCTGGGGGGCGCGCCTCGCGCTCGCGGTTCGCATCTCGCCGCTGGATCCGGATCTCTGGCGCTACCTGCTAGTGGCCGCGCCGCTGATGCTCGGGCTGAGTCTGGTCACCGTCGACGAGTGGTACGAGCGCTGGTTCGGTGCGCTGCTCGAGCCGGGCACGGTCGCGCGGCTCGGCTACGCGCGTCAGCTGATGCTGGCGCCGGTCGCTGTGGCCGGGCAGGCGATCGCGACCGCCGCACTCCCGACACTGGCGCGGCTCTGGTCCGAAAAGCGGATCGACGAACTCGACGCGACGGTCCTGAACACGCTTCGCGCGGGCTTCGGTCTCGGCGCGCTCGGCGCAGCCGCGCTATTCGCGCTCGCCGAACCGATCGTCGCGTTCGTCTACCAGCACGGGCGATTCACGGCTGCGGATAGCGAGGCTGTCGCCGCCTTGCTTCGCATCCTCAGCTTCGCGGTTCCGGCGTGGATCCTGCAGCAGATCGCCGTGCGCGCGTTCTTCGCGCGCGGCGACACCTGGCGGCCGATGCTGCTCGCGACCGCGATCGCGCTGCTCGCGATTCCGCTCTACCTCGCGCTCGGGCCGCGCTTCGGCGCCGGCGGCCTTGCGGCGGCGGGCGCGATCGCGATGACCGGGAACGCGTTCCTCACGCTGCTCTATGCGCGACGACTCCACGGCGCGCCGGACCTCGGCGCGCTCGCGAACAGCGCGCTTCGCGCGCTCGCGATCGCGGCTGTGGCCGCGTTGGCGGCGGCGCTGTCGCTCGGAAGCTGGATGGACGGCGCGGCTTCGCTATTCCAGCTCGCAGTCGGCGCAGCGGCGTTCGCCGCGGCCGCACTGCTCGGCGCGCGCCTGATCGGCGATCCGCCGATTCGCACGCTGCTCGCGCGCGCTTTCTCGCTCGGCCGCAGATTCGGTCGGTCGCGCGGGTGACACCCGTGGCGACGCGATGAGCTGGGAGTTCTGGATCGACCGCGGCGGCACGTTCACCGATTGCATCGGGCGCGCGCCCGACGGCGTGCTTCACGTCTTCAAGCTGCTCTCGTCGGACAGCGCGCCCATCGAGGGCATCCGGGCGATTCTCGAGCGCGCGGGAGCGATCAAAGCGGGCGCGCCGCTTCCGGTCGCGGACGTGCGGCTCGGAACCACCATCGCGACCAATGCACTGCTCGAGCGTCGCGGCGCGCCGACGCTGTTGGTCGCAAACCGAGGGCTCGGCGACGTGCTCGAGATCGGTACCCAGCAGCGGCCCGAACTCTTTTCGCTGCGGATCGAAAAGCCGAAAAAACTTCACGCGCGCACGCTCGAGGTTGGCGGCCGGGTGACGGTCGAGGGCGAGCTGCTCGAAGCGCTCGATGCAGCCGAGGTGCAGCGCGCGCTCGCGGACGCGCGGCGCGCTGGGATCGAGTCGGTCGCGATCGCGCTGATCCACGCCTACGCGCATCCGGAGTGCGAACGCGCGCTGCGCGCGCTCGCCGAGCGCGCGGGATTTTCCTACGTGAGCTGCTCCCACGAAGTCGCGTGCGAGATCGGTCTGTTGGCCCGATCCGAGACCAGTGTCGTCGACGCCTACCTCACGCCGTTGTTGCGAAATCACGTGAGGCAGTTGAGCGAAGCGCTCCCGCATGCTCGGCTTCGCTTCATGCAGTCCTCGGGCGGCCTGACCGACGTCGAGCGCTTCAAGGGGCCGACCGCGCTGCTCTCGGGCCCGGCGGGTGGCGTGGTCGGCGCCGCGCGCGTCGCGGTGGCGGCCGGCTTCGAGCGCGCGCTGGGCTTCGACATGGGTGGGACCTCGACCGATGTTTCGCTGCTGCGCGCGGGGCACGTGGATCGCTGTTTCGAGACATTCATCGCGGGCGTGCGCGTGAAGGCGCCGATGATGCGGGTCCACACGGTTGCGGCGGGCGGCGGTTCGCTGTGCCGCTTCGACGGGATGCGGCTGCTCGTCGGACCCGAGAGCGCAGGCTCGCTACCGGGCCCGATCTGTTACGGGCGCGCCGACGCGGCGGGAATGGCGCTCGCGAGCGAGGTGACGCTGACCGACTGCAATTTTTCGCTCGGCCGCGTGCAGCCCGATCGATTTCCGTTCCCGCTGGTTGGCGAACCCGTCGCGCTCGCGCTCGACGCGCTTGCCGAGAGGCTGCGGGCGGAGGGCTCGGATTTCGACCGCGACGGCGTGGCTGCGGGCTTCATCGAGATCGCGAACGCCAACATGGCGCGCGCGATCGCGGAGGTGTCGGTTGCGCGCGGCGTCGACCCACGCGAATGCGCGCTCGTGGGGTTTGGCGGCGCCGCGGGTCAACACGTCTGCGCGATCGCGCGCGAGCTCGGGATTCGCACCGTGTTGCTGCATCCACTCGCGGGCATTCTCTCCGCATACGGGATCGGCGTTGCCGACACCAGCTGGGACGGTCAGCGGGATGCCGGTCGCGTCGCGCTGCGCGCGCTAGGCGGGCTGCCGCCCGCGGTTCGCGAGCAATTGGAGGCGCTCGAGCGCGAGGGCCGACGCGCGCTCGCCGCAGAGGGCTACGCGGCGGCGTGTCTGCGCGTCGAGCATGGGCTCGATCTGCGGTATCGGGGAACGGAGACGTCGCTCACGGTGCTCGCGCCCGACGACGGCGACTACGCGGCCGCGTTCGCCGCCCAGCACGAGGACCGCTTCGGCTACACGCGCGCAGGTCGGCTGATCGAGATCGCGACCGCGCGGGTGCGGGTGAGCGCTTCGCCCGGGCCGCTGCTCGCCGCGCCGGAGCCGACGCCTGCGCGGGCCGCGCCGACGCCTCTACGAGAAGCGGCCGCGCTGCGGCGCGAGCGGGTCTGGTTCGCGGGCGCCGGCCGGGTCGAGGTGCCCGTCTACTCTCGCGAGTCGTTCACACCCGGCGCGTGGCTGCGCGGCCCCGCGCTCGTACTCGAAGACACGGGCACGCTCGCGCTCGACCCCGGTTTCGTGGCGCGCATCGCTGGCGAGGGGATTCTCGTGCTCGAAGACGAAACGGGTGCGCTGCCTCCGGATCCGCTCGACCTCTCGCGGCCCGACCCGATCCGGCTCGAGGTATTCGGCAATCGCTTGATGTCGATCGCGGAGCAGATGGGCGCCGTGCTGCAGAACACCTCCGTGTCGACGAACATCAAGGAGCGCCTCGACTATTCGTGCGCGGTATTCGACGGTTCGGGCGGCCTGGTCGCGAACGCGCCGCACGTTCCGGTGCACCTCGGCGCGATGGCGGAGACCGTGTGCCACGTGCGATCGACATTTCCGCAGCTACGGCCGGGAGACGTGGTGGTGACCAACGATCCCGCTCACGGCGGCTCGCACCTGCCCGACGTGACCGCGGTGACGCCCGTGTTCTGCGGCGACCCGACGCCCGCGTTCTTCGTCGCGAGCCGCGGTCACCACGCGGACATCGGCGGAATCGCGCCGGGCTCGATGCCCGCGAATTCGCGCACGCTCGAAGAAGAAGGCGTCGTGCTGCACGCGTTCTTGGCCGTGCAGGCGGGGCGTTTCGAAGAGGAGCGGTTTCGCGCGCAATTGACCGGCGCGCGCTACCCGGCGCGCAACCCGGACGACAATGTCGCCGAGCTCGAGGCGATGGTGGCCGCCAACCGCGCGGGCGTGGCGCTGCTCGAAGCGTTCGTCGCCGAGCGCGGGCGCGCCGCGGTCGAGATCAGCATGCAGCAGATTCAACAGGCGACCGCGCGGAAAGTTGCGCGCGAGATCGGACGCTTGCCCGATGGCGTACATACATTCGCGGACGCGCTCGACGACGGGACGCCCGTCTGCGTGACGCTGACGATCGACGGCGAGCGCATGCGGATCGACTTTGCGGGCACCGGAGCGGCGGTCGCCGGCAACCTCAACGCGCCGCGGGCCGTCGTCCAGGCGGCCGTGATCTACGTGCTGCGCGCGTTGGTCGCGGAGCGTATTCCACTCAACGGCGGCTGCCTCGAGCCCGTCGAGATTTCGATTCCAGCGGGCTCGCTGCTCGACCCACCGCCCGGCGCCGCGGTCGTCGGCGGCAACGTCGAAACCTCGCAGCGCATCGTCGACGTATTGCTCGGTGCGCTCGCCAAGGTCGCCGCGAGCCAGGGGACGATGAACAACGTGGCGTTCGGTGACGCGAGCTTTGGTTATTACGAGACGATCGGCGGCGGCGCGGGCGCGGGGGAGGGTTTCGACGGCGCTTCGGGTGTGCACACGCACATGACGAACACGCGCATCACCGACGCGGAGGTGCTCGAAGCGCGGCATCCCGTGCGGCTGTTGCGCTTTGCGCTGCGGCGCGGCTCGGGCGGCGCGGGCCGCTGGAGGGGAGGGGACGGCCTCGAGCGGCACTACGAATTCTGCGCGCCGGTGACCGTCTCGCTGCTTGGAGAGCGTCGAACCATCGCACCCTGGGGGCTCGCGGGCGGAGAACCCGGCGCACGTGGGCGAGATTTCGTCGAGCGCCGCGAGGGTCGCATCGAGGCAGTGCCTGGTAAGGCCACGATTGCGATGCAAGCCGGTGATCGCCTGCTCGTCGAGACGCCTGGCGGCGGCGGGTTCGGCGCCGCGGAATAACGACCCGTCGGATCGGCGCTTGCCTCGGGGCCATACGGATCGGCCCTTGCCTCGGGGCCATACGGATCGGCGCTTGCCTCGGAGCCATACGGATCGGCCCTTGCGTCGGGGCCATACGGATCGCCCTTGCCTCCAGGCGATGCGATCCTTACTGTGCTGCGCACGGTGGGCGCGTAGCTCAATTGGCAGAGCAAGGGACTCTTAATCCCTAGGTTGAAGGTTCAAGTCCTTCCGCGCTCACCACCTCTCGCCCGCGATTGCCCTTTTCTTTCAAAGAATTTACCTCTGCTTTCATTGAGATTATTGTGCATCTCCGTTCTTGGGAGTTCGTTCGTGGGAGTTGAATGGTGATGGATATTGCGATCATTGGGGCTGGAGCAGCTGGATTGGCTGCGGCGAAGGAAGCAAGTTTGCGAGGACTGAGCGTCACCGTCCTAGAGGCATCTTCATCCATTGGCGGACGTGCTCGAACGGATCACGAATCACTCGGAATGCCATTCGATCTCGGCTGTCATTGGCTCCAAGGTGGAGAAGCCAATCCATTCAGAGAAACAGCAAGGTCGACGGGTGCTCGAATTGGCCTTCCTCTTGATCGTCATTCGTTTCATGATGGCAAGAGCTTCTGTTCGCCAGGTGACAACGATGACGCTAACCGATCTTTCGAGGGATTCGAAACCAAGATAGCTGACGAGTCTCGGAAGTTGACTGAAACCGGGGGTGAGGATCGATCCGCTGGATCGGTGATTGACACCGATAATAAATGGGCAGGCCATTTTTTGCGCATGCTTCAGCACGAATGCGCAGCGGATCCTCACGAAGTATCTTTGGCCGATCCCGCGCTAACAGTATTCGGCAGTGGCGATGTGCCGGTGTTGACCGGCTATGGCGACCTCATCCGGCAGGCTGCTCGAGGGGTTTCAGCCAAGCTGGATTGCGCAGTGTCGAGCATCGACCTTGCTGGGCGTCGAATTGTACTGGTTACCACTCAAGGACAAGTTGAAGCGAGAACTGTAGTCGTTACAGCCTCAACATCCGTGCTTGCTGCAGGACGTATTGCTCTAAAACCCAACGGGTGGCCAGACGCTAAGTTGAAGGCGATTGACGCCGTGCCGACGGGTTCATCCACAAAGGTAGGGTTGCGCTTCGCTGCCGGTAGTCTTCAGAGCCGCATCAATGAGATCAAGCTGGATCACCGGCAGGACATGATTGTTCAGTGCACGCCACCGGAACCGCAGAACGTCTTCTGGCACTTGGGTACTGGTGACGGCGACATGGCGATTGCTTATTTGGGAGGCAGCTTCAGCCGAGAATTGGCTCTCGCAGGGGAAGCAGAACAAATTAGTTGGGCGAAGAGCCATCTCGAGGCGCTCCTCGGTAACTCCATCGATCGCGACATTGTGGCGTCTTGTGTAACGCCCTTTGATCGCGATCCTTGGATCGGCGGAGGCTATTCTTACTGCAAATTTGGCTCGGGCAACCAGCGTCTTTTGCTCGCCCAACCCATTGACGACAGAGTGTTTTTTGCAGGAGAAGCTTACTCATCGGAGTATCCGTCAACGGCTCATGGTGCCTGGCTGTCGGGACGCGCAGCCGTTCAACAGATTTCAGCGCTTGTGAAGTGAGCATGCAGCGCGCGAAGCCGCGCTGCGGCCATCTATCGTGGGAAAATACCCACTCAGGGATTAAGCAGTAGACAACCCTTCCATTTCGGTCGCTCGATCGATATAAAGAACGTCCGCCCGAACCGTGGATCCGAAAACGCGCCAGCAATAGAAGAGTGGACAGGATGATGAAGAGATTTCAACGCTTGGTAACGCTCGTCGTTGCGTTCACGCTGAGCGTGGCCGCCGCGCAGGCGGGACACGCCCAATCAACTGACAAGCCCAACATCGTCGTCATCATGGGCGACGACATCGGCTGGTTCAACATCGGCGCGTATCACCGCGGCATGATGTCGGGCAAGACGCCCAACATCGATCGTCTCGCAAATGAAGGCGTGATGTTCACCGACTACTACGCCGAGGCGAGCTGCACGGCGGGTCGAGCCAACTTCATCACCGGCATGCTTCCGATGCGCACCGGCATGACGACAGTCGGCCAAGCGGGCTCGCCGATCGGTCTACCGATGGAGGCGCCGACCATCGCCACCGCGCTCAAGAGCGCCGGCTATGCGACCGGCCAGTTTGGCAAGAACCACCTCGGCGACCTGAACCAGTTCCTGCCGACGCTGCACGGCTTCGATGAGTTCTTCGGATACCTGTATCACCTGGACGCGATGTCCGATCCGTTCTGGCCCGGCTACCCCCAGGAACTGCTGGGCCAGATCGGCCCGCGCAACATGCTGCACTCGTGGGCGAGCGACAAGGACGACTCGACCGTACAGCCGCGCTGGGGAAGAATCGGCAAGCAGAAGATCGAAGACGCCGGGGCGCTCCCCCCGAAGCGAATGGAGACGGTGGACGACGAGATCCTGAAACACACGATGGCGTTCATCGACAAGGCACATCAGGACAACAAGCCGTTCTTCGTCTGGCTCAATCCCACCCGCATGCACATCTTCACCTTCCTCTCGCCGAAATACGCGGCCCTGCAGGGCAAGGACAATTACGGCTTGCAGGAGGCCGGCATGGCCCAGTTCGACGACATCGTCGGCGCGGTCATGAAGAAGCTCGAGGACATGGGTGTGGATGAAAACACCATCATTGTCGTGACCACCGACAATGGAACCGAGACCTTCACCTGGCCCGACGGTGGCAACACACCGTTCAAGGGAGCGAAGGGCATGACCACCGAAGGCGGCTTCCGCGTACCGGCGATTGCGCGCTGGCCCGCCAAGATCCCGGCCGGCACGGTGGAGAACGGCATCATGTCGGGGATGGACTGGTTCCCGACCTTCGCCGCGGCTGCGGGCAATCCGAACATGATTGCCGAGCTCAAGCAGGGCAAGAAGCTGGGGGACCGCAGCTACAAGGTTCACCTCGACGGCTACAACCAGATGGACATGCTCACCGGCAAGGGGCCCAGCAACCGCGAGGAGATCTGGTACTTCGGCGAATCGACCCTGGGCGCGGCGCGCATCGGCGACTGGAAGTACGTCTTCATCGAGCAACCCGACGGCTGGCCGGGCGTCAAGAACCAGCTGAACATGCCGCTGATCCACAACCTGCGCCGTGACCCCTTCGAGCGCTACTCGGATTCCAATTTCGCGGTCGGCTCGCCGGACTGGTTCATGCAGTTCTACGCGCGCGAGTTCTGGCGCTTCACGTTCGTGCAGCAGAAAGTCGCAGAGCTCGCCAAGACGGCGATCGCGTTTCCACCGATGCAGAAGGGCGCTTCATTCAATCTGGAGGCGGTCAAGAGCCAGATCGAAGCGGCGGCGAAGGCTCACCACGGTCAGTGACGTTTGATCACGGTCAGTGACGCTTGATCACGGTCCGTGACGCTTGATCACGGGATCGAAAGCTCGCGGCCTGCCGGGCGGCGTTGACGCGCAGCGCCTTCCTCCCTAGGTTGCAGCGCTGTCGCCGGGGTGGCGGAACTGGTAGACGCGGTGGCCTTAGGAGCCACAGTCCGAAAGGGCGTGCAGGTTCGAGTCCTGTCCCCGGTACCATTTCGCGCGAGCAGATTCCGATGACGACGACCCAGACGACAGACCGCTCGATTCAGGTCGAAACGATCGAGCGCACGCCGATTCTCCACACGATCGAGGTCGAGGTGGATGCCCGGCGCGTCCGCAAGGTGTTCGACCGCGCGTATCGCGATCTCGCCAAGCAGGTTCGCGTCAAGGGCTTTCGGCCCGGCAAGACGCCGCGCTCCGTACTCGAGAAGCTCTACGGCGCGTCGGTCGCCGAGCAGCTCGAGCACACGCTGGTTTCGGAAACACTCGCCGACGCGCTCGACCTGTCCGGGATCGAGCCGATCAGCGAGCCCTCGATCTCCGCGGGCAAGCCCGTTCCCGACGCGAGTTTCAAATACACCGCGAGTCTGGAAGTGAGTCCGGAGATCGAGCTGCCGGAGCTGAGCGGCCTTCCCGCGATTCGCCCTGAAGTCTCGGTCGCCGACGCCGAGGTCGAAGAGCGCCTCGAAGCGCTGCGCGTCGCGCATGCGCCGCTCGTCGAAGAGGCGGAGGGGACCGCGATCGCGCGGGGCCACAGCGCGACGATCGATTTCGTCGGACGCATCGATGGAGAAATCTTCGAGGGTGGGAGTGGCCAGCGCGTGCAGCTCGAGATCGGAGCGGGTCGCTTCATTCTCGGCTTCGAAGATCAGCTGACCGGCGCGCAGGCCGGCGATGACCGCGAAGTGCGCGTGATGTTCCCGGACGCTTACGCGAATTCGGAGCTCGCGGGCAGAGAGGCGGTCTTTGCGGTTCACGTCATCGACGTCCGCAGGCGGCAGGTTCCGGAACTCGACGATGAGTTTGCGAAGGACGTCGGTGATTTCACCTCGCTCGAGGCGCTGCGCGCGAGGATCCGCGCCGATCTCGAGTCCAGCCAGGAGCGCGAGTCCAAGCAGACCTTCCGGACGACCCTGATGGACGCGCTGCTCACGCGCATGGAGTTTTCGGTCCCGCCGGGCATGATCGATCGACAGCTACAGAGCCAGCTCGCGTCCGCGCACCGCCGATTGGAGGGCCAGCTCGACCACGACAGCATCCACGTCCAATTGGACCGCTGGCGCGAAGAGTGGCGCCCGCGCGCCGAGCGGGACGTGCGCGAGATGCTCGTGCTGCGCTCGATCGCGAAAACGCGCGGAATCGAGGTCGCGGACGCGGAGGTCTCCGCCCGGATCGACGAACTGGCGGGTGGGGCCGAAGCACAGGGCGTGCGGCTGCGCGAGCTGCACGAGGACGCCTCGCTGCGCGAGGCGCTGCGCGCGCAGCTGCTCGACGAAAAGGTGCTTGATCTTCTTGGTTCCACGGCTAAAGTCAAAGAAAGTACAGGTACTTAGGACAGTTTTTGCGCGCTGCGCGCAGCTGCGGTGCCGGGTCTGATCGATCGCTAGAAATGCCGGCGCCGTTTTCCCCCGTTTTCGGCGCGGTATCGAGGCGCGAACGACGAGCCCGCAGGCGCGGGCCAGAACGGGGATCTCGAGCTTGAAGCGGGCGGTTCGGCGGGTCGACCGGGCGACGGCACTAGCGGGTCCGGTACGCTCCGAGACGAGCGAACACGCCCTCCGCCGCCCGCGCGAACGAGCCCTGATACGGAGAGTGAGATGACCCTGATTCCCTATGTGATCGAGCAGAGCCCGCGCGGCGAGCGTCACTTCGACATCTATTCGCGCTTGCTGCGAGACCGGATCATCTTCCTCGGGACGGCGATCACGGACGACACCGCGAACCTCGTCGTCGCGCAGTTGCTGTTTCTCGAGGCCGAAGACTCCGAGAAGGACATCCACCTCTACCTCAATTCTCCGGGCGGCTCGGTGACGGCGGGCCTCGCGATCTACGACACCATGCGCTACGTGCGACCCGACGTGTCGACGCTCTGCATGGGGCAGGCCGCTTCGATGGCGGCCTGGCTGCTCGCGGCGGGAGCGACGAACAAGCGCGCCGCACTTCCCAACTCGCGCATCATGCTCCATCAGCCGATGGGGGGCGTGCAGGGGCAGGCCAGCGACATCGAAATCCACGCGCGCGAAATCCTCAAACTTCGCGACCGGATGAACCAGATTCTTGCCGCTCACACGGGGCACTCGGTTGAGGAAATCGCGCGAGATACCGAACGGGATTACTATATGTCAGGAGATGACGCGCGCGCCTACGGGCTCGTGGATCGCGTCATCCGAGAACGCGAAAAAGGTGGGCAGTCCAAGGGCAATTCGAATGGCGGAGGCGCGGGCAAATGAAGAAGCGCGAAGAAGACGCGAATCTCTCCTGTTCCTTCTGCGGCAAGAGTCAGCGCGAAGTCAAGAAGTTGATCGCTGGCCCCACCGTGTACATCTGCGACGAGTGCATCGAACTCTGCAACGACATCATCGCCGAGGAATACAGCGAGGAAGACCGGCCCACGCCTGCCTCGCGGATCCCCAAGCCGGTTGAGATCAAGGAAGCCCTCGACGAATACGTGATCGGACAGGAAGGGGCGAAAAAGGTCCTCTCGGTCGCCGTCCACAACCACTACCGGCGCATCGAGAGCCAGACCTTCGCGGGGGACGTCGAACTCCAGAAGGCCAACATCGTGCTGCTCGGGCCCACGGGTTGCGGCAAGACCCTGCTCGCCCAGACGCTCGCGCGGATCCTCGACGTGCCGTTCACGATCGCAGACGCGACGACCCTCACGGAAGCCGGCTACGTGGGCGAAGACGTCGAAAACATCATCTTGAATCTCCTGCAGGCGGCGAACTACGACGTCGAACGCGCCCAGCGCGGCATCATCTACATCGACGAAATCGACAAGATCGCGCGCAAGAGCGAGAACCCTTCGATCACCCGCGACGTTTCCGGCGAGGGCGTCCAGCAGGCGCTGCTCAAGATCATCGAAGGGACGACGGCCAGCGTGCCTCCCAAGGGCGGGCGCAAGCATCCCCAGCAGGAGTTCCTGCAGATCGACACCTCGAACATCCTTTTCATCTGCGGCGGCGCATTCGTGGGCCTCGACAACATCATCCAGCGGCGAATTGGGGTGAAGGGAATGGGCTTCGGAGCCGATATGCCCACTGAGAAGGATCGGAGGCTCGGTGACGTGCTGCGAGAAGTCCAGGCGGAGGATCTGCTCCACTTCGGCTTGATCCCGGAGTTCGTGGGCCGCCTGCCGGTCGTTGCGACGCTCAACGAGCTGAACGAGGAGGCGCTGATCGCGATCCTCACGCAGCCGAAGAACGCGCTCGTCAAGCAGTACCAGAAGCTCTTCGAGTTCGAGGACGTCCACCTGCGCTTCAGTGACGGAGCCCTGCGCGCGGTCGCGCGCAAGGCCCTCAAGCGCAAGTCGGGCGCGCGCGGTTTGCGCTCGATTCTCGAGAACGTGATGCTCGACCTCATGTACGAAATCCCCTCGCGAGACGATGTGGAAGAGTGTGTGATCAACGAGGAAGTGATCGAGCAAGGCAGCAACCCGCTGATGGTCCTCAAGCAGGAACCAGCGGCAGAATCGGCCTAGCGGGCGAATCCTGCGGATTCGCTTGCGACGCCACGCGATCCCACCCAGAATGGGATCGCGCTACTAGGAGAAGCGATCCGAAATGGGGAAGAACCCGAGCAAAAACGAGAGCGGCAGCGATCGAAAGCGCGGGAAGATTCTCCCCCTGCTTCCGCTGCGCGACATCGTGGTTTTTCCGCACATGGTCGTTCCGCTCTTCGTCGGGCGCGCGCCGTCGATCCAGGCGCTCGAACACGCGATGGCGAACGATCGCGAGCTGCTGCTCTGCGCCCAGCGCGAAGCCGCCGAAGACGAGCCCAACGGCGAGGGCATCTACAGCATTGGAACGCTCGGCTCGATCATCCAGCTGCTTCGCCTTCCCGATGGAACCGTCAAGGTCCTCGTCGAGGGAAAGTCCCGCGCGCGCATCAGCGGGTTTTTGAGTTCGGATCCCTACTTCGCGTGTGAAGTCGAAGAGATCGCCGAAGTCGAGAATTCGGGAGTCGAACTCGACGCGCTCGTGCGCACCGTGCACGCGGCGTTCGAGAAGTACGTCAAGCACAACAAGAAGGTTCCGCCCGAGGCGCTCAACACCATCACCGCGGTGAGCGAGCCCGGCCGCCTCGCCGACACGATCATCGCGCACCTGAATCTGCAGCTCGCGGAGCGTCAGGAGTTGCTCGAGACGATCTCGGCCGCGAAGCGGCTCGAGGAAGTCTACGCGCGCATGCAGGCGGAGATCGAAGTGCTCGAGGTCGAGCGCAAGATCCGCAGCCGCGTCAAGAAACAGATGGAGCGCTCGCAGAAGGAGTACTACCTAAACGAGCAGATGCGCGCGATCCAAAAGGAACTCGGAGATCGCGACGAATTCAAGAACGAAGCCGACGAACTCGAGGCGGAGCTCAAGAAGAAGGTGATGTCCGCGGAGGCTCGCACGCGCTGCGAAAAAGAAATCCGCAAGCTCAAGATGATGTCGCCGATGAGCGCCGAGGCGACCGTCGTCCGCAACTACGTCGACTGGTTCTTGTCGCTGCCGTGGGAGCAGTACAAGGAGGAGAAGGAAGACATCGTCGAAGCCGAGGCGATCCTCAACGACGACCACTACGGGCTCGACAAGCCCAAGGAGCGAATCCTCGAGTACCTCGCGGTGCAGACCCTCGTCGAGAAGATGAAGGGCCCGATTCTCTGCCTGGTCGGACCTCCGGGAGTCGGCAAGACCTCGCTCGGCAAGTCGATCGCGCGCGCGACCGGGCGCGACTTCGTGCGGGTGAGCCTCGGTGGCGTCCGCGACGAAGCCGAGATCCGCGGCCATCGGCGCACCTACATCGGCGCGCTGCCGGGCAAGATCCTGCAGAGCCTCAAGAAGGCGGGTTCCGGCAATCCGGTCTTCCTGCTCGACGAGATCGACAAAATGTCGATGGACTTTCGCGGCGATCCGTCGGCGGCGCTGCTCGAAGTGCTCGATCCGGAGCAGAACCACACCTTCAACGACCACTACATGGACGTCGACTACGACCTCTCGCGGGTCATGTTCGTCTGCACCGCAAACGTGCTGCAGCATATCCCGCGCCCGCTGCAGGATCGGATGGAGATCATCCAGCTACCGGGCTACATCGAGAGCGAAAAGCTCCAGATCGCGCGGCGCTTCCTGGTCCCGAAGGTCATCGAAGCCAACGGTCTCAAGCCCGAACAGATCGAGTTCACCGACGCCGCCATTCTCGAGATGATCCGCTACTACACGCGCGAGGCGGGCGTGCGCAACCTCGAGCGCGAACTCGCCTCGATCTGCCGCAAGGTCGCGCGCGAGGTGGTCAAGGCCGGCGCGTCGGCGCCGCGCAGTCGCATCACGCCCGCCAGGGTGAAGAAGCACCTCGGTGTGCGGAAGCACCGCTTTGGACAGGCCGAGCGGGAAAATCGCATCGGTGTCTGCACCGGACTCGCCTACACCGAGGTCGGCGGTGAGCTGCTGCAGACGGAGGTTTCGGTGACGCCCGGGCGCGGCAAGCTGCAGGTGACCGGGCGCCTCGGCGAAGTCATGCAGGAGTCCGCGAACGCGGCGCTCTCCTACGTGCGTTCCCGCGCCAAACAGCTCGGACTCACGAGCGACTTCTACTCGAAGGTCGACCTTCACATCCACGTTCCCGAGGGCGCGACCCCGAAGGATGGACCGTCCGCGGGCATCACGATCGCGACCACGATCGCATCGGCGCTCACGCGCATTCCGATCCGCTCCAACGTCGCGATGACGGGCGAGATCACGCTTCGGGGCCGCGTGCTGCCGATCGGCGGCCTCAAGGAGAAGATGTTCGCCGCCCACCGCGGCGGCATCGATACGCTGCTGATCCCGAAGGACAACGAGAAGGATCTCGCGGAGATTCCCGCGAACATCAAGCGCAACCTCACGATCATTCCGGTCGACCACATGGATCAGGTGCTCGTGGCCGCGCTGGCTCTGGATTACCCCGAGGACTTCCTGCGCGAGGGCGATCACGAACTCGATGGGATCATCGAGGTGCCGCCCGGCCGCCGGCCCGCCGTGAGCGAGCTTCCGACCCCCGCCGGAGTCAACTAAGCTCGCCGAGCAAGCCCTAGGGCGCGTAGCTCAGCTGGCAGAGCGCCTCGTTTACACCGAGGAAGTCGGCGGTTCGATCCCGTCCGCGCCCACCACCTCAACCAAGCCCCGATCCGGTCGCAGCCCCGCCGCCAGCGGAGCCAGCGGAGCCAGCGAGGGCCCCGGTCGAAGACCAAGGCGAGCGAATGCCTCCGCAATCGCCGCCCCGCGCGCCTTTTCTTTGCGCCCCGCGCTAAGATTGGCTACTCGACATTCTCCCCACCGGGGCGGTAGTTCAATCGGTTAGAGCACCGGCCTGTCACGCCGGAAGTTGCGGGTTCGAGTCCCGTCCGCCCCGCCATAACTCGCTGATTTTACAAGTGGTTTTGGACCCGAAAATCGGCTGCACACACACTGCACACACAAAGACCTACTCAGATCGTTCGGTTCGGCGCGGTTTTGCGCGGGTAAACGCCTCGACAAGCGCGCCGTCGGCCAGCTTCGCGTAACGCTCAGTGCTGCGGGAGTCGCGGTGCCGAAGCATCCGCCGGATCATCTCCAGGTCCATTCCCGAACTGCGCCAACCGGTCGCGGTGGAGTGTTTCGTGCCCTCGTACATTCTTGATTTAACTCCTACTTGACTGGCTGCTCGGTTCCACTCCTCGCGCAACGCATTCGAGATCCAACGTCGCTCCTGTTTGCGTGCACTCGGATTCGGGAACAGGGCGACCGAGGCCCGCGGTGACGACGTACCGTCGTCGGAAAGTGCGCGCCTTCGCTGTTCGAGCCGCCACTCGATCCACTCCGTCAACTCTTCATCAATGGGTATCCAGTGCGCCTCGCCGGTTTTCGTCCCGCCGGTCGGCGAGTTCGAGTTCGGACCCTTGATTGCCTTCGTGACCATGAGGCCGGGAACGCCGTTGCGTTCTTGCTCGTCTCTCACGTCGGTTAAGTCCAGCGCGGAGGAGTGGAGAAAGGGTCCGCGCTGGGCGAGCAATTCCACGGCTTCGGGTGATTACCAGGCGATCCCGTAATCCTCGCCGTGATAAGCCGCCGCGCCCCACATAGAGCCGTGCTTGCGATCGAGATAGATGGCGGTGATCGGACCGGAGTTGTTGTCGACGAACTCGAGCGTATAACCCTTGCTCGTGAGTTCGCCGCGCACCCACGCGGGAATGGAGTTGGTTAGCGTGAGGCGGCCCGGAAACGACTCGTGCGCGCCGAACGAATCACGCATCTGATAGCTGGTGATGTTGGCTGCTTCGGCCGCCTCCTGCACATTCATGCCGAACTCCACCACGTTGAGAAAAAACTGCAGCAGGTTCTGATCCTGCGTGTCACCGCCTTGTGCCGCGAACGCGAGGAAAGGTTTGCCGTCTTTCAGCGCGAGCGACGGCGTGAGCGTGGCCCGGGGCCGTTTGCCCGGCGCTACCACATTGAACGGATTGTCGTTCGCATCGAGCACAAAGCTCTGCATGCGCTGACTCATGCCGATGCCCGTCTTGCCGGCAATCACCGCCGGAATCCAGCCGCCGCTCGGTGTGACGGACACCACCCAACCTTCCGCATCGGCCGTCTCGACGCTCGTGGTGCCGAGATGGAAATGCCGCTCGAACTCCGCCATTGCTGTTGGCCTGGTCGGGCTCCATTGCACCGGCGTCGTCTCGCCGGTGGCGGGCTTCACGGTGCGCCAACTCTCGAGCGCATCCTTATAAGGATTCATCCCTCGCTGAAACGGATACGGATCGCCCGGACGCGCGTCGGTATCGTTGCGATCCTCACGAATCAGCTTCGCGCGCTCGCGTGCATAATCCTTCGAAAGCAGGCCGCGAATCGGCTCTTCCGGCGCAACACGCGGATCGCCGTAGTAGAAGTCGCGATCGGCGAAGGCAAGGTTCATCGATTGATACAGTGTGTGGATGTAACGAGAGCTGTTGTAGCCCATCGACCGCAGGTCGAAGCCCTCCAGAATGTTCAGGGCCTGTAACATCACCGGGCCCTGCACCCAGGTCGTCAACTTGTAGACGTCAACGCCTTTGTAGTTGGTGGTGACGGGCTCTTCGAGGTACACGCGCCAATTGGCAAGATCTTCGGGCGTGTGCAGTCCGCCGAGTTCACGTGAGCCGCGCGAGAATTCCTGGGCGATGTCGCCGGAGTAAAACCGATCGTACGCGGCCATGATCGCCTGCTTGCGCGTCTTGCCGGCTTGCAACGCGCGTGCTTCTGCTTCCACCAGCTTGCGCAACGTGGCCGCAAGATCGCTCTGACGAAATATCTCGCCCGCTTCCGGCGCGGACCGACCGTTGAACTCGGCCTGACCTTCGTGGATCAGGAAGGTGCGGCGGGAATCCGGCCACTTACGCAGCTCGTCCTTCCAGCGTTCGATGGTGTCGGCGGCCTCCGCTTCGATCGGATAACCGTCCGCCATCTCGATCGATGGCGCGAGCACCTGAGCGAGGCTCAGCTTCCCATACTCGGCCAGCATCACCAGGATGCCGCCCGGCGTTCCCGGCGTAACCGCGGCGAGTGGTCCGAACTCGGGCGGGTACGCGTAACCGTTGTCCTTGAAGAATTCCGGCGTCGCGCCGGTGGGCGCAACACCCAGCGCATTCACGCCGATGACCTTGCCGGTGTGCGGGTTGTAGATGAGCGCCTGGGTCTCGCCGCCCCAACCCAGCGTGTCCCACATCGTCGAGGTTGCCGCGATCATGGCGCACGCGGCATCGACCGCATTGCCACCTTCGAGGAAGATCCTCGCGCCCGCTGTTGCCGCCAGCGGCTTGCCGGTGACGGCCACCCAGTGCTGGCCGTGCAGCACCGGCTTGACCGTTGCTGCGTCAGCGACACCGCCGATCAAAGCGAGTGAAACAGCCGCTGTCGCGCACCAGTTCATGCATTCAGACCGCACCGAGGTAGTCCATCTTCCCGAGATCCACACCGCCATGCCGCAGCAGCGCGTACGCCATCGTCGCGTGGAAGAAAAAGTTCGGCAGCGAGAAACTCTTCAGGAACGTCTCGCCCGGAAACCTCATGGTCCGTCCCGGACCGACCGGCAGTTCGATCTCGCGCGCATCCGAACCATCGATCTTCGCGGCCGGAATCGACTGCGCATGCTCGATCGCCTTGCGGATGCGTGCGCGCAAATCATCGAGCGTTTGTTCCTCGTCCGCCCACTTCGGCGGCTCGACTCCTGCCAGGCGCGCGACGCAGCCCTTTACATGATCCGTCGAGATCTGGATCTGCTTCGCGAACGGCAGCATGTCGGGTGTAAGCCGCATCGAGACGTAGTTGTTCGGGTCGAATTTGCGCGCCTTTGCGTGCGCCTCGGCCTTATCGAGCCACACGAGCATGTTGTTCAGCATGCGGACGAAGACGGGAACGCTGGCGGAGTGCATCGTGATCGACATCTGGGGCTCCGGAAAGTTCGCTAGGGCGTGGACGATACCAGTTGTGGGCGTTCAAATACACAGCCCATGCCCGATCAAGTCGGCGCCGACCGGTGACCGCCTCCACTCGAGGCTAGTCAACCATATTGATATCCGCGGCGGACCTGACCGACGCGGAGCGGTCGCGAGATCAATGCTGCTGCCGGGTTCGCTACGCCGAGCTCTGCATGCCAGTCAGCGACTGGTCGGCCGCGAGCGCCGCAGCCTGTTTGGTGACGATCTTCGCCATGCCGGGGTGGGTGAGAATCCAGAACCGGCCACCACGTGGCCTGCTCCGAAAATTCTGATCCACCGCAAGTGTTAAATTCTGGCAGACCTCAACTCGGAGTGAGGGGAGTTCGCCATGAAAAAGTCGAAGTTCACGGAGCAACAGATCGCCTTTGCGCTGCGGCAGGCTGAGACCGGGACCGAGGTTCAGGAGGTCATCCGACAGTTCGGGATTACCGAGCAGACCTTCTACCGATGGAAGCGCAAGTACGGAGGCCTGGGCCCGTCTGAGCTTCGAAAACTTCGGCTACTCGAGGAAGAGAATAAGAAGCTGAAGCAAATGGTTGCGGACCTCTCTCTGGACAAGGCAATGCTTCAGGAGGTCATCGAAAAAAAACTCTGAAGGCCGCTCAGAAGCGTCCGCTGGTGCGACATCTGCAGGACAGCTTCCGTATCAGCGAACGTCGCGCTTGTCTCGTTCTTCCGTTGGCGCGCGCCAGTCATCGCTACCGATCGATTCGGAAGGATCCCATCGTTCTCCGCCAACGGATCCGGGATATCGCCGGGGCGCGAGTTCGCTACGGCTACCGGCGAATCCATATCTTGCTTCGACGAGAAGGGTTCAAGGTGAGCAAGCATCGCGTTCATCGGCTGTATCGCGAGGAAGGGCTGAGTCTACGGCGGAAGCGGCCCCGTCGGCATGTCACAGCGGCGCGGCGAACAGAGCGGCCTGAGCCGAAGTTGAGAAATGAGAGCTGGTCCATGGATTTTGTCTCGGACAGCTTGTTCGACGGGCGGAGGTTCCGGGCATTGACGTTGGTCGATAATTTCAGTCGTGAGTGCCTCGCCATTCGAGCAGAACCTCGGCTGCATGGATCCGATGTGGCGGAAGTTTTGGACCAGGTTGTTGAGGAAAAAGGAAAGCCCTCGCGAATCTTTCTGGACAACGGCCCCGAGTTCATCTCGAAGGCTCTGGATTTATGGGCCTACCAAGCGCGTGTCACACTCGATTTCTCTCGACCCGGAAAACCCACCGATAACGCGTACATCGAGTCATTCAATGGGAGCTTTCGCGATGAGTGCTTGAACACCAACTGGTTCTTGTCTATGAAGGATGCGCGGGCCAAGATCGAGTCTTGGCGTCGCGAGTACAATGAGTTCCGCCCGCATAGCTCACTCGGCGAGCGGACACCCAGCGAGGTTGCTGGCTCTGGGCATTGGATGCCTCGGGGCCCGAAGAAGACCAGAAACTAACGTTTGGATTGGACCCGTATTCCGGAGCGGATCATGTCGCGGAGGATGGAACGAAGCGCCTGGTATCGCTCGAGCTGGCCGTGAGCGAGGCTGGAGAGCATTGGTCAAGGCTGGTGGGGGATCTCGCGCGACGTGGACTCCCGAGCCCCGTACTGGTGATCACGGACGGACACCGGGGCCTG
>CAZBSV010000165.1:0-41728 GCA_964494795.1 uncultured Spirochaetales bacterium | reverse complement strand
CGCGCCGATCTACGCCTACCATCTCGGGCTGGTGCTGCAGGCACTGGGGCGGGAGCAGGAAGCCGCCGGGGCCTTCGAGCAGGCGCTCGGCGGCGCCGCGGACTTCCCGGAGGCCGAGGATGCGCGGCGGCGGCTCGAGGCGGTGCTGGGGACTCCCTCCGCGAACGCAAATCCCTCGTAGCCGCGGCGCCGCCGGGGCGCAGCGCGGCGGGCCCGCGACCCGCGGAGAGCGTGCGTGACGCCGGCCCTGCGCTTCCCGCTGCTGCTGTCGTGCTTCGGGCTCTCGGGCTTCGCCGCCCTGCTCTACGAAACCGCATGGGCGCGCGAATTCGCGTTCGTGTTCGGCACGTCGGAATTTGCCGTGGTGAGCGTGCTGGCAGCCTACATGGGCGGCCTCGCCGCGGGGGCGGCGGTCGCAGCTCGCTGCGTCTCGCACATTCGACGCCCCGTGTTGGTGTACGGACTGCTCGAGTTGGGTATCGCGGCGAGCGCACTCGCGGTGCCATGGGGAATCCGGGCCGCGATCTGGCTTCAGACCGCAATCGCGGGCGGACGCAGTGCGCCGCCCGACGAGGCGAGCGTCTCGGGTTCACTCTTCTACGCGGCGTGTTCGTTTGTGATCCTGATGGTTCCGACCGGCTTGATGGGCGCGACGTTACCGCTACTCGCGCGACACGCGGTGAGGCGCGAGAGCGAGATCGGCCGCCGCATCGGCCTGCTCTACTCCGTCAACACGATCGGCGCGGTTGCCGGCGCGCTGGCCACGGGCTTCGTCATCCTGCCCGCGCTCGGGCTGCGCATGACCGTATACGCCGGAGCGGCCACGAACGCGCTGGTCTTTTGCGCCGCGGCGCTGCTCGCCCATCACTCGCTTCCACTCCCCGCGCTCTCGCCATCGACGTCTGACGCGCGACTGCGCTTTCACTGGATCCTGCCGCTGATCGCGCTCTCGGGATTCTGCTCCTTCACCTACGAGGTAGTCTGGATGCGCGTGCTCGGCGCATTCCTCGGCGGCAGCATCCAGGGACTCGCGACGATGCTTGCGAGCTTCCTGCTCGGAATCGCGCTCGGTAGTGGTGTGGCGGCGCGTTTCGCGCGAGACCCCGCGCGCTCGCTGCGCGGATTTGCATGGGCGCAGATCGGTACCGCTGGGCTCTCGCTCGTCGCCTTTGCGCTCGCCGATCGGCTGCCGCAGCTCGCGCAGGGACTCCATGCGGGACGCACCGGCACGCTCGCCGCCAACGCCAGCGTTGCGATGCTCGCGCTGCTTCCGGGCGCGCTGTGCGTGGGCGCAACCTTCCCGTTTGCGGTGCGCATTTTCGCGCGGAGCGAATCGGACGCGGGACCCGCGGCGGCTCGCGTCTACGCCTGGAACACCCTGGGTGCGATCTGCGGAGCGCTCACTTGCGGATTCGTGCTGCTGCCGGCTCTGCAGTTCGCGGGCAGCATCGCCTGTGCGGCGGGGCTAAATCTGCTGCTGGCGCTGACGACCGCGGCGCTCGCGCGCCCGGTCCGGCGGGTGTTGGTCGGCGCCGCCGTCGCCGGACTCGCGGTTCTCGCGATCCATCCGCCGGAAACCCCGTGGAAGGCACTGCGATACGGCGGTGCGAACGCAGCCGAGTGGCCGGGCGAGATCGCGTATTTCGGCGTGGGTCGCTCGTCGACGGTCTTGCTCTTCGATGAAGGTAACGCGTGGCGGCTCGTCACCAACGGCCAGCCCGAATCGACCATCGAGCGAGAAAGCCCGCTACCCGACAGTTTCAACACGGCGCGATGGTTGGGCACCCTGCCGGTCCTGATGTACCCGAACGCCCGCTCCATGCTCATGATCGGACTCGGAGGTGGGCTCTCGCTCGAGGCGGTCCCATCGTCGATCGAAAGTATCCACGTGATCGAACTCGAACGCGAGGTGATCGAAGCGCACCGCGCGCTCGAGGCGCTGCGCGGTTATTCTCCGATTGGCAATCCACGCGTGACGCTGGTGGTCAATGATGCGCGCGGCGCGATGATGCTCACCGATGCCCGCTTCGACGCAATTGTCTCCCAGCCGTCGCACCCCTGGACGGCGGGCGCGTCGCATCTCTACACCCGCGAATTCTTCTCACTCGTCTCGGAGCACCTTGAACCGGGCGGCGTCTTCGTGCAGTGGATCGGCCTCGCGTTCGTCGACGAACCGCTGCTGCGGAGCATCGTGGCGACGCTGCTCGAGGTCTTCCAAGAGGTCTCCGTGTTCCGACCCCAATCCGCTGCCGTGCTGTTTGCAGCATCGAACACTGCAATCGATCCGGTGCAAACCGCAGGCATTGCGCTGGGAGCGGCTGGGCAGGATTTCTCGCACTTCGGCGTGCAGCGGACCGAGGATCTGATTGCCTCCTGGAGCCTGGATTCCGCCGGCGCGAAGCGCTTCGCCGAGGGTGCGAGCATCAACACGGATGATCGGAACCAGTTGGCGACGCGCTCGGCGGGGCTCGGTATGCGGGCGCTCGGCGCGCGAAACGCATCCCCCCTGCTGGCGCCTTTCGATCCGCTGCCCTCGAGAGCAAGCGAGCTGAACGTCACCTACCTGGTGCGGAGTCTGCTGCGGCGATCGGAAAAGGCGCGCGCGCTGAACCTGGCCGAGAGCTTCGAGGACCCGACGCAGCGCATGACGGCACTCGGCTGGGCGAAGAGCATCGATTCGCCGCAACTAGCAGCATCGCACTTCCGCGCCGCTCTGAAGAAGGATCCAACGGCAGAGTCGGCGCGCTTCGGCTTGCTGTTGATGCAGCGAAACAGCGTCGAAGCGAACGACCCGGCCGCGCTCGAACTCGCGCAACCGCTCGAAGGCGCGGCGGCGGCGGTGGTATCCGGCTGGCGACTCGCGGCGGCTGGCGACTGGAGCGCGCTGCGCGCCCTGGAGCCCGCGCTCGCCTCAGCGGAGTGGTTCGATCCCGCGTATCGAGACGCGCAGCGACTTCGCGTGCGCTGGCGCACGGCGAGCGACGATCCGGTGCTGCACGCGCAGTCCGTCGACATCACACGCGAACTGCTTCTCGAGCGCCCGGACTCGGAGGAACTGCTCCTCGCAACAGAGGCTTTCGCGAGCGCCGGACACACGCGAGAGGCGCTCCAGTTGCTCGATTCGTTCAGCACCATCCGCCGCGACCGGCAGATTTCGCGGACCGGGATCTCGCTGCTCGACGCGCTTCCCAAGGATGTCGAGCCGGCGTATCGAGCGGCAATTCGCGATCGACTCACGAAAATCCAGCAGCCCGTTCGCGGAGCTGCGATGGCAGGCGGCGAGCGCGAGAAATACCGCGGCGCAATGGATGCCGATCGGCAGGAGCGAGCCGTTCCGATCGAATAGCTCGCGCGCGACCGACGGCTCGCTAACGCGCCGCGTTCGATTCTTGTTCGCGCTGGATCTGTTGAGCGCGCCGACGCAGCCACCAGACCAGCGAACCGATCATCAGCAGCGGAAGCGCCGTCATCAGTACCGTGGTCGCGATGAACGCGATGCGCGTTTCATCGCTGCGCCCCGTGAAGCACACCGCGCACGCGAACGCCGTATTCGGTGCGAGGGCGATCGTCGTCAAAGTCGCTGCGAGTGCGAGTCTCATCCAGCTCACAGATAAACCATGAAGTAGAGCACGGGCCACAACCCGACCACGAAGTACCAGAAGACCTGTGCGGCCGCGAAGCTGCTCGGCGCGAGCTTACCGATCGAGAGTTTGAACCCGGCCCTGCCGAGCACCATCAACCCGGCGATCGCGTGAAGGCCGTGCATGCCGACGATCAGGTAGAAGAAGCTGCCGTGATTGCTCGAGGTGAGCGTCAAACCCTGACGGATCAGCGAGATCCACTCGTATCCCTGGAACGAGACGAAGAACGCGCCGAGCGCCATCGCGATGTAGAGCGGACGCTTCGCGAGATCGCGGTCTTGCGCGTAGCTGCGGTTGGCGAGGAACACAAAGCCCGCGCTCGCGAGGAGCACGGCCGTATTGAACGCGGTCGTTTCGACGGGAAGCCTCGGTTGGCCCGGAGGCGGCCAACCGAGCGTACCCGCCTTCACGATCGAGAACGCGCTGATCAGGCCGGCGAACATCATCATCTCGGCGATCACGAAGATCAGCATTCCGAGCACCGCGCTGGGCAGGATCGGGCGCGGGCGGGGATCGGAGATGACTCGGAGCGACGCGATGGATCTCGGCGTCATGGGGGGATCCTCGGATCAGTGGTGCGCGGGAGCGTGCGCCTCCACGTGGACAGCCGGTTTGACCCAGTTGGTTCCCGCGTGCTTCATCACGTCGGGCGCACTCCCGGCGAAGAGGAGCAGCATGAAAACCAGCACCGTCGTGAGCAGATAGACCGCGTAGCGCGGCTCGATGTTCAGGTGCATGAAATTCTTGGCGACCAGGTAGGCCTTGATGATCGCGATGCCGAAGGCCGTGAGCAGCGTAACGGCCTTGATCCCGATGAAGGGGCCGAGAATGCTCACGACCAGCAGGCAGAGCAGGATCGCCCATACCTTGACGTAGTTGACTTCGTGTCCGGCGTGCTCCGCGTGTTCCGACATGCTTTTACCTTTTTTCCTACTTCGCGATGTAGAGCAGGGGAAAGAGAAAGATCCAGACGATGTCGACGAAGTGCCAATAGATCCCGATCAGCTCGACGCGGTGCAGCTCTAGGTTCTTCTTGGCAGTTTGGGCGACGATCAGCATGATGATCGCGCCCGCGATCACGTGGAGCGCGTGCAGCCCCGCAGCCGTGTAGTAGAACGACCAGAACGTGCTCGACGTGATCGTGTAGCCGTGGGTGATCTCGGACGTCCACTCGAAGGCCTTGACGACCAGGAAAGTGATGGCGCCGAGGCAGGTGGCGTAGAGAAGCTTCGCGGCCTTCGGTCCATCCCCGCCCACAGCGGCCTTGTGGGCCAACACGGCGGACAGGCTCGACGTCAGCAGCACGAAGGTGTTGAAGCCGCCCGCCCATACGTTGGTGTGGGCGGCCTGCTCGGCCCACTCCGGTTTCGCAAGGCGGTGCATGATGTAGGAGGCCAGCAGTCCGCCGAAGATGACGATCTCGGAGGCGACCACCCACCAGACCGCGAGTCGGCCCGTGGGGATCCCCGCGGCCATGCGTGTATTTGCGATCGGTCTCATTGCATTCCTTCCGCGATGTCAGCTGGGAACGTTCTGGGGGAAGTAGTCATCTTCCCGATCCGGAACCGAGTACTCGTAGGGGCCGCGGTAGACGGTCGGCAGCTTGGGCCAGTTCCCGTGCGGCGGCGGCGACTCCGTCGTCCACTCGAGTGTGTTGGCCTTCCAGGGATTCTTGCCGGCGTCCTTCTGCTTCTTCCGCCAGCTGATGAAGCAGTTGTAGAAGAACACCAGCTGGAACGCGATCATCACGAGCATCGACACCGTCGCGAGGATGCGCAAATCCTGGAAGTTCTGGCCCGCGAGCTCGGGGAAATGCTGGTAGTTGTAGATCCGGCGATGCTCACCGGCCGCGCCGAGCACGAAGAGCGGAATGAAGATGAAGTTGAAGGGAATGATCGTGCCCCAGAAGTGAATCTTGCCGAGCGTGTCGTTCATCATCTTGCCGAACATCTTCGGGAACCAGTAGGTGAATCCCGCGAAGGTTCCGATGATCGCGATCGGGAAGAACGTGTAGTGGAAGTGCGCTAGCACGAAATAGGTGTCGTGGAAGTAGATGTCCGCACCGCTCGCACCCAGGAAGATCCCCGTGACGCCACCGATCAGGAACTCCGCGACAAACGCGAGCGCCCAGAGCATCGGGGTCGTGAGCCGGATCGATCCGCCGTAGAGGGTCGCGATATAGATGAAGCACATCTCGGCGATCGGGATCGAGATCAAGAGTGTCGTGACGGTGAAGATGTTCGCCATTCGGGGGTCGATGCCCGCGACGAACTGGTGGTGGGCCCAGACCGTGAAGCTGAGGACTCCGGTTCCGAAGGTCGTGTAGAGGAAGGTCTTGTAGGCGAACATCTTCTTGCGCGCGAAGACGCAGATGATGTCGGCCGTGATGCCCATCGCGGGCAGCAGCACCACGTAGACCTCGGGGTGACCGAAGAACCAGAAGAGGTGCTGCCAGAGCACGGGATCGCCGCCCTTCTCGGGATCGAAGAAGGCCGTGCCAATGTTCTGGTCCATGAAGAGCATGACCGCGCCCGCGATCAGCGGGCCGACCGAGGCCATGAACAAGATGCTCGCGACGACGATCATCCAGACCACGATCGGGATGTCGAAGATCTTCATCCCGGGCGCGCGCGAGTTCATGGCCGTGGTGACGAAGTTGATCCCGCCGAGCAGGAAGGCGACGAACTCGAGCGCGACCGCCACCAGCCAGAACGACGATCCGAGCGCCGTGAGGTTGTACTGACCTTTGGCGGAAAGCGGCGGGTACGCGGTCCAGGCGCCGCCGAAGCCACCGCCCGGCACGAAGAACGAGGCGATCAGCACGACCGCGCTGAGCAGGAAGATCTGGTACGAGAGCCGATTGATCTTTGGAAACACCATGTCGTCGCAGCCGATCATCAGCGGAATCAGGAAGTTGCCGAAGGCCGCGATCAACACCGGCATCGCGACCCAGAAGATCATGATCGTGCCGTGGTTCGTGACGAGCGCGTTGTAGTCGCCGGCCGTCACCGTCCCGTATCCGGGAACCTCGATCCCCGGAAACGCGATCTGCATCCGGAACGCATAGGCCATGAAGCCGCCGATCAGCGCCATCGCCATGCCGGTGAACATGTACTGCATGGCGATCATCTTGTGATCGGTGGAGAAGACGTACTTGCTCCAGAAGCTCGGCTCGGTGTGGTGATGGACGTCGTGCCCGTGGGTCGCGTGTGCGGGAATGGATTCAGCCATGATATTCCTCGTCGGCAGCCACTTAGGGTTGGTTCGCGGCTGCGAGAGTGATCGGACGCTGTTCGGCCACCCAGGCGGCGTGCCGCTCGGGCGATTCAATCACGATCCGAGCCGCCATCACACCGTGGCCGATACCGCAGATTTCGACGCACTGGATGTCGTATGTGCCCGTACCGGTCGCCTCGAACCAGCCGGTGATCACGCGGCCGGGAATGGCGTCCTGCTTCAGCCGGAATACCGGCACGGAGAAGCTGTGCAGCACGTCGCGCGCTTCGAGCTTGAAGTGGTAGACCTTGCCGACTTCGACGTGGAGTTCGTCGACGGTCTTGATGTCGTCGGCGGTCCCGAGTGCGTGGTCGGCGCCCGGATGCACGAAGCTCCACGCCCACTGCTGGCCGACGATCTGGACCGTCTCGTAGGGCTCCGGCAGCCGCTGCTTGACGTCGTACCAGACCCTTACGGCGAAGAAGACGATGAAGACGTCGCAGACCAGCACGAGCAGATGCGGATAACTGATCCAGCGCTTGTGGCTCTTCTCCTCGCCGCTGATGTACTCCGCGCGCCTTCCGTCCTTCGCGCGGAAGCGGATGATGAAGTAGAAGAAGATCGCTTCGCACAGGAAGAACCAGAAACCGACGAGGGCCGCGATGAACCAGATGAGGAAGTCGATGTCCTTCGCGTAGGTGGAAAGTGCTTTGACGACGTAGTTTCCGACCATCGTTTGTCCCTAGAGGATGAAGAGAAAGACTGCTGCGATGAACAGGCCCACGCCGACCATCGTGATCAAGAACGTCTTACCGACCAATTCTTCCGCGGAGTAAGGCTTGCCCATACCGATAGTCCCGATCCTTAATTTGAAAGCGTCGTGATGTAGGCGACGACGTCCCGGATCGCCTGGTCGCCGGACAGCTGCAAAATCATCGGACGCATCAGCGCTCCGCCCTGGTCGCCGGGTCGGTATCCGCGGACGCCCGCCCGGAAATTCTCGACCTGTCGGTAGAGGTACCAGTCGCTCGAACGATTGAGTGGAGCGGCGCCCAGCATTGCCTGGTTGCCCGCCCCGGCGGGACCATGGCACGCGACGCAGGTCGCGGTGTAGATCGCCTTTCCACTCGCGACGTCACCTCCCGTTATGGAGGGCTCGCGCTTGACAGCCGGCAGCGCCGCGACAAAGGCAGACACGGCCTCGACATCCCCTTCCCGCATGAGCGTCTTCGCCATGGGTCGCATCCGCATACCCATGATGTCGTCGAAGTGGGTCCCGCGTGTGCCGTCGCGAAATTGTTTCAGCTGGGCTTCCACATACCACTGCGGCAGCCCCGCGATCGCGGGAGCGCCCACCGCCTCGTTACCCGCCGCAGCGTCACCGTGACAAGCCGCGCAGAGTCGAAACAGATCTGCACCGCGCTCGCCGTCGTCGGCCAACGCGCCACCCGCAACCAACCAGGAGGCCGCGACCAACCAGGTGGCCGCGACAAACCGGGTGGCCGCGACAAACCGGGTGGCCGCGACAAACCAGGTGGCCGCGACAAACCGGGTGGCCGCGACAAACACGGAGGCCGCGACAAACCGGGCGGCCGCGAAGAGCGCGATCGTCGCAGCGCAATTTCGATTGAGTGCCATCGCCATCCCTTGGAGCTAGAAGCCAACCCTTGGAGCTAGAAGCCAACCGACAAAGAGGAGTTCGATACAGAGCCTCGGTATCTAGGAAGAGCCAGCCGTTCCCGCGGAAAACCGCCCCTCACACGATCACGAACACGCGCAACTATCCGTTTTCGCTGTTTCGCCGAGCCCCACTTGCGGGGCGAAAACCCCTGCGGTGCCGAGGATTAGCCGATCCCCCGTCGATCCTCAAGGCGCAAACGACGAAAGCGCGCGATCGCACAACGCGCGGAAAGACGACGAGCGGCCAGGCGGGGAATAACGCCCCAATCGGCTCTCGAAATCGCCAGAACTACGGCTCGCGGACGGGCTGCCCGGCTCGGAATTGTTCGAGGCGCGCGCTCGCAGCTGCGACCAAAGCCGGATCCGCCTGGGCGTCGAGCAGCGCGAGCGCCTGCTCGGCGACCCGAACCGCGCTTGCGAAATCGCCGACCTCCGCGTGCGCGCACGCGAGGGTGTCGAGGTAGTCGGGCCGCCTGCCGTGATCGCCCTGGGTGATTTCCTGAGCGATCCTCAGCGCCTGCTCGCCGTCCCGATGCTCGGCGTCGGGATTGGTGGCGAGCGCGAAAGCGTAGTTGTTGAGAATGCCGTCCTCGCGCGGGCACTGTTCGATGCCCTCTCGCAGCCACTGCAACTGCCGGCCGCGGTCGCTGCGCTGCGCGGCGAGATGGGCGAGCGTCGCCCGCGGGCTCGCCACACACGGATCGACGCTCAGCGACGCGGCGAGCAGCCGCTCGGCCTCGGCAGAGTCGCCGCGCTTGAAGACGATGTGGGCCAGATCGCTGTAGGCGTTTGCGGTCTCGGGGGCGATTTCGATCACCCGCGTGAGAATCTCGAATCGCTCGTCGTCCCGATCGAGTGAGCCGAGCACGTGATTCAGCTTCATCAGGATCGGAACACTCTCGGGCTGGCGCGCGATCACCTCTCGGTAGGTGTCGGCGGACTCTTCGTATTGATGGGTCAGCTCGAGCCCCGAGGCGGTCGAGATCAGATTCATGTCCTCGGTCAACGCGGACGGATCGACGCCCGAGACTTCGAGCAGCGCCACCTCGTCGTCGAGGGGTTGGGCGGACGCCGCGGCCGTGTATCCGAGTGCCTCGAGCTGCGCGGCCGTCGCCGGGTCGATCGCGATTCGCGCGCCGGAAACCTTTTGCGGGGCTGCTTCGATCAGGGTCGACAGCTCCGCGCGCAACCGCTCGACGACTTCGGGGTGGGCGTCCGATCGGTCTTCGAGTTCGCGGGGATCGGCTTCCAGATCGTAGAGTTCTGGTTTGACCTTGTGGATGTACTTCCACTGACCCTTGCGGACATATCGAAGTACCGACGCGCCGAACATGACATGGGGCTCGATCGATTCGCCATAGGCCACGAGTTCGAGATCGAGCGAGTCACCTTTCAAGAGTGGAAGCAGCGAGGTGCCCTGAATGCCATCGAGCGGAGGCAGTTCCAGCATCTCGAGGAGCGTCGGGGTGACGTCCAGCGTGCGAACCAACGAAGCGACCTTCAATCCCTTCGGCACCTTTGCGCCCCAGAAGAGCAGCGGTACGCGGATCGTGCCGTCGTAGACGAAGTGCATATGCGTCTGCTCGCCGTGTTCGCCCATGGCCTCGCCGTGATCGGCGGTGACGACGACGAGGGTTCGCTCTCGCAGTCCGAGGCCTTCGATCAACTTCAAGACCCGATCGATCTGCTCGTCGATGTATTGGATTTCGCCGTGATACGGGCTCTCGGAGCTCGTCTCGTAGAACCGCCCGGGTGGTGAGTAGGGCTGGTGGGCGTCGAAATAGTGGAGCCAGAGAAAGAATTTCTCACTCCGATTCTGTCTGATGAATTCAAGCCCGAATTTGGTGATGTCGTCTGCCTCGCGCTCCTCGACTTCGATCGCCTCCTGCTCCTCGCCGTCTTGCACGTTGATGGTCTTGCGCTGGATGTCTTCGAATTTCAGGTCGTGATAGCGATCGAAACCCTGCCCGAGTCGGGTGTGTTCGCCGATCACCGGCGCGGCGATCTCCGCAGCGGTCCGATAGCCGTGTGCGCTCAAGACTTCCGCGAGCGTGGTGTTCTCGTCGGAGAGCACATAGCCGGCGTTCGATCGCACACCGTGTACGAACGGATGCCGGCCGGTGAAGAGCGTCGAATGCGACGGCAGCGTGCTCGGCGCGGAGCTCACGCACTGCAGGAATTGCGTGCCCTCGGCGGCGAGTCGATCGAGGTTCGGGGTGATCGGGCGCGGTTGTCCGTAGCTGCCGAGAGCGTCCGCGCGGGTCGTGTCCAGCGTGATCAGCACGACGTTCAGCGCAGCGTCATCCACGGGCTCCAGCGCAACAGCCTGCGGATCGGGCGAGTCCGATTCCCGTTGGCATCCCGCGAGCACCAGTACCGCGCAAGCGAACGCCGTCGCGCATTCGAGCGTCGTTCGAATCACCTTAATCCCTGGTTGGCGGAGCCGAAGACGTTCTCGGGATCGACCGCCTGCTTGACGCGGCGGCTCCATTCCAACATGGGGGCCGACATGATTTCCGGCAAGAATCGCGCGCGCAGCTTTCCGATGCCATGGTGGTGGGATAGCGATCCGCCGCGGGCGAGCACCTCGGCGCGCGCGGCGCGCTCGATCTCGGCGAATACCTCGCTCGGGCGCTCGACTGACTTGTAGTAGTAGGCGAGGTAGAAGTAGATGCAGACACCCGTGTCGTAGAGCTGGGTGATGCGGCAGCTGATGAACGGAACGCCGGGTAGGCCGCGCGCGGCGTGTTCTTCGCGAACCCGGCGCTTCACGTTCTCGCAGAGCGCCAACGCCTGACTCCAGGGAACCGATGTCTCGAAGGATTCCGCGAGCAGGTAGTGGTCCATCACGAAGTCGCGAATGTAGGCGATTGCGAAGGTCAGTTCGTAGCCGCGCTTGCCGTTCTCGGCTCCCGCCTCGAGCCCGCCGTGTTTGCGGGCAAGGCGAAACAGCGCCGACGTCTGGGCGTCGACTTCCTCCGCGCTGCCTTCGAAGACGAGCGTGCAGGCCACCATCGCGTCGGGATCGAAGCGCCGCATGCGCGTCACGTAGAATTTCTCGACTCTCCCCTTCAACCGCTTCAAGCCCTTCGCGGCAGGCTTGAGCGCGCGGCTGAATTGAAACTGGAGGTTGTCGCTCAGTCGCACGCTCGCGGGTGCAGAGCCGCTCTGCTTCAACTCGTAGAGGAACGCAAATCCCTGCTCGAAGCTCCTGAACACGACGCTCTGGTAGCGCTGGACCGCGGGCAGTGGAAACAATCGGACGATCGCCTGTGTGATGATTCCGAGATTTCCCTCCGATCCGTAGAGCCAGCGCCGAACGTCGACCCCGACCGACTCGCGTGGAGAGACACTCGATCGCGTCAGAACGCCCGCCGCGGTGACCGCGGTGAGATCGAGTACGAGATCTTCGATGTTTCCGTAGCGGTTCTTCTTCATTCCACTCGCGTGGGTCGCGATCCAACCGCCGAGGGTCGAAAACTCGATGCTGTCGGGTTCGTGGCCCATCGTGAGGCCGTACCGGGCCAGGACTTCCGAGATCTCGCGACCGACCGCACCGGCTTCGATGCACGCCATCCGGTTTTCGCGGTCGATCCAGACGATCCGGTTCATCCGCGACAGATCGACCGATGCGATTGCGCGCTGCTCGTCAGCGCGACACACGAGCGCCTGCGTGACATTCGTGCCGCCGCCATAGGGGATCAGGCAAGCGCCGTGCTGCAGCGCCGCGGATACCAGCGCCTCGACGTGCTGCGTCTCGCTCGGGTAGACGACGAGATCGGGGATCCGCGAGAGCTGTGCGTGCTTGATCGAATAGATCTCTTCCTGCGTGTGCCCGTGCCCGTGGCGCAGGCGGTTTTCGGGCTCGTCGCAAATCGCGTCGTCGGGAAGGAACTTGCGCAGTTCGGCGAGAAAGCCGGCGTTGTCGCGCGGTTCGGGAATCGCGGGCGGGTATTGCGAGGGATGGGTTTCGCGCGGATCCAGGCCGACGCCGATCGCGCGGCTCATCCAGGGCAGCAGATCCGGCAACTCGCTACCCGCGAGGTCGTAGCGATCGCCGGTCATTTCGACGGCTCCACTCGCGTGGACGCGGAAGCCGCTATCCGCGAACCCCCAGCCGTCGAATCGCTCCCGGTCCTCGGCGCGCCGCCGCGGAGGCTCGGGGCGAATCTGCCGACCGTCGTCGCCTTGGCTCATCGCCTGGGTCCTCGGGCGCCACGCGGCCAGCCCTCAGTTCGCGGTATGACCCCGGGCTACGTAATGCCCGTCGCGTGAATCGAAATACTCGTCCACGAGGGGGTGGCGACAGGGCGTACCGGAATCGTCGTTGAGCAGATTCTGCTCCGACACATAGGCCTCGTAGGTGATCTCTTCGTTCTCGGCGAGCAGGTGGTAGTAGGGCTGTTCCTTGACGGGTCGAACGTCTTCGGGAATCGAGAGCCACCACTCCTCGGAGTTCGCGAACTCCGGATCGACGTCGAAGATCACGCCTCGGAACGGATAGAGTCGGTGACGAACGACATCGCCGATCGAAAATTTCGCGTTTCGGTCCTCCACGCTGCCCTCCCCCCTCACGGGCGACAAAGATAGGACATCTTGGAGCGGGCGCCGTGATTGGAACGGATCGGGCCGACTCGGCGCCTTCCGAGACGCGCTCGCCTCGGTTAGGATCCGCCGGTTCGGGTTTCGGACAGAAGTCCATCGCGGCCGGGATGACAGACGATGACGAGCCCCACCAAGATCACGCACGGCAACTTCTTCGAGGATTTCTCGCGCGGGCAGATCTTTCGCCACGCGATCCCGCGGACCGTGACCGAGGGCGACCTCGCGCTCTACATCGCGCTTACCGGTGACCGCCGACCGCTCAACTGCTCGAGCGAACTCGCGCGCAGCCTCGGTTTCGAGCGGGAAATCGCTCACGACCTGCTGGTCTTCCACATCGTATTCGGACGCGCCGTGCCCGACGTCTCGCTGAATTCACCCGCGAACCTCGGCTACGCGGACGTGCGCTTCGGCGTGCCGGTGTTTCCCGGGGACACATTGCGATCGGAGACCGAGGTCATCGCGAAGCGCGAAACCTCGAAGGGCGACGTTGGCATCGTCTGGGTGCGGACGCGGGGCTTCAACCAGCGCGACGAACGCGTGCTCCACTTCTACCGCTGGGCGATGGTCAACAAGCGAAAGCCCGAACAGCGCACGGGCGACGACGATTCGCCGGAGCTGCCCGAGCAGGTCGCGGTCTCCGACTTTTCGATTCCCGAACAGCTCGACGTCTCGAAATTCGACCCGGTCGTCACAGGCGGCAGCGCATTCTGGGGCGACTACGAGCACGGCGAGCGCATCCTGCACCCCCAGGGGCTGACGATCGAAGATGCCGAGCACCAGATGGCGACGCGTCTCTACCAGAACACGGCCCGCGTCCACTTCAATCACCACACCCAGAAGGACACGCGACTCGGCAAGCGGATCATCTACGGCGGCCACATCATCTCGCTCGCCCACATGATTTCGTTCGACGGACTCGAGAACGCACTGCGCATCCTCGCCTTCAATTCCGGCACCCACGCAAATCCGACAGTCGCCGGTGACACCCTCTACGCGTTCACCGACGTCATCGAACGAATCGAGCTCGGCCGCGACGACCTCGGTGCGCTGCGGCTGCGGCTGATTGGTGTCAAGAACCAGGACCCGAGCCTCGAGCGCTGCGAGATCAAGATCCGCGACCCCGAGAGCGGGCGCGACCGCTACCCATCGAATCTCGTACTCGACCTCGACTACACGGTGCTGATTCCGAAGCGACCCTGAGCGCCCAGCGGCCAATTCGACCCGCCCGCCGAACGAGTTGCGCGCACCCCTGCCAAAAACCCGCTTTGCAGCTGGATATTCGTACCCCAAACTACCCGCTGGATTTTCGTGTCCCAAACTGCCCGCTGGATTTTCGCGTTCCGAACTGCCGGCTGGATTTTCGCGTCCCGACCTGCCACAGTGAGCGCGCTGCGGGAAACGCCCGTCATCGAGGAGCAGGAAATGTCCGAGGAAAAGCCCAAGTCAGCAGGGCGTCGCGGCCGCGCAGCCCGCATGACGGTGCGTGAACAGGCTCAGCTGAAACGGGCGCGAGTCGTCTGGCCGGGCATCACCGGAGGCGCCATCAAACCGCTCACCGATCGGGAGCTCGAGCGCGTCCACGAGAGCGCGCTCCAGATACTCGAGCGCATCGGCATGGGCGACGCGGGCCCCGAGGTGATCAAGCTCGCGCGCGCAAAGGGCCTCTCGATCACCAGCGACCAACGCATCTTGTTCTCGCGCGCCTACATCGAGGACATGCTGGCCGGCGCCGCGCGGAATTTCGTCCTCTACGGACGCGAGCGACAACACGATCTCGAGTTGACGGGGAAGAAGGTGCACTTCGGAACGGCCGGCGCCGCGGTCTTCGTACCGGACCCGAAGACCGGCAAATACCGCCCGTCGACACTGCTCGACGAATACGACTTCGCGCGGCTCGCGGATCGCCTGCCGAACATCCATTGGTTCGGCCGCACCGTCGTGCCGACCGAGATGGAAGGCGGACTCGACATGGACGTGAACATCACCTACGCGGTGGCTTCCGGAACCACGAAGCACATGGGCGCGGGCTTCACGACCGGAGTGGGCGTCGAGGCGGCCGCGAAGATGTTCGACATGATTCTCGGCGGCGAAGGGCGCTTCGCCGAACAACCCTGCTGCACGCTCTACTGCACGGGCATCGTGCCGCCGCTGCGCTACGGCGAACTCAGCCTCGAAGTCGCGAGCGCCGCGGTGCGCGTTGGCATGCCAGTGGACATGATCATCGCCGCGCAGGCCGGTGCGACCGCGCCGGCCGCCCTCGCGGGCACGCTCGTGCAGACCACCGCGGAGGGACTCGGCGGTGTCGCGCTGGTGAACCTGCTCAAGCCCGGGCATCCGACCATCTTCAGCAACTGGCCCTTCACGTCGGACCTGCGAACCGGCGCGTTCTCGGGCGGCGGCCCCGAAGAGGCGCTGCTCAACGCGGCATCCGCGCAGATCGCCAACTTCTACGATCTTCCGAGCGGCTGCGCGGCGAGCATGACCGACTCGAAAGTGCCGGACAATCAGGCGGGCGTCGAAAAGGCCATCAACGCGCTGATGACCGGACTCGCGGGCGCGAACATGATCCACGAGTCCGCGGGCATGCAGGCGAGCTTGCTCGGCTGCAGCTTCGAGGCGATGGCGATCGACTCGGAGATGCTCGGCTTCGTGCTGCGCATCCTGCGCGGGATCGAGGTGAGCGACGAGACGCTCTCGGTCGAACTGATCGAGGAGGTCGTCAAGGGACCCGGCCACTACCTCGGCAGTGACCAGACCCTTGGGTTGATGGAGAGCGAGTACATCTACCCGGAACTCGGGGATCGGCTCCAGCCCTCGCTCTGGGAAGAACTCGGGTCGCAGGACATCCGAATGCGAGCCAAGACGAGCGTGCAGCAGATCCTCTCGACCCACTATCCGAACTACATCGACCCTGCTGTCGACGCGAAGCTCCGAGACGCATTCAAAATCGTTCTCGATCCCGCGGACATGCAGCCCGGATGCGGCCGCTGGTAGGGTCGGCGATCGGATTCCGCTGGCCCCCGGGGGGAGTCCGAAGCTCCGACAACCAGCCATTGGTGCTCTGAAGCGGCCAAAACGCGACCATAGGCCGCTCTGCTGCAATCACAGCTGCCTAGCTGGGGAAGCTGCGCTTCCCTTTGCGGCGCCCCTCGAACCCGTTCCGGGTTCGAGGGCCTAGGACCCATGCTCAAGCGCGAGCGTCGATCGATCGATCATAAATGAATGATCCGTCAATACTGACGAATCATTCAAAATCAGCTATGCTGAGCGGCAGCATACTGCGCAGGAGCGGTGAGATGGCTTCCGCTAGTCGAGTCGAATCCGCAGGGTCGAGCAAGGAGCCGCGCGACGCGCGGCGCCGGCGCGAGCTGATCGAAGCGACGATCAGCTCGATCGCGCGCCATGGCCTGTCTCGCACCACCGTTGCAAAGGTCGCGAAGCTCGCCGGCCTCTCGACCGGAATCGTCAACTTCTACTTCCACTCCAAGCAAGCCCTCTTGCTCGCGACCCTCGAGCACGTCGATCGCGAATTCGAGCTCCGCCAGCAAGAAGCACTCGAGCGCGCGGGCGAGGATCCCGTGCAGCTGCTCGAGGCGATGATCGAAGTCGACTTCGACCGCGAAGTCTGCGACCCGCGTCGCATTGCGGTGTGGGCTGCGTTCTGGGGAGAGTCCAGCGGACGCGCGGACTACATGCGCGTGTGCGGTGCCCGGGGCGCCGCCATGGAACAGCGGGTCGTCAAACTGTTCGAAAAGATCGCGAGTCGTGGCAACTACCCGCACCTCGATCACATCGCGCTCGGGCGGGCTTTCTATCACCTGCTCTCCTCGCTCCCCGAGACCATGCTGCAGGACGAAGTCTCATTCGACTTCGAAGCTGCAAAAGCAACCCTGCGCGGTTTTCTCGCGAGCGTGTTCCCTGCAGAATTTTCGACGTTTGGACCGCACACGAATGTGTTGAACGCCTACTCGCCCGCGTACGGCGCGCAGAAATCGGATTTTGAGACCCTTCCGCCGTGGGTCTACCACGACCCCGAGTTCTACGAACTCGAAACCGAATACATCTTCCGAAGACACTGGCTTCTCGTCGGCCACATCAGCCAGGCGCCGAACTGCGGCGATTACTTGACGCTGGACGTCGCTGGCGAGCGCGCGCTCGCCGTCCGCGATGGCGATGGCGTGCTGCACGCGTTCCACAATGTCTGCCGACACCGGGCGTCGCGCGTCGTCGCCGGCGAAACCGGCAGCTGTCGCGAATCGCTGGTCTGCCCCTACCACGGCTGGACGTACGGATTCGACGGAAAACTGCAGTCGGTTCCGAAGGATCAGGGATTCGACCACCTGGACAAGGCGCGACTGAGCCTTCCCGAAGTCGAAATCGAAGAGTGGATGGGCTTCGTGTTCGTGCGCTTCGGAGGCGCTGGCCCGAGCGTCGCCGCGACTCTGGAGCCGCTCGCGGAGGTCGCCAAGCATTTCCGATTCGCCGAGATGAAACCGTGGGGCGCCCGCGAATTGCTGAGCTGCGAGTTCAACTGGAAGATGTTCTCCGAAGACGAAAGCGAGGGCTACTACATCCCGACAGCGCTCTCGGCGATGGGCCGTCTCTTCGGCGACATCCACCCGAACGGCGAACCCAACGCAGTAGGCGCGCAGCCATTCGCGGTGCTCCAGGACACAGAGTCTCCCGTCTGGAGTGAGCGCGCCTATCAGCGCCTGCTCCCGGAAGTTCCGCACCTGCGCAAAGAGTACCGCCGCGCTTGGACCTACTACGGCATCTTTCCGACGACGGTCTTCCTGCTGACCCCCGATCTCGTGGGCGCCTACCAGGTGCTACCCGACGGACCTGATCGCTGTACCATCCAGCGCTTCGCGGTGGCACTCGAAGACGATCGGCGCGCGATGCGCGCGGCGCGCTATCTGAATCGCCGGATCGGTCGCAACATCATCAAGGAAGATCTCGAATTCTGCAGCTGGACGGACGCGGGAGTTCGCTCCAGCAGCTTCCAGGGCGGCGTGCTCTCGGGCCAGGAGTCCGGGGTGCGGAGATTCCACGAGCGCATTCGCGAGCTGATTCCGGTGGCCGGACAACAGGATTCACCGCTGACCGGGCGGGTCGCCGCGGTGAACGAGAAGGTGCGACGCGATGGCTGATCGGAATCGAAACCCTGTGATCGCGGCGTCGGCCAAGCCCGACACCGTTCATCTACGAACATCAACCATCCAGTTGTCGTCAGCTGCTACGGAGCCCGCTGCCAGGCGCTGGATCCATTGAAGAGCCGACGGCTGGAAGCCCGACGCACACCAGTCAGGAGATGACCATGTCCAACGAAGAGATCGATAACGAAGAAGAGGTGGTACTCGCGGATCTGCCGGATGACGAACTCCTCAAGCAGATGCACGACGACATGTACGACGGCCTCGCCGAGGAAATCGTGGAAGGGACGAACATCCTGCTCGGGCGCGGCTGGTCGCCGAGCCGCACCCTGGACGAGGGCCTCGTCGCGGGAATGACGATCGTCGGCATCGACTTCCGCGACGGCATCCTGTTCGTACCGGAAGTGCTGCTCGCCGCCAACGCGATGAAGGCCGGCATGGCCATTCTCCGGCCCCTGCTCGCAGAGACTGGCGCGAAGCCGGTCGGCAAGATGGTGATCGGCACCGTGAAGGGCGACATCCACGACATCGGGAAGAACCTGGTCGGGATGATGATGGAAGGCGCCGGCTTCGAGGTGATCAACCTCGGGATCAACACGCCCGTCGAGAAGTACATGGCGGCGATCGAGGAACACCAGCCGGACATTCTCGGGATGTCGGCGCTGCTGACCACCACGATGCCCTACATGAAGGTCGTGATCGACACGCTGAAGAGCGAGGGCATTCGCGACAACTACATCGTGATGGTGGGCGGCGCGCCGCTCAACGACGAGTTCGCTTCGGCGATCGGCGCCGACGCCTACTGCCGGGATGCAGCCACCGCGGTGGAGACGGCGAAGAAGCTCGTCAGCCAGCGGCGGGCGGTGGCGGCGTAGAAGCCATGCTGGGAGAAGCGGGAGTCCAGGGCAGATCGGTGTTGCTGCTCGCCTGCGGCGCACTGGCTCAGGAATTGCTGGCGCTCAAACGCCTCGGCGGTTGGGACCATGTTTCCGTCGAGTGCCTGCCCGCTCAACTCCACAACACGCCCCGGGAAATTCCCGAGGCCGTGCGAACGAAGCTGGAGCAGGTCAAGGACAGCTACGACGAGGTCTTCGTCGCGTATGCGGATTGCGGAACCGGCGGACGCCTGGATGCCGTGCTCGACGAGTACGGCATCGAGCGGCTTCCGGGTGCCCACTGTTACGAGTTCTTCGCGGGCGCCGAGCGCTTCGCGGAAATCCACGAAGCAGAACTCGGAACCTTCTTCTTGACGGACTTCATGGTCCGGCAATTCGATGCGATCGTGATCCGCGGACTGGGACTGGATCGACACCCGGAACTTCGGTCGGTTTACTTCGAAAACTACCGCCGCGTCGTATACCTGGCTCAAACCGACTCTCCGGAGCTCGTAGCGAAGGCGCGCAAGTGCGCGGAGCGGCTTGGGTTGGAATTTGAAACCTGCTTCACGGGGTTGAAGCCGTTCAATCGGCTCCTGCCCATCGAAACGGATCGAGCGGAAACGCTGGAGGAATCGCGTTGAACAAATTGATAATCGTCTATTGGCGCGACATTCCCGCGCAGGTGATCGCGCGCAAGGGCCGCACGACCGCGCTCAAGCAGGAACTGCATCCGCGCTTCCAGCGCGCGATCGATCGCGCAGCCATGCGCGCGCGCAAGCAGGACGAAGACGCCTACCTCGCAGACTGGCGGCGCGAAAGCCAAGCCTGCGGTGACGATCTCGAAAAGACCTTGAACGAAACCGTTGCCAAACTCGAGAACGAGTGGACGGTTGAACGACTCGACAGCGTGGCACGTCGGGGCGGCGTTCTGCAGAAGCAAGAAGCGACCACGACTACGTCGCACGGCGGCGAATAAAGGAACCCAGACATGCCCGATACTGTGATCAGCTCCGCGACCCGAGAGGTCGTGATGGGCCCCAACCGCCCGTTCGTCGTGATCGGCGAGCGCATCAACCCCACGGGACGCAAGGCGTTGGCCGCTGAGATGAAGGCAGGCGACTTCTCGCGAGTCGAAGCGGACGCCCTGGCCCAGGTCGCGGCCGGCGCCAGCATGCTCGACGTGAACGCGGGAATTCCGCTGGCCGACGAGCCCGCCATTCTCGCCAAGGCGATCCTACTGGTGCAATCGATCACCGACGTTCCGCTCGCGATCGACTCGTCGATCGTCGCCGCGCTCGAAGCAGGGCTCGCGGTCTACAAGGGTAAGGCGCTGCTCAACTCCGTGACCGGAGAAGAAGACCGGCTCGAGAGCGTGCTGCCGCTGGTCAAGAAATACGGCTGCGCGGTCGTCGCGATTTCGAACGATGACAGCGGAATCTCACAAGATCTAGAAGTGCGCTTCCAGGTCGCCAAGAGGATCGTCGAGCGGGCGGCGGACCACGGCATTCCGCGCTGCGACGTCGTCGTCGATCCTCTCGCGATGCCGATCGGCGCGATCGGATCAGCGGGCAAGCAGGTGATGAAGCTCGTGGCGCGGCTGCGCGACGAACTCGGGGTCAACAGCACCTGTGGCGCGTCCAACATCAGCTTCGGCCTGCCGAACCGCACGGTGATGAACACGACGTTCGTCACGATGGCGGCCGGTGCGGGACTGACCTCGGCGATCGTGAATCCGTTGCATCCGGAAATGATGAGCGGTATTCGCGCGGCCAACGTCATCAACGCAACCGACAGAGAATGCGCGAACTGGATCTCGGCTTACCGAGAGCAGCCCGAGGGCGGCGCCGGCGTGGGTCGGCGCCGTGGTGGGCGTAGCGCGCGAGTGGTGGGCTCATAGTCACCTACCCGGCAGCATGGGGCATTTCAAAAGTGGCCGAAGCGAACACAGACGCACTCGTCGTTTTCACTCCCTCGGGAAAGCGCGGGCGATTCCCGCTCGGCACGACCGTGCTTGGCGCCGCCCGCGAACTCGGTGTGGACATCGACTCGGTGTGCGGCGGGCGCGGCATCTGCGGGCGCTGCAAATGCCTGGTCGCCGAGGGCGAGTTCGCGAAATTCAGCATCCGATCCGACGCGTCGCATCTGAATCCGATCACGGAACCCGAGAAGCGCTTCTCGCGGCGTGAAGCGCTGCAACCGGGTTTCCGGCTGACCTGCCATGCAACGCTCAAGGGCGACGTGGTGATCGACGTACCCGCGAGCAGCCAGGTCCACCACCAGGTCGTCCGCAAGGAATACGAGAGCCGCGACGCGACCGTCAATCCCGTGATCCACCTCCACTACGTGCAGGTCGCGGAGCCCCAACTCGAAAAACCGCGGGGCGATCTCGAGCGGCTGTTCGACGCGCTGAAATCGGAGTGGCAAATCGCGGATCTTCGCTGCGCGACCCACGTGGTTCGACAGCTCCAGCGCTGTTTGCGCGAGGGAAAATGGTACGTGACGGTCGCGGTGCGGGAAGCACACGAAGTCGTGGGCATCTGGCCGGGCTTCAAGGATCGCCTGCTCGGTGTCGCGGTGGACGTCGGATCGACGACCATCGCCGCGCACCTGTGCGACCTCGCGAGTGGCGAGGTGATCGCCAGCGCCGGCGTGATGAATCCGCAGATCCGCTTCGGCGAAGACCTGATGAGCCGGGTGTCCTACGTGATGCTCAATCCGGGGGGCGACGTCGAAATGACCCGCGTCGTGCGCGCCGCATTGAACGAGCTGATCGTGAAACTCACCGCGCAAGCCAACGCGAGCCCGCAAGATGTGTTCGAGCTGACCCTCGTCGGCAACCCGATCATGCACCACCTGCTGCTCGGCATCAGCCCGGTCGAACTCGGAACGGCGCCCTTTGCGCTGGCGATCGACTCCGCGATGAACATCCCGGCTCTGGACCTCGATCTCTCCGTCGCGCAGGGAGCGAGGGCCTACGTCTTTCCGTGCATCGCGGGTCACGTAGGCGCGGATACCGCGGCGATGCTGCTCGCCGAGGCGCCCTGGGAGCAGGACGTCATGACATTGCTCGTCGACGTCGGCACCAACGCCGAGATCGTGCTCGGCAACAGCAAGCGACTGCTCGCAGCGTCGAGCCCGACGGGGCCGGCCTTCGAGGGCGCACAGATCTCCTGCGGTCAACGGGCGGCACCGGGTGCGATCGACCGCGTGCGGATCGATCGCAAGACCCTCGAACCGCGCTTCCGTGTGATTGGTTGCGAACTCTGGTCCGATGAGCCCGGCTTCGACGCAGCGATCGAAGACATCGGGATCACCGGAATCTGCGGAACCGGCATCATCGAAGTCGTCGCCGAGCTCTTTCTGGCGGGCATCATCGACCGGGAGGGAAGGATCGACGGCTCGATGCGCGAGCGCACCTCGCGCGTCGTCCAGGATGAGCGCACATACCGCTACGTGCTCCACGAGGGCTCGCACTCGATCAGTGTTTCGCAAAACGATGTGCGGGCCATCCAGCTCGCAAAGGGGGCGCTGTACGCGGGCGTTCGCCTCTTGATGGATCACCTCGGCATCGATCGGGTCGATCGAATCCGGCTCGCGGGCGCGTTCGGCAGCCACATCGATGTGAAGTACGCGATGGTGCTCGGAATGATTCCCGATTGCGTGCTGTCGAACGTTTCGTCCGCGGGCAACGCCGCCGGAACCGGAGCGGTAGCCGCGCTACTCGACGCAAGCGCGCGCGGAATCATCGAATCCAGGGTTCGGACGATCGAAAAGATCGAGACTGCGGTCGAACCGGCGTTTCAAGCGCACTTCGTCAACGCCATGGCGCTTCCAAACGCACTCGATGCGTTTCCGGAACTCGCCAAGCAGGTGATCCTTCCGGCTCCCAGGTCGCTCTCGGATTCGCAGCTCGCAGACACCGGGCGCCGCAGGAATCGCCGCCGGAACCAGAGCAGCTAGATGACCACGCGCATCGATTCAGCGCGATCGAGTTGCAATCGAGGAACCACCGACCCATGGGCCTAGCACGTCGACTCCAGAATCATCCGCGCCTGCTCGCGGCGGGCTACAAGGCGAACTTGTGGCTTGCGATGAAACTCAAGTTCGCAGTCCGCGTCGTCGGAGCGGAGCGCCTCGCCCGTTGGCTCTACGCGCCCGAGGAGTTCACCAAGCGGCGGATCTTCGACTGCAAGATGTGCGGCCAGTGCATCTTGCACTCGACGGGAATGACCTGTCCGATGACCTGCCCCAAGAATCTTCGCAACGGACCCTGCGGCGGAGTGCGTGCAAACGGCCATTGCGAGGTCAAGCCCGAGATGCGCTGCATCTGGGTCGACGCCTATGATCGCTCCCAGATGATGACGACCTACAAAGACGAATTGCACATCGTGCAACCGCCGGTCGACCGCCAACTGGAGGGCAGCTCGGCGTGGGTCAACCTGATGACCGGTCGCGACAAGGTCGCGACCGCGGGCTGGGGTGTCGCGCCCAAGGCGGACGACTAGCCATGTTGCCGCCCCCCAAATCCGACGGACGGCTCGAAAAGGTGCTGCGCGCAGGTCTATTTGCAGTCACCGCAGAACTCAATCCGCCGGACAGCGCCGATCCCCACGACGTCTTCGACGCTGCGCTCGTGCTTTCCCAGGTCTGCGATGCCATCAACGCGACGGACGCCTCGGGCGCGCACTGCCATATGTCGAGCGTCGCGATCTGCGCGCTGCTCACCCACGCCGGGTATTCACCGGTGATGCAGGTCTCCTGCCGCGATCGCAACCGGATCGCGATCCAGGGGGACGTGCTCGGGGCAGCGGCGATGGGAGTCCACAGCGTCCTCTGCCTGACCGGAGACGACGTGACCGCGGGCGATCAGCCGGGAGCAAAGCGCGTCTTCGATCTCGACTCGCTCCACCTGCTGCGCGTGATCCGAACCATGCGCGACGAAGGCTGTTACATGAGCGGGCGCAAGATCAGCGTACCGCCGCGGCTCTTTCTCGGGGCTGCGTCGAACCCGTTCGCTCCCCCTCTCGACTGGCGACCGCACCGAATGGCCAAGAAGATCGAAGCCGGAGCGGACTTCTTCCAGTCGCAATATTGTTTCGATGTGCCACGACTCGTGACGTTCATGCAGCAGGCGCGCGATCTGGGCCTCCACGAGAAGGCATATTTCCTGGTCGGCGTCGGACCGCTGCGCTCGGATCGCGCCGCGGAATTCATGCGCAGCAACGTACCCGGCGTGCACATCCCCGATGAAGTCATCGAGCGCCTGAGAAAGACGCCCAAGGAGCGCAAGCGTGAGGAAGGCAAGAAGATCTGCGTCGAGATCATCCAGCAAGTGCGCGAGATCGAAGGCGTGCACGGCGTGCACTTGATGGCCTATCGCCAGGAAGAACTCGTCGCGGAGATCGTCGAGGAAAGCGGCCTGATGGCGCGCCGGCGCCTGACCGAAAAGGCCGATCCCAACGGCTGGCGAGCCGGCCGACGCGGAGCGGCGCGGTCTGGAACCCCGGGCGCTGAACCCCACCCGGGCGGCAACGGATGAGCGCGTAGATCGCAGCGCGGGGAGGTTTGCGGTGATCGACGAACGAGAGCGAAAGGTTCTGGATCTGATCGACGCGAACCGCCAGGAAGTCATCGATTTCCTGCGCGAGCTGCTGGCCTTCAAGACGATCACGCCGGGCGCAGAACCCGTTGAGCACGATGAATTCATCCGGCATCAGGCGTTCGTGAAGCAGACACTCACGGACTTGGGATTTCGCGAGATCGACGTCTTCGAAGCCGATGCCGCCAAGCTCGGGAGCGTGCCCGGCTCGGGCGTCGACAAGAGCCGCGACCTTCGCAACATGCCGATCGTGGTCGGGCGACTCCCGGGTGCGGGCGATGGCAGATCGTTGATCCTCAACGGACACTACGATGTGGTTCCGCTCGGTCTTCCCGAACGTTGGACGCGGGATCCCTTCGCGGGCGAAGTCGCAGACGGCAAGATCTACGGCCGCGGAACCAACGACATGAAGGGCGGGATTGCGGCGATGCTGAAAGCGCTCGAGTTCATCGGGCGCGCGGGCTTGGCGCTCGAGGGAGAGATCCTCGCGCAGATCGTTCCCGATGAGGAGGCAAGCTGCATGGGTACGCTCGCCGCCTGTCAGCGAGGCTACCGGGCAGACGCCGCGATCATCCCCGAACCCACGAACATGCGGGTGGGTATCGCGGTGCGCGGATCGATGGGGGGTCGGGTGACGGTGTTCGGTCGCGCGGGTCACGCCGAACAACCCCAACCGCACTTCGAGCAAGGAGGCGCGGTCAACGCGATCTCCAAGGCGATGCGCGTGCTCGAGGGGATGGCGGAGGCCACCGAGCAGTGGCGTACGCAGCCCGACAAACAGCACCCGCTAGTCCCGCCGGACCACATCATTCCGACGGTCATCCACGGCGGGCAGTGGTCGGTGACAATCCCCGAAAAAGTGGAGATCCATTTCGACTGCATGTTCGTTCCGGGTACGCAGGACAAGCGGTCCGAGATCGAAGAAAAGCTGCGCGCCGTCGCCGCCAACGATTCGTGGCTCCGCGAGAATCCCCCGGAACTCTGGCTCGGCGCACCCGAAGAGTGGATCTATCCGGCTCAGATCAGTGAGGACGAGCCGATCGTCCAGACCGGACTGCAGGCGCTGGCGGACGTCGGCATCGAGCCGCAGCTGATGGGATTCGGTTCGCTGACCGACTGCGTGCACCTGATCAATTATTCCGGGATTCCGACCATCAATCTCGGGGCCGACATCGAATCCGCCCATGCGGCCGACGAATTCGTGAGCGTCGAGCAGTTGATCGACCTGACCAAGACGCTCGCGCTCGCGATCATGCGCTGGTCGGGCGTGCGCGAAAGCGCGGGCGCGTAGCGGGGGCCTGCTGTAATAATGACCTCGTGGAGAGGCACCGCATGAAGAATCGAACGCACCGGAGGTGGACGCGAGCGCGCAGCTGGGCGTGGGTCTCGACCTTGGTCTTGGCGAGCGCGGGCTGCGGCGAGGATCCAGCAGCGAATGAGGAAGAAACCACGCGCAGCGTGATGCGCGAAATCTTCGACGCGATCCGCGTGACGCTGCCCGCAAGCACGGACATCGCCCGTTTCAAGGCTCCCGAGAACCGCGCCGAAATCACCGCGGCGCTCGATGCGCTGGCCCGAAACACCGCGTTGCTCGAAAAACACTTCCAGAAACACGATGCACAGATGAGCTTTCTCGCGCGTTCGATCGAACGCGACGCCGTCGAAGCCCAGGTCAGTTACACGCACGGGCAATTCAAACGATCCGCGTTCGTGCTGCGCCAGATCGTGGAAAACTGCGTGGTCTGCCACACCCGACTCCCAGATGATCGGGGCTCTCTCGTCGCGAAGGGATTCGTCGACGAGGGGGTGTTGGCGTCACTCTCCGCGAAGCCGCGGTCGACGCTGCTGATTGCGACGCGCCAATTCGATCAAGCGCTCGATGCCCTCGAGGAAGTGCTCGCCGACCCGTTGACCCATCCGGCGGTCATGCTCGGCCCGCTCACCGACTACCTGGTAGTCGCGATTCGCGTCCGAGGAGACTACGAGCGGCCGATCCGCGAACTCAAAGCGTTTTCGCGGCGCGAAGACCTCTGGCCGAGTTTGAGAGAAGACGTCAACGACTGGATCGTTGCCCTGCCCTTGCTCAAAATACGCGCCGCCACGGGATTGAACGTCGAAAGCGCACGCGCTCTCGTCGAAGAGGGTGAAACGCTCGACGAATACGGAGATGGGCAGGGTCCGCTGCTCCACTTCATCGTCGCGTCGAGCGTGCTCGAGCGCTTCATCGCCGCCCACCCCAACAAGAGCGCCGAGCTCGGCGAGGCCTTCTACCTGCGCGGAATTCTGGAGACGCGAATCGGACAGAACTACTGGGTGACGACCGCACCCTTCTTCCTCGAAGAGTCGATTCGGGTCGCCCCGACGCAGCCCTTCGCCGAAGACGCACTCATGCTACTCGAGCGCGAACTCTTCGCCGCCTACGAGGGCTCGGACATCGAGGAGCTTCCGGCCGAAGAAAGGGCGCACCTCGCGGAATTGCGCGCGCTGATCGACGGAAATTGAATCGCCTGGGAGAAATCCCGCGAAATTGGCGCCAAGGCGAATTTTAGTTTTGCGCCAGCCGCTGCATCACCCCCGGAAGCGAATCGGGAGTGAGCGAAATGCTGTCGATGCCGGCCTGCACGAGGAATGCGGCGAATTCCGGGTAATCGCTCGGCGCCTGACCGCAGATTCCGACCGTTCGACCGGCTTTGTGGCTGCGCTCGATCAGGTTCGAGATCATGCGCTTTACGCCTGGATCTTGTTCGTCGAAGATCTCGGAGAGGATCTGCGAATCGCGATCGACGCCGAGGACGAGCTGGGTCAGGTCGTTCGAACCGATCGAAAATCCGTCGAATAGCGCGCAGAATTCCTCGGCCAGGATTGCGTTGTTCGGAATCTCCGCCATCACGAGAACTTCGAGTTGATCCCGGCCGCGCTCGAGTCCGTTTCGCTTCATCTCCTCGAGCACGCGCCGACCTTCCTCGATGGTGCGGCAGAATGGAATCATCAGCTTCACGTTCTTGAGGCCCATTACTTCGCGCACGCGCCGAATCGCGCGACACTCGAGCGCGAAGCCCTCGCGGTAGCGCTCGTCGTAGTAGCGCGAAGCCTCGCGGAAACCGATCATCGGATTCGCCTCCTCGGGTTCGAAGGCGCGCCCGCCGATCAGATCGGCATACTCGTTGGTCTTGAAGTCCGAGAATCGCACGATCACGGGCCGCGGGTAGAAGCCAGCCGCGATCACCGCGACGCCCGACGCCATCCGGTCGACGAAGAATTCCTCGGGCGAGGGCCAGCGGCCAGTGCGATGCAAGATCTCGGCGCGATCGTCGGCGCTCTCGACGAGATCGGGATGCACGAGTGCCATCGGGTGGATTCCGATCCAGTTCGTCACGAGGAACTCGACCCGCAGCAATCCGACGCCCGCACTCGGCAGCTGTGCGGCCTGGAACGCCGAGTCGGGATTGGCGAGGTTGAGCATCAGCGGAATCGGCGGCACGGGGAGCGCAGCGGCGTCGATCTCATGGCGTTCGAACGCGAGCGCCCCTGCGTAAACCCGACCCTCCGCGCCCTCGGCACAGCAGACCGTGACGAGCTGACCATCCCGAAGTTCGCTGAGCGCGTTTCCGGTACCCACCACGCAGGCAAGCCCCATTTCGCGCGAGACGATCGCCGCGTGGCAAGTGCGCCCGCCGTGCTCGGTGACGAGCGCCGACGCCTTCGCCATCACGGGCTGCCAGTCGGGATCTGTCATCTCCGCGACCAGCACCTCTCCATCGCGAAAGCTTCCGAGCTCGTCGCTGGATCGGATCACGCGAACGACGCCCGATCCGATCTTCGATCCGACACTCCGTCCACGGACCAATACGGTTCCGCGCTCTCGCAGCTTGTAGATCTCGATTTTCGACCCGCGCCTTTGTGAGTGGATCGTTTCCGGGCGCGCCTGGACGACGAAGAGGTCACCGGTGCGTCCATCTTTCGCCCACTCGATGTCCATCGGTGTCTCGATTCCCGCTCGCTTCGAATAGTGATCCTCGATCAAGACCGCCCAGCGCGCGAGCTCGAGGATCTCGTCATCGGAAAGCACGTAACGCGAGCGAACCTCTCGCGAGACGCGCACTTCACTCACGGATCGGTCCGCTCCATAGACGAGTTTCACGTGCTTGCCGCCGAGCTCGCGCCGGACGATCGGTCGGTAACCCTGCTTCAGCGTCTGCTTGTGGACCCAGAATTCATCGGGATCGACGCGTCCCTTCACGACGGATTCCCCGAGCCCCCAGGCACCCGTGATCATCACCAGATTTCGCAGTCCGCTCTCGGTGTCGAGCGTGAAGATCACCCCCGCGCACGCGAGATCGCTGCGAACCATCTTCTGGATACCCACGGAGAGCGCGACATCGCGATGGTCGATCCCCTGTTCGTGTCGATAGGCGATCGCGCGATCGGTGTAGAGCGAAGCCATGCAGTCGCGAATCGCGCGGTCGAGCTCCTCCCAGCCGCGCACGTTCAAGAAGGTTTCCTGTTGACCGGCAAAAGAGGCCGTCGGCAGATCTTCGGCGGTCGCGCTCGAGCGGACCGCGACATCGGTGGCGCTCTCGCCGTAGCGTCGGGAAAGATCTTCGTACAGGGCACGAGCTTCCTCGACGAGTGGCGCGGGCAACGCAGCGGTGGCGATGCGGCGTCGGATTTCTCGGCCCGCGGATGCGAGCGCGTTCACGTCCTTGACGTCGAGCGCGCCGAGTCGTCGGAAGATTTCCTCGCTCGCACCGGCTTCTCGCAGATGCAGCTGGTAGGCGCTCGTCGTCAACGCGAAGCCTTCGGGCACGCGGACACCCGCCGCGCCGAGTTCCCGAATCATCTCGCCGAGCGACGCGTTCTTGCCACCCACGCGTGGAAGCGAATCGAGAGTCACATCCGCAAGCAGAATCGTCAGTCGTTCGCATTGACTCATGCTATTCATCGGCTGCAATCCTTGTGCCCGTGGCGGACTGCGCGCAGCCGGAGCTCTGCTGATTTTCAACACCCACGCGGGCACTTCGCCCCAGCTTGGGGCGGCGCGCCTCACTTGGGTTTCTCGCCGAGCGCTGACCGAACCGAGAAATCAGAAGCGAGAACCTGGAATCGCGAAGCTGAAATCGCGAAGCGAGAAGCGGGCGGCGGAAGAGAAGGCGAAGGAAGGCGCGGAAATGCCGAGTCGATCCAACTCCGGGGATGCTGTGCGCAGCGCGTACGCGCTCTCGACCGAATCGGTTCTCGAGCGCCTGCGCGTCGATCGCGCGCGCGGCCTTTGCCAGACCGAGGTCGATCAGAGGGCCGAGCAGCATGGTCGCAACACGCTGTCCGCATCCGAGGGCGTGCGCTGGCCCGCCATCTTCGCCCGACAGTTCGCAGATGTACTGATCGCGATCCTCGCGCTGGCTGCGATCCTCTCGCTGCTCGTCGGAGACGAACTCGATGCGGCGGTGATCGCGGCGATCCTCATCGCAAACGCACTCCTGGGCTTCGCGCAGGAGTGGCGCGCCGCACGCGCAATCGCAGCCCTCAAGCGAATGGTTTCTCCAAGCTGCAGCGTGCTGCGCGGCGGAGTCGAACAAGCGATCCGCGCGGCCTCTCTCGTACCGGGAGACATCGTGCATCTGCGCACGGGCGACCGGGTGCCGGCGGATCTGAGGCTGATCGAAGTGCGGGAAATGCGGATCGACGAATCGTCGCTCACGGGCGAATCGAATTCGGTCGCGAAGCAGACCGCGCCCGTAGCCGAGCACACCCCGCTCGCGGAGCGCAGCTCTGGCGCGTGGATGGGAACCGCGGTCAGCCACGGGTCTGGGAGCGGCGCCGTCGTGTCGATCGGGATGCACACGGAAATCGGCAGAATTGCGCAGATCACGAAAGCGGTGCGGGAGGATCGAACGCCGCTGCAACGCAAACTCAACCGGCTCGGAAGACAGCTGGGCGCCGTTGCGATCGCCGCCTCGAGTTTCGTGGCACTCGCGGGGTGGTGGATCGGAAAGCCCGCGCTCGAGATGTTCATGACGGGCGTTTCGCTCGCGGTGGCAGTGGTTCCCGAAGGACTCCCCGCGGTCGTCACCATCACGCTCGCGATCGGTATCCGCGCGATGGCCCGCAGGCGCGCGTTGTTGCGAAATCTTTCCGCTGCGGAAACGCTCGGTTCGGCGACGGTCATCTGCACCGACAAGACCGGAACGCTGACGCAAAACGAGATGACCGTGCGCGAGGTATGGCTCCGATCGGGGAACTGGTCGGCGACCGGCGTGGGCTACGACCCCAAAGGCGAATTCGCGATCCATTCAGCGACGGCCGGGGGGTCGCAAACCGCAGATCGGGACGCGCTCCTGATCACCGGGCTTCACTGCAACCGCGCCGAACTCGCCCGCGAGGGCGAACGCTGGATTGCGATCGGAGAACCCACCGAGGCCGCACTGCTGACCGCGGCGCGCAAAGCCGGGGTCGCCCGGCCGACGGATTGCGAGCCCGCGCGTGAGTTTCCATTCAGCTCGACGCGCAAGCGCATGACGATCCTGGTGGACGCCGCCGACGGAATCATCGCCCACGTCAAAGGCGCTCCCGAAGTCGTCCTCGAGCGCTGCACGCGCATCCTCGATGCTGGGGTTGAGCGCGAACTCAGCACCGAAGACCGGGCGCTCGCCATCAACGCCTACGAGTCATTCGCGAAGGAGGGACTTCGCACGCTCGCGCTCGCCCGGCGCGCGCTTTCGCGCAACCAGGTTGGCACCGACTCGGATGTCGAGTGTGAACTCACTCTGCTCGGCATCGTCGGAATACTCGATCCGCCTCGACCCGAGGTCGGCGGCGCGATCGCACTGGCGAGGAGCGCGGGAATACGCGTCCTGATGGTCACAGGAGACGCCGCAGCCACGGCGCTCACGATCGCCGGACGCATCGGCCTGTCCGCGAAGCGCGCCGTAGCGGGTCCGGAATTCGACTCGCTCGATGACGACGCGCTTGGCGCTGCGCTCGACGAAGAGGTCGTCTTTGCTCGCGTAACCCCGGAGCACAAGCTTCGCATCATCAGCCTGCTCCAGGCTGCTGGCAACGTCGTGGCGATGACGGGTGACGGCGTCAACGATGCACCGGCGCTCAAGAAAGCCGACGTCGGCATCGCGATGGGAATTCGCGGTACAGAAGTCGCCAAGGGCGCCTCGGATATGGTGTTGTCCGACGACAACTTCTCTTCAATCGTCAGTGCGATCGAAGAGGGGCGGCGCCAGTACGACAACATCCAGAAATTTGTCCGCTACTTGTTGTCGTCCAATATCGGCGAAGTCACCGCCATCTTGCTCAACATCGTTTCCGGGGGGCCGCTGATCCTGCTGCCGGTTCAGATTCTCTGGATGAATCTGGTCACGGACGGCGTCACCTCGGTCGCTCTCGGCCTCGAACCCGTCGAGCCGGGAATCATGCAGCGGCCGCCGAGAAACCAAAGAGATTCGATTCTCGACCGTCGCGGAATCTTCACGATCCTGGTCCTGGGGGGCTACATCGGCGTCGCGACTTTTCTGCTGTTCCAGTATTACGCGGCAGAGGATGGCCCGAACGCGTTTGCGCGCGCGCAGACCGTCGCATTCACGGGCATCATCGCCATGGAAAAGCTGAACGTCTTCAATTTCCGCGCGCTTCGCGCACCCCTGTCTGCGCTGGGCTGGTGGTCCAATCGCTGGCTGATGATGGCGGTGATCGGCATGCTGGGCATGCAGGTCGCGGCCGTCTATGTGCCCTTCATGCAGCGTGCGCTGCACACGGTCGCGCTCGAGGCCATCGACTGGGTGGCGATGCTCGCAATCGCGGGGCCACTGATCCTGATCGGTGAGGGACTCAAGCTGATAAACCGCCGCCACGCCAGCTAGCCCTGGTATATTCGAGGGCACTCGAGAAGATCGCACGGAGATCGCATGTCGCAGGGTCAGCGGGGAACGGTTCTCGAATTTCTGGGCGCTACGCAGACGGTGACGGGGAGTCGCTTACTGCTGAGCACACCGCGCTCACGCGTTCTCGTCGATTGCGGGCTCTACCAGGGCGAGAAGGAGTTGCGCGAGCGCAACTGGCAGCCGCTTCCCGTCGATCCCGCGAGCATCGATTCCGTTCTGCTCAGCCACGCCCACATCGACCATTCCGGTTACCTGCCTCGAATCGCGCGAACCGGTTTCCGAGGGCCCATCTTTGCAACCCGGCGCACCGCAGAACTCTGCGCGATCGTGCTGCCGGACAGTGGACATTTGCAGGAGGAAGAAGCCCGATACGCGAGCGCCGCCGGCTATTCGAAGCACGCACCGCCGCTTCCCCTCTACACGAAAGACGACGCCCTGAACAGCCTGAAGCAATTTCGCAAGGTGGATTTCGACGACCGACTGGAGGTTGCCGACGGTGTCTGGGCGACCTTCCGTCAAGCGGGGCACATTCTCGGCTCGGCGAGCATCACACTCGAAGTCGAAGGCGCGCAGCGCGCGGCGGTCACCATCAGCGGTGACCTCGGTCGGCCGCATCACCCTTTCCTCTGCCCACCCGCACCACCGGCTGACGCGCACAACATCGTGATCGAGTCGACTTACGGCGACCAGGAACACTGCGAGAGCAACCCGGAAGAGCGGCTCGGCGAAGCCATCCGGAGCGTGGTCGACCGGGCGGGCATCGCGGTGATCCCTGCGTTCGCGGTGGATCGCACGGAGGTCATCCTCTTTCACCTGAAGCGGCTCAGCGAAGCCGGGAAGATCCCTTCGCTGCCAATCTACGTCGACAGCCCGATGGCGCTCGCGTCGCTCGACGTCTACCGCAACGCGTTCCGGGACGGCGACGCCCAGATCCGACCCGAACTCGGAACGGATCCTGACGTCCTGCAGCCGGACAATCTCACCGAAGCGCGAACCGTCGAAGCCTCCAAATCGATCCGCAGTCTCCGCGGGCCCGCGATGATCATCTCGGCTTCCGGCATGGCGACCGGAGGGCGCGTGCTGCATCACCTCGCGCAGCGCCTTCCCGATCCGCGCAACTCGATCATCTTCGTCGGTTTTCAGGCAGCGGGAACCCGCGGGCGCGCGCTGATCGACGGCCAGCGAGAGTCCAAACTGCTCGGTCGCCACGTGGCGGTGAGGGCGGAGATCGTCGACCTGAGTCATTTTTCGGTACACGCCGACCAGAGCGAACTGCTGGACTGGCTGCGCGAGGCGCCGAACGAACCGGATACCGTCTACATGATCCACGGTGAACCTCGGGCGGCGTCGATGCTCCGCGACGCAGTGCGAGACAAGCTCGGCTGGTGCGCGGTCGTCCCCAATTACCGAGAGCGCGTTCTCGCGCTTCCAGATCGATGACTTGATCCTTCGATGGAGACACGTGCCGTCTCGATGACGTTCCCGGCTTCCAAACCAGCGGCGGAGAGCCTCGTGAGCATCGCCGAATTGTCGAAATTTGCGCGCGCGCCCGCACGGCCTGTAACGGAGATCGAGATCCTGCGGGATGGAGAGCAGGCCTTTCCGGCCATGCTCGAACTGATCGATTCAGCCCGGTCGGAAGTCCTGTTCGAGAATTTCATCTTCGCCGGAGACGCGACCGGCAGAAAGTTCGCGGACGCGCTGGCGGCGGCAGCCCGGCGCGGACTCGACGTGCGGGTTCTCTACGACCCGGTCGGATCGATGATGATCAGCGGGGGCTCCATCGCAAACGAGCTGATTCGACTCGGTGTGACGACGCGCGCATTCCGCCCGCTCTCCGCCGTCAACCCGCTCAGCTGGGGTCGGATCCTCAACCGCGATCATCGAAAGACGCTCAGCGTCGATCGAGAAGCGTCGGTCGTGGGTGGGCTCTGCATCAGTGACAACTGGGCGCCGACGAGCCAAGGCGGCGCGGGTTGGCGCGACACAGCCTTGCTCGTGCGCGGCCCGATCGCAGCGGATGTCAGAAATGAGTTCGAAGTGATGTGGCAACGCGCCGACGGAGGCGACGTCGCGATCGCGCCCGAGACCGACAGCGCGGAGTCGCGACCGGCGGCATGGGTGGTGACGAACGAGCCCGGAATCCAGCAAGTGGCCGGCCTCTACGCGTCGATGGCACAACGCGCCCGACGCAGCATCGAGATCACGGGCACCTACCTGGTACTTCAAAGAAGCGCGCAGGACACGTTCTGTGCGGCTGCTCGGCGGGGCGTCTCGGTCCGGATGCTGCTTCCCGGCCGCAACAACCACCCACTCGCGGGCGCTGCCGCCCGACACGGCTACGAATTGCTGCTCCAGTCAGGAGTGGAAATCTGGGAGTGGAACGGCGCGATGATTCACGCCAAGACCGCGGTCATCGACGGCGAATGGTCGCTGGTTGGATCGAGCAATCTCGACGCACTTTCAACGCATCGGAATTTCGAGCTGAACCTCCTGATCGCGGACGGCGTCACGGGTGCGCGCATGCGAGACATGTTCGAGCGAGATCTCACGGCCGCGACGAGAATCGAGCTCGCGACCTGGCGCCAGCGACCCCGTTGGCAGCGCCTGGCCGAAGCCACGGGCAGGTTTTTCGGCTCGAACCTCTGAGCCGCGCTGAGAGGGATCTTGAATCGACATCTCGGCTCGCGAAGACCCGCTAGCGTTGTCGGAGAACCGAGGTAGTTTGGCGATCGAAGCTTTCGAACGTCGCCCGCAGCCGGCGCATGAATCGGGGAATTGCACTTGACCGAGGATCGGAAAACCGCGCAATCCCTCGTCGAGCCCGACACGGCTTCCGAGCTCTCGCACGCGCGCAATCGAACCGAAAACGGCAGCGCGCCCGAACGCGCGGATCGCGACCTCGAGTTCCTCGCCCAACCCGAACTTCGCGCCGTGCGGCTTCAAATCGAGTACCTGAAACCGGAGCTCGCGTTCGAGAAGCTGGGGATCCGCTCCACGATCGTCGTATTCGGCAGCACGACCCTGATCGATCCGGACGCCGCCCAACGACAATTGAAGCAAGCCGAGGGCGCGGTTCGGCTCGCACCCGACGACGAGGGCGCGCAAGCGGCGCTCCAACGGGCCCGGGGCGCGCTCTCCAAGAGCCACTACTACGCGATCGCGAGAGAACTCGGTCGCTGCGTCGGGCGCTATGGTGAGGGCCCGCTCGACAATCGCCTCGTGGTCGTCACGGGTGGCGGGCCCGGTGCGATGGAGGCGGCAAACCGCGGCGCGAGCGACGTCGGAGCGGTGTCGGTCGGCCTGAACGTCGCGCTTCCACACGAGCAACAACCCAATCCGTACATCACTCCGGAGCTGAGATTCGAGTTTCATTATTTCGCGTTGCGCAAGCTTCACTTCGTGATGCGCGCTCGGGCGCTGATCACCTTTCCGGGCGGCTTCGGAACCCTCGACGAGCTCTTCGAGATCCTCTGCCTGATCCAGACCGGCAAGCGCGAACCCCTCCCGGTCATCCTGGTCGGCGCCGAGTATTGGAAGTCAGTCATCGACTTCGACTACCTGTGCAGCGAGGGCATGATCCAGCAAGCGCACCTCGATCTCTTCGAGTATGCGGAGAGCGCGGAGGAGATCATGTCCCGGATCGAGGCCTGGTACGCGGTGAGGGGACGATCGGTCGTCGAGTAGACCCGTCGGCGTAGAAGCGGCGCGGGTAGATTGCCTTAGCCGGCAGAAGCGGCGCGGATGGATTCGCCTCAGCCCGCAGAGGCGATGAGCTGATCCCAGCGCTCCGCGAAGGTCTCGAAGAGCAGAGGGTCTTCGGTCACGACGCCGATCTCCCGGTTGAAGCGGTACGACGGCTCCGACCAATTGAAGCTGCCGAAGATCGTCGACTTCGAGCGCGCGGTCTCGACGAGTGCGAATTTGTTGTGCATCGGGATCCACTCGTCCCCGGCCAGCCGGCGCAGCGGAATTCCCGCGCCAATCAACCGCCTTTCGGCTTCGGCCGTTACACGGCGGCGCGTCGATTCCGCAAGGATTTCGACCTTCACGCCGCGCGCCGGCAGCGCGCAAATTCCGCGCAGCGACGAGGATCCGCTGATGTGGGAGGCCGCGATGCGAACCCGAGACCCACGCTCCAGCTCGAGCAGAAGTTTCAAGATGGGATGACGGCGCGCGCGCGGCCAAAAATGGATCGAGTAACCGCCCTTGCGCAGGGCGCGGTTTGCGCTCGGCGCAAGGCGATCGAAACAGCCGTGGCGCGCGCCGTGCAGGCTCCGCGCGTGGTTCGCCAAACTCGCGACGAGATCGGGGTCGCGCAATTCGACCAGCAGATTGTGGGCTCGATCGTGGTCACCGATGGCTTCGATCAATTTTGGATCCGCTTCCGGAGAGTCGCTCGAGGGATTGAAGGAGCCGACCCAGGCGACCGGAGATGGATGCGAGAAGCAGTAGAGTTTTTCGTGCAGGCGCGGTCGCGCGATCTTTCCGAGCGGTGTTGCATCGAGACGGCTGCGGACGACCCGAAGGCCGGCTCCCAGCCCGTCCCGCAGCAATTCGATCACCGCGTCGTTCGCATGGGGGGTCCTCGGGCAGCCGTCGAGAGTCACGCGAACCTCGACTCCGCGCCGATGCGCGTCGACGAGCGCGGCGGCGAGTCGGCGATCGCGGAAATAGTAGGTCACCCAATCGATCGACCCACCCTCGGGTACGCGAGCAATCCGCTGCGCGAGCAGGTCGCGCAGGTAGCCGACGGGACGATCGGGGCCACCGAAGTGAACCGGATTTTCGCTCACCGTCACACTCGATCTCGCTGCGCGCCTGCGGTCTTCAGCCACCGATCTGATACATCTCGATCTTGGCCTTGCGGGTCGAAGCGTCGCCGCTCGCCGTGAGTTGCGCGCGCTCTTCCGAATAGCGATCCGTTCGGCGCGACCAGACCTGCTTGATCAGATTGCGGAGTTCCGCATCCGAAGCGCCCGAGCGCAGCGGCGTGCGCAGATCGGTGCCGTCGGCGGCAAACAGACAGGTGACGAGTTTGCCCTCGATGGTCAGGCGCGCGCGCGAGCAGTCGCCGCAGAAGGGTGCGCTGACCGAGGCGATGATTCCGATCTCGCCACTGCCGTCGCGATACCGGTAGCGGTTGGCGACTTCGCCGCGGTAGTTGGCGTCGACGGGCTCGAGCGGTAGCTCGGCGTCGATGCGCTCGACGATCTCGGCCGCGCTGACCACCTGGGAGAGATCCCAACCGTTGAGGGTTCCGACATCCATGAACTCGATGAAGCGAACGATGTGTCCGCTGCCGCGAAACGCGCGCGCGAGCTCGACGAGCGTGTGGTCGTTGACGCCGCGCTGAACGACACAATTGAGCTTGATCGGTCGCATGCCCGCGCGCTCCGCGGCCTCGATGCCCGCGAGAACGCGCTGAGGGCCGAAGCCGCGGCCACTCATGCGCTTGAAGACCTCTTCATCCAGGCTGTCGAGGCTCACGGTGATCCGCTCGAGGCCCGCATCGCGCAGCGGCGCGGCCTGCTTGTCGAGCAGATAGCCGTTGGTGGTGAGCGCGAGATCCCGCAGCCCCGGGATCGCGGCCAATCGCTCGATCAGACGAGGCAGCTCATGTCGCAGCAGCGGTTCACCGCCGGTGATCCGCAGTTTTTCGACGCCGAGATCGACGAAGGCGCGCGCCAGGCGCTCGATCTCCTCGAAGTTCAGCAGTTCCGCCTTGGGCAGGAACGCATAGTTGTCGCCGTAGAGTTCCGCGGGCATGCAGTAGGGGCAGCGGAAATTGCAGCGGTCGGTCACCGAAATCCGGAGATCGTGGATCGGTCGACCGAGCTTGTCGGCGCAGGGGGGCACGGTTTCCTCGCTCGCCAGCAGCCGGAGGCGCGATCCGCTCAGCGGACCCGGAGTCCGCGCGGATCGGGCTCGACGCCGATCAGAACAGCTTCACCGACAAGCGCGAAGCCCCAACGCCGCCACTGCGATCGCGCCGGCGCCGGCGGCGCATCCGCGACTGGAGCTGGTCGCGCCGTGCGCTGAGCCACTTCTCGCGCGAGGCCGGCGCGTCCTTGCGGCCGAGCAGTTTCTCCTTGTTCGCGCGGTACTTGCAAAAATCGTCGTAGGCTTCGATCTCGTGCTTCAGGTCCTGCACGACGAGCTCGATCATGATCGCGTCATCGAGGTAACCGAGTCCGGGGATGCGGTCGGGAATCAGATCCTCGCCCTCCGCGAAGTAGACCAGGCCGTCCGCGACCCGCGAGCGGTCCTTGCCCTCCATTTCCCACTCTTTGTCTTCGAGCATCTTCAGCATGCGCTCGAGCTTGCCGAGTCGCTGGGTGACGAACTGCGCGGCGCTCGCGGCGCGAATCTCCTCGATCAGCTTCCGCACCCCGGCGACGAGCTTCGCCTCATCGATTCCGGCGCTGCGCGCGCGCACCTCGGTGATGATGCGCTTGAAGTACAGCAGGTCCTTGTCGCTGAGTTCGAAGGTGATGTTCATCGGCATGGCTTAGGCTCTCCGTTCTTCGCAGGTCACCATTCCAGGGCCCCGGTCGATGCGTCGCGCGATCTCTCACATGCGGCTGCCGCTTCAGCTCGGCGCCAGTCCCTCGCTGCGATCCGGCGAACGGGAGAACTGGGATGGGCATTCTATCGGGCCTCGAACCAGAGCAGGAGGCGCGCAGGCCCTCGCGGGCTCCCGGAAGTGCGCGGCCCCGGCGTTGCGGCCGGGGCCGTCGCATCCAGATTTCGTGCGGTCCGAAACTAGGCGGGACGCACGTTCGTGGCCTCGGGCCCCTTTCGACCCTGGCCCGATTCATACTCGACCTTTTGGCCGTCTTGCAGAGACTTGAACCCCTCGCCTCCGATGTTCGAGAAGTGGACGAACAGGTCGTCCCCCCCGTCGTCCGGAGTGATGAATCCGTAACCCTTTTCGTCGCTGAACCACTTCACGGTGCCGATTGCCAACGTACTCTCCTTACTTTCATGTGCTGCGGAACCCAGGTGCACTGGCCGCTGATTGCGTGACTGCGGAACCCAGGTGTCCTGGCCGCAGGCGGGGATCCTACAGGAATCGCGGGACCGAGTCAGCAGCTTTCATATCTGCGTGTCAAAAAGGACCCGAGCCCTGTGCTCTGGCTGAAACGACCTCAGATCGACCCCAGAGCGCGTGCGAGCGCGACGAGGAGCTGGTCCGCGTTCGCCTCGCTGAAGACCAGCGGGGGTCTGAGCTTGAGGATGTTGCGCTGCGCGCCCTCGATGCCGACGAGCACACCGTCCTCGCGCATCCCGTTGACGATCGCGCGGGTCTCTTGGGTCGCGGGCTCGAGGGTCTTGCGATCGCGCACCAGCTCGACACCGACGAACAGACCCGCGCCGCGCACGTCGCCGATCAGTGGATGCCGATCCGCGAGGCGTTCGAGGCCCGAGCGGAGGTAGGCGCCGACCCGATTCGCGTTTTCCTGGAGCTTCTCGCGCTCGAGCACCTCGAGCACCGCGAGGCCCACTTCACACGCCACGGGGTTACCGCCGGTGGTCGAGAAAAACTCCTTGTGGCCGACGAACGAGCGCACGATCTCCGGCCTCGTCACCACCGCGGCCATCGAATAGCCGTTGCCGATCGGCTTTCCGAGCGTGACGATGTCCGGGATTACCCCGTGCGCGTCGAAGCCCCAGAACTGCGCGCCCGTCCGACCGAACCCCGACTGCACTTCGTCGGCGACGCACAATCCACCCGCCGCTCTCACCTTCGCGAATGCAGCGCGCAAGTATCCGGGCGGCGGCTCCAGGATTCCGCTGCTGCAGAGGATCAAGTCGAGATAGAAGGCGGCCGGCGCGTGCCCGCGCTCGGCGAGCGACGCGATCGCGTCGTCGAGCGCATCCGCGTAGCGCTCGGCGAAACCGGGCTCGTCGCGTCGATACGGTCCGCGGTAACCGTTGGGCGCGGGCACGCTGGCGATATGCGGAGCAGGAGTTTCTCCGCGCCGAAGCTCGGCGGGCGAAAGATCGTTCACCGCTTCCGTCGTCCCGTGATAGGCGTCCGCCATTGCGATGCCACCCGTGTGCCCCGTGTGCGCCTTGGCGAGTCTCCAGGCGAGATCGTTCGCCTCGCTTCCAGAACACACGAACATGCAGACCGAGAGTTCGCCGGGCAGCGTACCCACCAAGCGGTCTGCATATTCGACCACGGATTTGTAGATGTAACGCGTATGCGTGTTGAGCTTGGCGGCCTGACGCGACAGCGCCTCGACGACGGCGGGATGGCAATGGCCCACCTGGGGCACGTTGTTGTAGGCGTCGAGAAACGCGCGCCCCGATGCGTCGATCAACCAGGCACCCGTGCCCCGAACCACATGCAGCGGGCGGTCGTAGAACAAGCTGAGCCCCGGGCCGAGCCGCTCGACGCGTTTTGCGAGCAGCGCGTCGAGGTCGTCTTGATGCGCGGCAAAAGTCTCCGGCGGAATGCCGAGAATCGCGTTCGGATCGGGTGACAGCTCTTGCCAGACCGCCCACGTGTCGGCATCGCAGACGCGCGGAAATCCGCCCGGAAACGCGAATCCATCCGTCGCGATCTGGAAATGGATCGGCGCTCCGCAATCTGCGACGCGACCGATCCGCTCGCCCTTGGCGACCGGACTTCCGGGTCGCAGGCCGTGCGAGTCTTCGTCGGCGAGACCGGCGTAGATCGTGTAGAAGCGGACTCGGTCCGAGACCGCGTGCTCGAGAACCAGATCGACCAAGCCCGCTTTGGATTTGCCGCGGACGTTGTTGGATTCGCCGCGGGCGCTGTTGGATTTGCCGCGGACGCTGTTGGATTCGCCGCGGACGTTGTTGGATTCGCCGCGGGCGCTGTTGGATTCGCCGCGGGTGCTGTTGGATTTGCCGCGGACGATCTGGTGGACGACGCCAGCGAGGGGCGCGCGAATCGCGCTGCCGCTCCGCGCAAGCAGATCCGTTCCGAGGTGTCGCTCGCCGCTCGCCGACGCATCCACCGCTGCGGCGCGGCAACCGGGCACCGCATAGGGGTGGATGCCGACATCGATCGCGTCGCAGAGCGCTGCCGGCT
>CAZBSV010000164.1:0-44132 GCA_964494795.1 uncultured Spirochaetales bacterium | reverse complement strand
TGAGGCGCGAGGTGACGCCGAGCGCGTAGGTGGTTTCCGCGGGACTCTCCGGTTTCGGGTTAGGCACCGAACCAGTCTATACAGAAAATCATTTCTGTCCAGATCAAAATTCAACTTGGGCGTTAATCGAGTGGTAAGTTCGAGTCGATGTGTTCAATTTTAAAACAGAATATGGAATGTCTCGAGTGCACGAAATTTTGGATATAAATCTGTACAACGAAGTGGTTATGTATTAATCGATTCGAAATCGGCCCGCGAACGCTGCGCGTTGCGATGCGCGGGTTTTTCCCCGTTCGCCCAGTTCAAATTCCCGCCCAGGGCGCCGCGCCCCACTCCAGCCCGCTCGGCTACCGCTCGGCGCGTGTGCCCTTTGTGATCGAGTAAATAGTTGTACAGAATTATTTTACTGTCCATATTTTTTCGATTTAGATAAGCAGATGTTAATATAACATGTTGAAATATAAATGAAAAAATCGAAATTAAATTGATTGAAAGTTGTCCAGATAAATATTGACAAATAAATCTGGTTGTATAGATTGTCTCGCATGCAATCCCAAGGTGGATCGAAGGTCTCGAGCGCGAGCGAGCAGGTCAGATCGCGACGGCGGGTTCTCGTCACCGGCGCCACAGGCTATGTCGGCGGCCGGCTGCTGAAGGTGCTGGAGGCTCGCGGGCTCCAGCTCCGCTGCCTCGCGCGAAACCCCGATCAGCTCCGAGCCCGCGTCGCCGCGAATACCGAAGTCGTCAAGGCTGACGCGGTCACGGGCGAGGGTCTCGCGGAGGCGCTGCGCGGCGTCGAAACCGCCTACTACCTGATCCACTCGATGGGTGCGGCGAGCGGCTTCGAAGCCGCCGACCGCGAGGCGGCGCTTCGGTTCGGATCTGCCGCGCGCGATGCCGGCGTCGCGAGAATCATCTACCTCGGCGGACTCGCCGACGAGCGTGCGGATCTCTCGCCCCACTTGCGCAGTCGCATCGAAGTGGGGCGCATGTTGCGCGAATCCGGCGTGCCCGTGATCGAGCTGCGCGCGTCGATCGTGATCGGATCCGGCAGCCTGTCGTTCGAAATGATCCGCTCCCTGGTCGAGCGACTGCCGCTGCTCGTGACACCGCGCTGGGTTTCGATGCCCGCGCAGCCGATCGGGATCGACGATCTGATCGCCTACCTGCTCGAGGCGCTTGACGCGGTTCCGAGCCACAACCCGATCTACGAGATTGGGGGTGCGGACCGGATGTCGTACGCCGACTTGATGCGCGAATACGCGCGCCAGCGCGGGCTGCGCCGCTTGATGCTGCCGGTACCGGTGCTGACGCCGTGGCTGAGCAGTCTGTGGCTCGGGTTCGTGACTCCGCTCTACGCGCGAATCGGGAGCAAGCTGATCGACAGCATCCGGCATTCGAGCGTCGTGCGCGATGATTCGGCGCGCCGGGCCTTCGGCGTGGCGCCGAGCGGTGTGCGCTGCGCAATAGCGCGCGCGCTCGAAAACGAGGACCACGCATTTGCGCAAACGCGCTGGTCGGATGCGATTTCCGCCTACGGTTCCGGCACGTCGTCGTTTGGCGGCGTGCGCGTCGGGCCGCGCCTGATCGACTCGCGCGAGGTCGCGGTTCGGGCGGGCGCCGCCGAAGCCTTCGCCGCCGTGCGTCGGATCGGCGGAGAAACCGGTTGGTACGCGTACAACGGCCTCTGGCGCGTGCGCGGCTGGCTCGATCTGCTGTTTGGCGGCGCGGGCATGCGGCGTGGCCGCGCCCATTTCGATCAGCTCCACGTCGGAGACACCGTCGATTGTTGGCGGGTGATCGGCCTCGAGCCGGATCGCAAGCTGCGACTTGCGGCCGAGATGCGGCTTCCGGGTCGCGCCTGGCTCGAATTCGAGGTTTTGCACGACGGACAGGTCTCGCGCATTCGGCAGACGGCGGTGTTCGAGCCTTCCGGCGTCGCGGGCCGCCTCTACTGGTACGGAATCTATCCGCTTCACGCGCTGGTGTTCGGCGGGATGTTGCGCGGAATCGCGCGAGCCGTGGCGAACGTCGAGCGGAATCACGACCGAACGCGGGGAATCAACCCACCGTCAGCGAACCGCGGGCGAAACGCGCCCAAGGCATCGATGACATCGAATACTGACAGGGAGCCAAGAACATGAACGACCAGCGAGCGACAAGAGTGCGCGGCGAGGCAGCCGTGATGCGACACGACGAGCTGATTCCGGGTGTGAGTCGATCCAAGGCGGTGTTTCTTGCCGCCGCGGGGATGTCGTTCTTGATGTCCGTCTATCTCTTTTTCAGCGGAGATCACGAGCGCGGAATCTTCGTCGGAATCTGGGTGCCCTCGATTCTCTCGGCGGGCGCGTTGCTTCAGGGGGGGAATCGCAATGACTGACCAAAATCTGCTGGCCTTCGGCTGTGCGGTCAGCTTCATCGCGTTGGTGGGCGTGTACGCGTACCTGCGCGAGAGCTTTACGCGCGGGCACGAGCAGCGCGAAAGCGAATTGAAGCACGACGCTTCGGCGCAAGGGCGCGCCGAGGTGGGTTCGTGATTCGCTCATCGATCTCGCGCGCGACCTGCCAGAGGCAGCGGCGAATCCGATCCAGTGGACTCGCTGCAGTTCTCGTCCCCGCCTCTGAGGTGCAGGCCGCCGAGATCGAGGGAGTCCGGTTCCTCGAGCCGCTGCAAGTCTCCGAGCCGCTGCAAGTCCCCGAGCCGCTGCAAGTGGGGGAGGCTCAACTACAGCGCCGGGGGGCCGGACTCCTGAGCGATCTCATACACGCGAAGGAGGTTCGGATATGCACACTCAAACGCTCATGCTGATCGCGCTCAACGTGATCGGTGGGATGGCCGTGCTCGCGAGTTACTGGTTCGGGCTCGGAACGGGGTCGCCTTCCGGTGACGCGCTCTGGGGCGGCGTGCCCGAAGGCGTGCGCCCCTATTACACGGTCAACATGTTTCTCGCCGCCGCAGGTTACTTCCTGTTTACCCACTACATCGTGTTTCGGCTGCAGCCCGACCAGATCGGGATCGCTGGCGGATTTGGCTATCCGCTCTTCCTCGTCTTGTATGCGCTGGTGCTGATCCCATCCGCGATCTGGCTGCCACTGACGCATGAGATGATCGCGCACCCCAGCGCCGGGTTGTGGGCGCTGGTGCGCGTGGATCTCGCGCTCGTGGGCATCGGATCCGTCGGGCTGCTGGTTGCGTTGCTCGCATTGGGTTCAGAGGCGCCGCGCGGCCTTGGGCTCGCGATCGTCGGGCTGCTGCCGTTTTGCCTGCAGACCGCGGTGCTCGACGGGATCGTCTGGCCCGCGTTGTTTCCGTTTTCGAGCGACTGAGCCGGCGCCTGCCGGAAGGAGAATTTGCATGCTGGGACTCAATCTCGCAGAAACAGGCCGCGTACCGGACGCACTGATCCGCGCGGGCATTCGAAGCCTGCTTCGCAGGCGCCTCGGCGAAATCGTGAGAACCGACTGCGAGCTCGCAGAGGAGGCCAATCGCGAGTTTCGCGAGCAGCTGCGGGCGAGCCCAATCGCACTCGTGCCCGATCTCGCAAACAAGCAGCACTACGAGGTCGCTCCGGCCTATTTCGAGCGCGTACTGGGTGGTAGGCTCAAGTACAGCTGCGGGCTCTGGTCTCGAGAGGTGCCGGACCTCGACACGGCCGAGGACGCGATGCTCAAGCTCAGCTGCTGGCGCGCGCAGCTCGCAGACGGGATGAGCGTGTTGGACCTTGGCTGCGGCTGGGGATCGCTCGCGCTCTGGATCGCCGAGCATTACCCGCGTTGTCGCGTGTTGGCGGTCTCGAATTCGAAACTCCAGCGCGAGTTCATTCTCGGTCGCTGCGCGCAGCGCGGCTTCAAGAACGTCGAGGTCGTCACCTCCGACATCAACCAATTCGAGCCCGATCGGCACTTCGACCGCGTGATCTCGGTGGAAATGTTCGAGCACGTGCGCAACTACGAGAAGTTGCTCGCTCGCATCGCGCACTGGCTAAAACCGGACGGCAAACTCTTCGTGCACCACTTCGCGCATCGAGAATTCTCTTACGCGTTCGACGCGGACGGGGACGACAACTGGATGGGCCGGAACTTCTTTTCCGGTGGCAGCATGCCCTCGGACGACATGCTGCTGCACTTCCAACGCGATCTCCTCGTCGAGCGCAAATGGCGAGTCAGCGGAACCCATTACCGGAAAACAGCGGAGGCGTGGCTCGAGCTGCACGATATGCAACGGGATCTGCTAATACCGATACTCGCCGACGTCTACGGGGCGGACGACGCGGCGCTCTGGTTCGAGCGCTGGCGCTTGTTCTTCATCGCGTGCTCGGAACTCTTCGGCTACCGCGGCGGCAACGAGTGGTGGGTGACCCACGTCCGGATGGCGCCGCGCGAGGTTGCGCGATGAGGATCGCGATCGTAGGAAGTGGAATTTCCGGCCTCGTCGCCGCGCACCTGCTCCATTCGCGTCACCAGATTTGCGTCTATGAGGCCGCCGATCGAATCGGTGGCCACACCCATACGGTGGATGTCGCCTACCAGGGCGAACAGCACGCGATCGACACGGGATTCATCGTCTACAACGAAGCGACGTATCCGATCTTCACGCGTTTGCTCGCAACGCTCGGCGTCGAAACCCAGCCCAGCTCGATGAGCTTCGGGCTGAGTTGCGAACGCAGTGGTCTCGAATGGAGCAGCCGCGGCTTGCGCTCGTTGTTCGCGCAGCCCGCCAATTTGTTTCGCCCGGCGTTTCGGCGCATGCTGCGGGATTTTCTGCGCTTCAATCGAGAGGCTCCGTCGCTGCTCGAACGCGGCGACGCAAAGGTCACGCTCGGCGACTTCCTGCGCGGTGCGCGCTATTCGGATGCGTTCATCGAGCATTATGTGGTCCCGATGGGCGCGGCGATCTGGTCCGCGGATCCCCAAGTGTTTCTCGAGATGCCAGCCATCAGCTTCATCCGCTTCTTCCAGAACCACGGCATGCTCGAAACCAACCCCTCGCTGCCGTGGCGCGCAATTCGCGGCGGGTCGGAGCGCTACGTCGAAAAACTCGTCGCTCCGTTTCGCGATCGGATCCGCGTCGGCTGCAGGGTGCGTTGCGTGCGGCGCTCGGCCGATCGGGTCGAGATCCTCTCCGATGCGGGCGTCGAGGCATTCGACCACGTGATCCTGGCCGCTCACAGCGATCAGTCGCTCGCGCTGCTCGAAGCTCCGTCTGCGCTCGAGCGCATGCTGCTGAAGTCGATCCGCTATCAGCGAAACGACGTCGCGCTGCACACCGATACGTCGCTGCTGCCGCGCAACCCGCGTGCCTGGGCGAGTTGGAACTACCGCGTACCGCGCAGCCCCAATAGCCGGGCGCTGATCACTTACGACATGACGCGCCTACAGTCACTGGCGTCGCGCCAGCGGTTTCTCGTGACGCTCAATGGGGACGACCGGATCGACCCGTCGCGCGTTCTGCGGCGTTTCGTCTACCACCACCCGATCTTCGACGTCGACGCGATTGCGGCCCAGAAGCTCCACGCGCAGATCAGCGGCGGCTCGCGCACGCATTTTTGTGGCGCCTACTGGGGCTACGGATTCCACGAGGATGGCGTCAAGAGCGCAGTCGCGGCCTGCTCGCGCTTTGGCGCGGAGCTCTAGAGGATGCACAGTTGCCTGTACGAAGGGCGCGTTCGCCACCGGCGCAGCCGTCCCGTCGAGCACGCCTTCGGGTTTCCGCTCTTGATGCTCTATCTGGATCTGTCGGAGCTGCCCGGGCTGTTTCGCGGTCGCTGGCTGTGGTCCGCCGAGCGCCCCGCGTTCGCCTGGTACCGGCGCCGCGATCACCTCGGCGATCCCGCCGTACCTCTCGAGCGCTGCGTGCGCGACCTCGTCGAAGCCAAGACGGGCCTGCGGCCGATGGGGCCCATCCGCCTGCTCACGCATCTGCGCTACGGCGGCTACCTGATGAATCCCGTGAGCTTCTTCTATTGCTTCGATGCGGGAGCGCAGCGACTCGTGGCTGTCGTCGCCGAAGTCAACAACACGCCCTGGGGCGAGCGCCACTGTTACGTGCTACCCGTGCAATCGGCCGATCCGTTCGACCCGCCCGAGTTGGCTTGTGTGCGCACGCGCAAGGAGTTTCACGTTTCTCCGTTCATGCGCATGGAGCAGTTCTACAGCTGGAGGTTTCGCGAACCCGCGGATCGTCTCGAGTTGAGCGTCACCAGCTGCGATCTCGTTGGCGCGCCGGGCCCCGACGCCGCGTCGAGCAATTTCGATCGCCGGGACGAACCGAGCATCCACGCCGGATCGAGCAATCTCGATCGCGCGTGTGAACCGATCGATGTCGCCGCACCGCCTCACTTGGATCGATTTGCGCCGCCGATCTTCGAAGCTTCGCTCATGCTCGAGCGCCGGGAAATTGCACGGCATTCGCTTTCACGCGCACTCTTGCGGTACCCGTTCATGTGTCTGCAGATTGTCGCGGCAATCTACTGGCAAGCGTTGCGTCTCAGGCTCAAGGGTGCGCCGTTTTTCGCGCACCCTCGCGAGCGCAAACCAGAACTGGAGCTCGCGGCGTGAGCGACCACGTCCTCGGCCAGGCGCATGCGTCGCTGCGCTCGCTCGCGCCGACGTCGCTCGATCGCGTCGCAAAACGGCTCGTGCGCAAGCGCCTCGCGTCGATCCGTCGCGGCCGCCTCACGCTCGTCGAGGCCGATCGGCGCGAGTCGTACGGCGACCCTGGCGCGTCGCTCCATGCGACGATCTTCGTCGAGAACCCGCGCTTCTATCGCTCGCTCGCCGTTCGGGGTGCGCTCGGTGGCGCCGAGTCCTACATGGACGCCGATTGGCAGACCCACGACTTGACGGCCGTGATCCGGATCCTCGCGCGAAATCAATCGTTCCTGCAGGACTGGCAGCGCGGCTTCGCGAACTGGACGCGTCCCGCGCTCGCCCTCTTCCGCATCCTGCAGCGCAATTCCCGCGCCGGCAGCCGGCGCAACATCGCGGCCCACTACGATCTCGGAAACGAATTCTTCGAGGCGTTCCTGGATCCGACGCTCACCTATTCGAGCGGGATCTTCGAGTCCGCCGATGCGACGATGGAGCAAGCCTCGATCGCGAAGTACGAGCGCGTGTGTGACAAGTTGCGGCTCGGCGCGGACGACCATGTGCTCGAGATCGGCACGGGCTGGGGTGGCTTCGCGCTGCATGCGGCGATCTCCCGAGGCTGTCGCGTGACGACTGCGACGATTTCACGCGAACAACACGAGCGCGCATCTTCGCGAATCGCCGAAGCGGGCCTGTCGGAGCGCGTCAAAGTGCTGCTCGAAGATTATCGGGATCTGAGCGGTCAATACGACAAACTCGTTTCGCTCGAAATGATCGAGGCCGTTGGCAGCGATCACCTCGACTCGTTCATCGGGATCTGCTCGGATCGTTTGAAGTCCGATGGCGTGATGCTGCTACAGGCGATCACGGTCCCGGATGCGGATTACGCTTCCCACACGCGATCGGTCGACTTCATCAAGCGCTACATCTTTCCGGGTGCCGATCTCGTATCGGTGCTGGCGCTCAACCGCGCATCCGCTGCAGCTGTCGATCTGCGCATGACCCACCTCGAAGACTTGACGCCCCACTACGCGCAGACGTTGCGGTGTTGGCGCGACAAGATGTTCGAGAACCTGGGCGAGATGCGGTCGCTCGGGCTCGGCGATCGATTCCTGCGGATGTGGGAATTCTATCTCTGCTACTGCGAAGGCGGGTTCGAGGAGCGTGAGATCGGCGTCGTACAGGCCGTCTTCGAAAAATCCGAGGTCAGACGCGAGTCGATCCTCGGTAGGCTCGAATGAAGCAATCGCATGGAGGTGAGCGGGATGCGAGGATTGCACTGGTTTCGAAACGATCTGCGACTACACGATAATTCGGCGCTGGCCGCGCTCGTTGAGCGGGTCGACGCGTGGCTTCCCGTGTTCGTGTTGGATCCGCGGATCGTCGGGGGCGCGCGTTCGGGTGGAGCGCGCACGCGCTTTTTGCTCGAGTCTCTCGCGCAGCTCGAGCGCGATCTCGAAAAACGCGGTGTTCCGCTGCTGGTGCGGCGCGGCCGGCCCGAAGTGGTGCTGCCCAGGCTGCTGGCCGAAACCGGTGCGCGCATACTCGCCTTCAACCAGGCGGCGACGCCGTTCGCGCGGCGCCGCGATGCGGCCGTTCGCGCGAGCGTCGAGAAGGCGGGCGGCGAGGTCCTCGAGCGCCTCGATCACGTCGTGTTCGCTTCTCGCGAAATCCGCAGTGCGGCCGGCGGCGCCTATTCGGTCTATTCCCCTTACCGGCGGACGTGGTGGCGTCGTTGGCACACGGCGCCGCGGCTTCCGGTCCGACTGGGCGCACTGCCCCAGCCGATCCTGGGCTTCGCGTCGGATGGCGTGCCGCATCCGCGCGAATTCGGCATCGATCTCGCGCTTGCCGGGCTGCCGGCCGCGGGCGAGCAGGCCGCGATCGATCGCCTCGATCGTTTTTTGAGCGGAGCGGCGGCGCGCTATCACGCGGACCGCGATCGACCCGATCTGGATGGGACATCGCGACTCTCGCCGTATCTGCGGTTTGGCGCGATCTCGGTGCGGGAGTGCATCGACCGCAGCCAACAGGCGTGTGCGGCCGAGCCCGCCCTCGAACAGGGCGTCGGGAAGTGGCTCGACGAACTGATCTGGCGCGAGTTCTACAGCGCGATCCTCGAGGAGCACCCCCGAGTTTTGCGCGAAAGCTTCCGCAGCGAGTACGCTGCCCTGGTGTGGAACGACGACGCGGCGGGCTTCGAGGCCTGGTGTGAGGGGCGAACCGGCTATCCGATCGTCGATGCGGGCATGCGCCAACTTCGTGCCACGGGATGGATGCACAATCGGGTGCGCATGATCGCCGCGAGTTTTCTCACCAAGGATCTGTTGATCGACTGGCGCGCAGGCGAGCGCTTCTTCTTCGAGCAGCTCGTCGATGGCGACCCCGCATCGAACAATGGAGGCTGGCAGTGGGCGGCTTCGACCGGTACCGATCCGCAGCCCTACTTCCGGATCTTCAATCCCGTCGCGCAGGGCAAGCGCTGGGATCCGACGGGCGATTACGTCCGGCGCTGGATTCCCGAGTTGCACGACGTGCCGGATGCGCACGTGCACGCGCCCTGGGGAGCCACGCGACCTCCCGGCGAGTATCCGCCGCCGATTCTCGATCACGCAGAGCGCCGCGAAATCGCGCTCGAGCGCTTCGCGCAGGCGCGCGAAGCGGCGGCCGGCGCGTGACCGCGGCGCCGGCCGTCGCCGCGGGTCGACCGATTCGGCTCGGCGTGTCGTCGTGCCTGCTCGGCAGCCCGGTTCGCTACGACGGAGGTCACAAGCGCGACCGCTTCCTGACCGACCTGCTCGGATCCTTCGTCGAGTGGGTCCCGGTCTGCCCCGAAGTCGAAGTCGGCATGGGCACGCCGCGCCCCGCCGTGCGCCTCGTGCGCGAAAGCGGCGAGATCCGGATGCTCGAAGTTGGGTCCGGTCGCGACCACACGCGCGCCATGCAGCGCTACGCGGCGCATCGCGCCCGCGCACTGCGCGGTCTCGAACTCTGCGGCTACGTGCTCAAAAAGGATTCACCGAGCTGCGGGATGGAGCGCGTGAAGATCTACGGCGAGAACAGCGCGCCGAGCCGTGACGGGCGCGGACTGTTTGCTTCGCGTCTGATCGATGCATTTCCGAACCTGCCCGTCGAAGACGAGGGCCGCTTGAACGACGCGAAGCTGCGCGAGAACTTCATCGAGCGGGTGTTCGCCTATCGGCGCCTGCGCGATCTGTTTCGCGGCCGCTGGACGAACGGGCAGCTCGTCGCATTTCACACCGCCCACAAACTCCAGTTGATGGCGCACGCGCTCGAACCCTATCGCGCGCTCGGCCGACTCGTCGCTTCGCTCAAGCAGAGGCCGCGCGCCGAGATCCGGAAGCACTACGAGTGCGACTTCATGTCTGCACTCTCGCGAGTCTCTACGCGCGGCAAGAACACCAATGTGTTGCAACACGCAGCCGGCCACCTCAAGCAGCTCATGGATGCGCGGTCGCGCGTCGAGCTCGCGAATCTGATCGAGGACTATCGACTCGAGCTGGTACCACTCGTGGTACCCGTGACGCTGCTGCGCCATCACGCGCGCCAACTCGGCGTCGACTACCTGAACGGCCAGACATTCTTGGAGCCACACCCGAAGGAGCTGATGCTCCGAAATCACGTATAGAGCGCATCGGCGCAACTTCGCGTATGAGGAGCGGAACAGCGAAGCCACGCGACGAGCGCGGGTAGCGGGTCGGGCGCGCTCGGCGTCGCAAACGACCTGCTCGAAATCGTACCGATCGCGATCAGCTGGTTGGTTCTCTTCCTGCGCGCCCGCTCCCGGCGCTGGGTCGAGCGCGCCGCGCGCGCGTAACCTTGCGACGCCTCAGCGTTTTTCGGTCCAGGCGGTGAAATCGTCGCGGATCGGGAATGATCTGTAGACAGATCGCCAATTTTACGATATTAGTATCAAATCTGAGTTATTAAGTAAGATTTTAGCTTTAAATACTCAATTTTGATACTTTATGAAATTTGACTCCGCGAGTTCTGATCAAGTCGTTCTCGATGAGTTGGGCGCGCGAATCGCGCGCTGTCGGCTCAACCAGAACCTCAGCCAGGAGGCGCTCGCAGAACGCGCGGGCGTGTCGCGTCCGACCCTCGCCCGGCTCGAACTCGGACACTCGACGACCCTCTCGAACTTGATTCGGCTGTTGCGAGCGCTGAATCTCGTGAAGAACCTCGAGCGGCTCGTCCCCGAGCCCCCGATCAGCCCGATCCAACAGCTCAAGACGAAGAAGCGGCGGCGGGTTCGGGCGTCGCGCAAGAGTTCGCGCGACGAGACGAGCGCGCCCTGGAAGTGGGGGGACGAAGAGTGACCACCGCCGAGGTCAGGCTCTGGGATCGGAGCATCGGCGCGGTCTCGTGGGATGCGGATCGAGCGCTGGCGTTCTTCGAATACGATCCCGCGTTTCGCGGCAGCGGCATCCAGCTCGCGCCGTTGACGATGCCGCTGTCTGCCGAGATCTACGCATTTCCAGAACTGCCGCGAGAAACCTTCTACGGTCTGCCCGGCTTGCTCGCCGATTCGCTGCCCGATCGCTTCGGCAATGCGTTGATCAACGCGTGGCTCGCCGCTCAAGGCCGCAGTGAAAGCAGCCTCAACGCGGTGGAGCGCCTGTGTTACACCGGGCACCGCGGCATGGGCGCGCTCGAATTCGAACCCGTGCAGGGGCCGACCCACCGCGGATCGCGAGCGATCGACGTCGAAGCGCTGGTCTCGCTCGCGGGCGAAATCTTGTCCCAGCGCGAGAGTTTCTCGGTCTCCCTCGAAGACGCCAACAAGACGCAAGCGCTCGCGGACATCCTGCGCGTCGGGACCTCTGCGGGCGGCGCGCGCGCCAAGGCCGTGATCGCCTGGAACCCGGCTACCGAAGAGGTTCGCTCGGGGCAGATCGAAGCCGCAGACGGATTTTCCGCATGGATCCTCAAATTCGACGGTGTTGCGGGCAACAAGGACAAGGAACTCGATGATGGCGAGGGCTTCGGCCTGATCGAGTTCGCGTACCACAAGATGGCGGTCGCGGCCGGGATCGAAATGTCCGAGTGCCGCATCCTGAAAGAAGGCCGCCGTCACCACTTCATGACCCGGCGCTTCGATCGCGGCCCTGCGGGCGAGAAATTTCACATGCAGACCCTGTGCGCGATGGCCCATTACGATTTCAACCAGGTGGGCGCGTACTCGTACGAACAGGCGCTGCAGGTGATGCAGCTCCTCGCCATGCCGATGCGCAGCAAAGAGCAGCAGTTTCGCCGGATGCTTTTCAACATCGTCGCCCGCAACCAGGACGACCACGTAAAAAACATCGCCTACCTGATGGATCGCGCAGGCAACTGGTCGCTCGCTCCTGCCTACGACGTGATGTACAGCTTCAATCCCGCGGGTCGCTGGACCGGCCAACACCAGATGTCCCTCAACGGCAAGCAAGATCACTTCGAAGTCGCCGACTTCGTCGCCTGTGCGAAAATCGCCTCGATGAAGCGAGGCCGCGCACAAGCCATCCTCGACGAAGTGCGCGCCAGCGTCCGCCGCTGGCCGGGCTTCGCCGAACAGGCGGGCGTACCCGCCGAGCGAGCGAAACAGATCGCCGCCACTCACCGAGTCGAGATCGACGAACGAGGTCGCCTCGTCTGAATAAATGGACCCGCTTACGACTCTGATGTGCGAGCCGGATGTTTGCGTCGCGCCAAACGGAGACGCTTCCCACACTCCGGGGTGGACGTTCGACCAGTGGGTGGACGTTCGACCAGTAGGAGTGCGACACGTATAGAGCGGCCGTGAATCTTCACTGTGTGGTTCGCGGCGATTCTTCTTCCGGCCCCCGGTGATTGATCCGGCGTGCTCGAGGGGCACGGTTCGCCGCGCGTCGCATGCTGGGGGACGCTGAGCTTCCGTGGCGGGCCGGGTTCCTGCGCGCATTCCGAGCTCCTGCGCGCTCGCCGAACTAGTTTCCCGCGACGCCCATGCCCGCGACGCCACCGCCCGCGCGTTCGACGCGCACGGATTCGATCACGACCGAGACCGGGTGCGGTCGGTCGGTCGGCCCGTAGCGGCCGTAGGTGTCGATTTCGAGCTGGCTGATCGCGTCGACGACATCCATGCCCTCGACGACGCGGCCGAAGACCGCGTAGCTGCCGTCGAGTCCGGGCGCGTCGCCGTCGACGATGAAGAACTGGCTGCCGGCGGTATTGCGCTTGCCCTTGTTGGCCATCGAGACCACGCCGCGCGTGTGCGGAAACGCGCTGAATTCGTCCGGGATCGTGTAACCGGGGCCGCCGCCGCCCACCGAGCGCGGATCGGGGTTGCGCGATTCGGGGTCGCCGGCCTGGAGCATGAATCCCGGAATCACGCGGTGGAATTGGATGCCCGCATAGAAACCCTCTTCCGCGAGCTTGATGAAGTTTTCGACGGTTTGCGGCGCGATTTCGGCCAGCAACTCGATCCGGATGCTACCCATGTTGCGGATCTCGAGGATCGCGTGGTCGTGCGGGCCCGGCGCGATCAAGTCCGCGGCGGTCACGGGCTTTTCGACCGGCAGTTCGTCGCCGCAGCCGGCGACGAGCAGGGCGAGTATCAGGATTCGGAGTCTGGTTCGCATCTGGGGCCTTCCTCGGAACATCGCGTTGGCTGCTTGAGCCGCAGCCATCTGGCGCAAACGGGCGCTCTCACGGGAGTTTTTCGCGGCGCGCGGGGTAACGCGCGCGGCGTTGCGGCGGCCGCGCTGTGGTAGCGTTGCCGCCATGTTGAAACCGCCCTGCAGGTATTTTTCGGCCGCGCTTGCTGCGCTGCTCTTCTTTGCACTCGCTTCGATCGCCCCGCCGCGGGTCGATGCGGCGTCGAGCGCGCCCGCGTATTCGCGCGCGGGGATGGTGGTCGCCTCGCAGTCCGACGCGACACGCGCGGGTGTCGCGATGCTCGCGGCGGGTGGCAATGCGATCGACGCGGCGGTCGCATCGGCATTTGCGATCGGCGTCACGCAGCCGTTTTCGAGCGGCATTGGCGGCGGTGCGTTCATCCTGATTCGCCTCGCCGATGGCGAAGTGGTGGCAATCGACGCGCGCGAGACCGCGCCCGGCGCCGCCGACCGCAACATGTATGTGCGGCCCGGTGTGGCCGAGGACGCTTCCGTGGTCGGCGCGCTTTCCATCGGAACACCCGGCATGGTGGCCGGTCTTGCGCTCGCGCTCGAGCGTTACGGCACGCTGCCGCTCGCGCAGGTGCTCGCGCCCGCGATCCGGCTCGCGCGCGAGGGCTTCGCGATCGGCCCTTACCACGTCGAGATGATGGACTGGGAGCGGCCGCAACTCGAGGATCGCTTTCCGGAAACCCTGCGCGTCCAGTATCCGCCCGAGGGCGTCGCGCTCGAGCCGGGTTGGCGACTCGTGCAACCCGAGCTCGCGAACACGCTCGCGCTGATCGCCGCGCACGGGCCGCGCGCGTTCTACGAGGGGAAAATCGCGGAGGCGATCGTCAACCACGTGCAGGAAGGCGGCGGCCTGATCACGCTCGAAGATCTGAGCAGCTACGCGCCGAAAGTTCGCGAAGCGCTGCGCGGCAGCTACCGCGGCTACGACATCCACTCGTTTCCGCCGCCGTCCTCGGGTGGTGTTGCGCTGATCGAAAGCCTCAACATCCTCGAAGGCTTCGAGCTCGCGAAATGCGGAGCCGGCTCGTCGGCGAGCATCCACCGGATCGTCGAGGCGATGAAGTTCGCGTTCGCGGACCGTGCCGCGCACCTTGGCGATGCCGACTTCGTGGAAGTGCCCGTTGCGCGGCTGATCGACAAGGGCTATGCGGCGACGCTGCGCGCGCGCATCAACCCGCCCTGGTGGCAGCGCTCGCCCTCGCAGTGGGCGCAAGACGAGAGCGCGCTTCGGATCGAGGCACCCGGTCTGCCGCAGAACGATTCCGGCACCGCGCACCTGTCGACCACGGACGCGGCCGGCAACGCGGTGGCGCTCACCGGAACCATCAACACCCTCTACGGTTCGGGGATCACGGTGCCCGGCACGGGCATCGTACTCAACAACGAGATGGACGACTTCGCGAAGGCGATCGGCGAACCGAACAGCTACGGATTGAAAGACTTGCTCGGTCGAAACGCGATCGCGCCCTACAAGCGGCCGCTCTCGAGCATGACGCCGACGATCGTCACGAAGGGCGGGCGCACGGTGTTCGTGACCGGTAGCCCGGGCGGCCCGCGCATCATTTCCACCACGCTGCTGACGATCGTCAATTTCATCGACTACGGGATGGACGTCCAGCAGGCGGTCTCGGCGCCGCGCGTCCACCACCAGTGGGATCCCGACAAGCTCCGCGTCGAAGCCGCGATTCCCGACGACGTCGTCGAAGCGCTGCGCGCGCGCGGTCACAATGTCGACATCTCGGACTGGGACTGGTCGGTCGCAGAAGCGATCGCGATCGATCGCGAGACCGGCTGGCACACCGGCGGCAGCGACCCGCGCAGCCAGGGCCTAGCGCTCGGCCCCTGATCCACAACCCAGCGTACTCGAGCTTGCGATCAGCGTTCTAAGGCCTAACCACTGCGAGCGTGTAGGCGTTCAGGTCGAAGATGCGCTGCGCGACGCGCAGCACGTCTTGTTTTCCGATCGCCGCGATCTGGGCGGGGAACGTGAAGTCGGCGTCGGCGCCGAGTCCGTAGAGTGCGTTGAGCGAGATCAGCCCCGCGTGCGCGGCGTTGCGCTGCAAGTCGATCGCGTGGTTGCCGATCAGGTAGCGCTTTGCGCGCTCGAGTTCGTCGTCGGACGGGGCCTCTTGGACCAGCTTCTCGAGTTCTTCCAGCATGCCCGCGCGCGCGTCATCCATTTTTTCGGGTGCGGTCGCAATGTAGACCGTGAAGTGGCCCGGCGCGATCCCCTCGGTGTTGTTGGCGTTGACCGCGTAGGCGAGGCTGCGCCGATCGCGCAGTTCGAGGAAGAGCCGGCCGCCCTGTCCTGCCAGCAACTGGACGATGACTTCGAGTGTGAAGCGATCGGGATCCGCGACGGTGATGCCGCGAAAACCGATCACCAGGTGCGCCTGCGCGCGGTCCTTGCGCAGTTCGGCTTCGCGGATCTCGCGCGGCGCGTCTTCGCGCGGCGGCGAGGGCGCTTCGAATCCGCCGCTCGGAACCGCGGCGAGCCTCGCGGAAAAACGCGCGGCGGCGAAGTCGGGGTCCACGTCGCCGACGACCGCGATTGCCATGTTCTCGCCGCGAATCAAGCGCGTGTGATGGGCGCGCAGCAGATCGGCGTCGAAGCCGCTGACGGACTCCGCGGAGCCGAGCATCGGCAGCCGATAGGGATGGCGCTGGTAGTGGGTTTCGGCGAAGAGCAGGTATGCGAGTTGCGCCAGGCGATCTTCGCGGCGCGCGATTGCCGCGAGCGTGTCGCTGCGTTCGCGCTCGACTTCTTCGAGATCGAACGCGGGCTCGAGCAGCAGCTCGGCGAAGAGCTCGAGTGTGGGATCGAGCGCTTCGACCGGGCATTCGAGCGTGGTGCCAAGACTATTGCGGCCCGAAAAGCCGTCGACGTCGGCGGCCAGGTTTTCGGCGGTGCGCGCGAAGTCTGCGGTGGAGTGGCTGCTGGTTCCGCGCAACCACATCGAGGACAGAAAGCTCGTGATGCCCGCGGTGGCCGGGTCTTCGGCGAGCGTTCCGCCGAGGAACGCGGTGCGCGCGGCCACCAGGGGAACCGAGCGGCGCGGCAGCACGAAGAGCTCGGCGCCGTTGACGAGTTCGTAGCGATGGATCCCGTGCAGGGTGGGCCGCCGGGCGGGCAGCGCGAAGCGGCGCGCAGTTTGCTGCGCGCCGCGCGCGATCGCAGCGTCGATGCTCGCGTCGTCCAGCCCCGCGGCGTCCCTCTGCGCGAGGATCGCGCCGACCGTCAACTGCTCGGGTGCCAGGTGGCGTTGCGCGATGCGCAGCAGATCGTGCGGCGTCGCCTTGCGGATCCGCTCGAGGTAGCGGCCTTCTTCGCGGTAGTCGCCCGCGCTCAGCTGGAAGCTGCCGAGCTTTTGTGCCATGCCGCTGACGCTCTCGCGCTCGAAATGCTCCGCGGCGAGAAAGTTGATCCGCGCGCGCTCCAATTCTTCCGCCGAGACCGCTTCGACCCGCATCCGTTCGATTTCCCGCAGCGTGGCCGAGATCGAGTCGAGCGCGCGCTCGGCATCGGTGGCGATGCTCACGCTGGTCATGCCTGGATCCGTCGGCGTGTACGAATACGCATCGATGCGGTCGACGAGCCCGTCGCGCTCCTTCACGCGTCGATTCAGGCGGCTGCTTTCGCTGTTTCCGAGGATGAAGACGAGCAGATCGATCAACGCGCAATCGGGGTCTGGCAGGCCGACGCTCGGGTAGGCGAGCTCGATGTTCACGCGCTCGAACGGCCGCTCGCAGATGACGATGCGTCGCTCGCGCTGGGGCGGCTCGACCGCGCGGCTGCGCTCGATGTCGCCGCGCGGCCGGCCTGCGAACGCGGCGCTGAGTTGCTCGCGCAGGCGCTTGGTGTCGATGTCGCCGACCGCCACCGCGAGCAGGTTGTCCGGTGTGTACCAGCGCTCGTAAAACGCCTGCACGCGCTCGCGGTTGAAGCTGGAGACACTTTCGCGTGTGCCTAGAATCGGCGCGCGGTAGGGGTGCTCGCGATAGCACTCGCCGAAAATCGCCTGGCCGAGCACCTGGCTCGGCGAGTCCTCGGCGCGGCTGATCTCTTCGAGCACGACTTCGATCTCGCGATCGATCTCCTCGGGCACGAAGGTCGAATGCAACAGCGCGTCGGTCAGCACGTCGACGCCGATTTCGAGCCGATCGCTCGGCAGGGTCGCGTGGTAGCAGGTCACGTCGAAGGATGTGTAGGCGTTGATGCGGCCGCCGGCGCCCTCGACGTCGCCCGCGACGTCGCCGACCGCGCGGCGCTCGGTGCCCTTGAAGAGCATGTGCTCGTGGAAGTGGGCGAGCCCGCTTTCGAACGGCCGCTCGTCCGCGGAACCGACCTTTGCCCAGAATTGGATCTCGGCGACCGGCGCGATCTCGCTCCTGCACGACAGAACCGTGAGTCCGTTGGGCAGAACTTCGCAGCGAATCTTGGGATCACTCAAGGCGCGCGGAGAGTAACCCAGCCCGGCGAGCGAAGCGCCCGCGCCAAGCCGCTAATCTGCTCGCATGAGCGACCCGAGCGCCGCTGCCCGGCCGAGCCACCCGAGCGCTGGCGTCCAAGGCAGCGATCCGAGCTTCGGTGCCCAAATCGGCAATCCGAGTCTCGGTGCCCAGACCAGCGATCGGAGCGTTGGCTTCCGAAGCGGCGATTCCAGCGTTGGCACTCGAACGAGCGATCCGAGCGTCGGCGTCTACGTCCACATCCCATTTTGCGAGCGGGTGTGTCCGTATTGCGATTTTGCGGTAGTCGCGGCGCCGCGACTCGCCGCCGAACAGCAGGACCGCTACGTCGACGCGCTGCTGCGCGAACTCGCGGCGCGCGCGCCCGCGTATCGCACTGCCGAGGCTCGGGGGCCGCGGCTGGCGAGCCTCTACTTCGGCGGCGGCACGCCCTCGCTGCTGACGCCGGCGTCGCTCGCGCGGATCGCGCAAGCGGTTCACGCGGAGTTCGCCGCCGAGGCTGCCGTCGAGACGACGCTCGAGGTGAACCCGAGCACGCTCGAGCGATCGCGCTTGCCGGACTTCCGCGCGCTCGGCGTGAACCGCGTGTCGGTCGGCGTGCAGAGCTTCGACGACGCGGTCCTCAAGCGCCTGGGCCGCGCGCACCGGGCCGATGAGGCGGATCGAACGCTCGCGGCGTGCCGCGACGCGGGCTTTCCGGCGATTTCGCTGGACTTGATCTTCGCCGCGCCCGGCCAGCGGCCCGCGGATCTCGACGCCGACCTCGATCGCGCGCTCGCGTTCGCACCCGAGCACATTTCCACCTACGAACTGACGATCGAGTCGGGGACGCCTTTCGCGCTCGCCGCGAGCCGAGGGCAGCTGGCACTTCCCGATGAGGGCGAGGCGATCGCGATGATGCAGACGCTCGAAGAGCGGCTGCGCGCCGCGGGCTTCGACCGCTACGAGATCTCCAACTACGCGCGGCCCGGCTACGAGGCGGTCCACAACCGGCGCTACTGGGAGCGGCGACCGGTGCTCGGGCTCGGGGTCGGCGCGTTTTCCACCGAGCCGCCGAGTGCGGCGGCGGCGTTTGGCGTGCGGCGTTCCAATCTTCGGGATCTGCGCAGCTACCTCGATCGGATCGCCCAGCGGCGCCCGGCCGACGCGGGCCCGCGCGAGATCTTTGACGCGCGCAGCGCGCGCGGCGAAGCCGTCTTTCTCGCGCTGCGCGGATCCCGTGGGCTGCGCGCGGCGGAGTTCGAGCGCGAGTTCGGAGCGCCGCCGCGCGCGTTCTTCGGCGACGCGATCGATCGCCTGCTCGGGGTCGGGCTGATCGACGAGCTGGCGGCCGGAGACCTGCGGCTCAGCGCGCGCGGCCGGCTGCTCGCGGATACGGTCTTCGCCGAATTCGTCTGATCGCAGGCCGGGTTCGGCTCTGAACGCTCAGCCCCGGGGACCCATCGACCGATGATCGGGTTAGACTATCTTGCCCTCGGCGCGCTCGGAATGTGCCGGAGAGCGGTCGTGTAGGCTCGACACCAGCTCGGCTAGGTTCGACACCAGCTCGGCTAGATTCGAGACCAGTTTCGGTCGGTTCGAGACCAGCTCGGCTAGGTTCGAGACCGGCGCGATCCAGCGCTCAGTGGATGCTTGGCTGGGCGGCTCGCTCGAGGGGCTCCGCGAGGGCCTCTCGAACCTTGAAGCGTGACGTGTGGGAGAGCAGCCGTGGCTGCGAGACAAGGCGAGATGGGGTGTGACGCGCCCGAACTCAGCGCGCGCCAGGGCGCGGTCCTGAGGGCGATCGTCCAGGCGTACGTGGGGGAAGCCGCTCCGATCGGATCCCAAACCCTCGCTCATCTGTTGCCGATTCCGATCTCGCCGGCGAGCGTGCGCGCGACGCTCGGCGAGCTCGCAGAAATGGGTCTCGTCGAAAAACCGCACACATCATCGGGTCGGATTCCCAGCGAGCGCGGCCTGCGCTTGTTCGTCGATCGGCTGCTCGATCCGACGCGGCTCGACGCGAGCAACGTCGCGTCGTACGAGATGCGCAACATCGCTCACAGCGTCGACGAGGCGGCACCCGACTCCGTGGTGCACGTCGCTTCGCAATTGCTTTCCGAGTGCACGCGCCAACTGGGTTTCGTGGTGGCGCCGCGGCTCGACCGGATCGTGCTGCGCCGGATCAGCCTGGTTCGGCTGTCGTCCGAGCGCGTGCTCGTGGTGCTCGTCGCGAATAGCGGTGGCGTGCATCGACGCGTGATCGAGGGCGGCGGCGACTGGGAGCAGCGCGAACTCGACCGCAGCGCCGAGCTGCTCTCGCAGCGCGCGGCGGGTCGCAGCTTGATCGAAGTGCGCGCCGCGCTGATCGAGGAAGCCACGCGGCTGCGCGATCACGCGAGCGAACTTCTGGCCCGCGCGATCGAACTCGGTCGACGCGCGGTGGCGGTGGGCGACGACGCAGTGGATCTCGTGATCGAGACCCGGCTCGCGCTGCTCGACCAGCCGGAGTTTCGCGACCCGCAGCGGATTCGCGACCTGTTCGGCGCGCTCGAAACCAAGGAGAGGCTGCTCGATGTGCTCGACCGCATGCTCGACACGAGCGGCGTCAGCGTGGTGTTCGGCGACGAGATCGATGAGCCGGGCCTGCGCCGCTGTGCACTCGTGGCGAGCCGCTACGGCGGCGCGGATGCGCCGCTCGGGACGCTCGGCGTGATCGGCCCGGTCCGGATGGACTACGGGCGGGTGATTCCGCTCGTCGACTACCTCTCCCAGGCCATCACTGGGAGGTTGCTGGCTTGAGCGGCAGGGCCCGAAACGGCGACAACCCGCGCGACCCCAACCGATCCGAGGGCTGGGAGACGCTCGCCGAAGAGGCCGGCGGCGGGCTTTCGGCGAATCCGGAGCTCGAGGCGGCGCTGCGGGAGGCCTCCGAGGCGATCGACGACGGGGGCTATTTGAAGCGCGCCGAGGGTCCTGCGGCGACGGAGTCGGAGAATAAGTTCAGCGGCGAAGAAATCGAGCGGATGGCCGGTCAGCTGGTCGAGAACCGCGACAAATATGTCCGCCTGCTCGCCGATTTCGACAATTTCCGACGCCGCGCCCACAAGGAACGCCAGGACATCCTGCTGTATGGCCACGAAAATCTCGTCAAGGATCTGCTTTCGACGGTCGATAACCTGGATCGCGCCATCGAGCACGCACACCAGAGCGATGGCGGGAACTTGGCGAGCCTCCTGCAGGGTGTCGAACTCGTGCAGCGGGAGCTCTACGCGGTTCTCGCGCAGCACGAAGTGGTCATAGTCGATGCGCGGGGCTGCGAGTTCGACCCCACGCTGCACGATGCGATGGCGCAGGTGCAGGACGAATCGGTGCCCGCGAACACCGTGCTCGAAGTGTTGCAAAAGGGTTTTCGGCTTCGGGATCGAATGTTGCGGCCCGCACGGGTGGTGGTCGCAAAGGGGCGCGAAGACAAGGACGACGCGGAGAAGGCCGAGTAACCCAGGAGCGTTTCCTCCTGGGTTTTCGGAGGGAGCGAATACTTGGGCAAGGTCATCGGGATCGACCTCGGAACGACAAATTCGTGTGTTGCACTGCTCGAGGGTGGCGAACCGCAGGTCCTGTCCAACGCCGAGGGCGCGCGAACCACGCCTTCGATCGTCGGCTTCGCGGCCTCGGGTGAAAAGCTCGTCGGCCAGATCGCAAAGCGCCAATCCGTCACGAATCCAGAGAACACGGTGTTTGCCGTCAAGCGGCTGATCGGGCGCCGCTTTGCGAGCGAAGAAGCCCAGAGCTTCAGCTCGATCGCGCCGTTCAGCGTCGAAGCCGCCGAAAACGGCGACGCGTGGGTTCGCGCGGGAGGCCGCGCCTACTCGCCGCAGGAAATCTCCGCGATGGTGCTCGCCAAGATGAAGGAGACCGCGGAGGATTACCTCGGCGAGGAGGCCGTGGACGCGGTGATCACGGTTCCGGCGTACTTCGACGACTCGCAGCGGCAGGCGACTCAGGACGCGGGCAAGATCGCCGGGCTCAACGTGCTGCGCATCATCAACGAGCCCACGGCCGCGGCGCTCGCCTATGGACTCTCGAATACCAAGAGTCAGACGATCGCGGTATTCGACCTCGGGGGCGGCACCTTCGATATTTCGATTCTCGAGATCGCGAGCGGGGTCTTCGAGGTGAAGAGCACCAACGGCGACACCTTCCTCGGCGGCGAGGATTTCGACCGCGCGCTCGCCGAGCAGTTGATCCGCAATTTCAAGGACGAGACCGGCGTCGATCTGATGGGCGACAAGATGGCGCTGCAGCGCATCCGCGAGGCCGCGGAGCGCGCCAAACACGAACTCTCCACCGCAAAGGCGACGGACATCAATCTTCCGTTCATCGCCGCCGCGGGCGACGGCCCGTCGCATCTGACCGCCAACCTCACGCGCGAGGGATTCGAAGAGCTGATCGCCCCGCTGGTTGCGCGGCTCGTCGAGCCCTGCAAGCAGGCGATCGAGGACGCCGGCATCACGCGCGACAAAATTGACGAGGTGATCCTGGTCGGCGGCATGACGCGCATGCCGATCATCCAGCGAAAGGTCGAGGAAATCTTCGGCAAGCCGCCGAACAAGAGCGTGAATCCCGACGAGGTGGTTGCGTGCGGGGCGGCGATCCAGGGCGGCGTGCTCAAGGGCGAGGTCGACGAGGTGCTGCTACTCGACGTGACGCCGCTCTCGCTCGGTGTCGAGACGCAAGGGGGTATCGCCACCGCGATCATCGAGCGCAACACGACGATCCCCACCTCGAACAGCCAGATCTTCTCCACCACCGAAGACGCCCAGAGCGTGGTTCGGATTCACGTCGTCCAGGGTGAGCGCGAACTCGCCAAGGACAACAAGACACTCGGCCGCTTCGAGCTCTTGGGTGTCCCACCCGCGCCGCGCGGTGTGCCACAAATTCAAGTCACGTTCGACATCGACGCCGACGGCGTCGTCAATGTGTCCGCGCTGGATCTCGGCACCGGACGCAGCCAGGCGATCCAGGTCTCGGCTTCGGGAGGCCTCGCGGAAGAGGACGTCGAGCGGCTGGTGAAGGAGGCCGAGGTCGCGAAAGAGGGCGACCAGAATCGGCGCGCGTTCGTCGAACTCTCCAACAAGGCCGACGGTCTCGTCTACTCCACGGTTCGAACCCTCGAGGAATTCGCCGAGCAGGTCAGCGATGAGGAGCGCGCGCCGATCCAGGCCGCCCTCGAGGACGCCCGCGCGGCGATGGACAGCGGAGACACCGAGACGCTTCGCAGCGCCGTTGACGTGCTCTCGACGCTCACCTACAAGATGACCGAGAATCTCTACGCCGCGCTCGGAGAGGATACGTCCGAGGATTCCTACTAAACTTCCGGATTCAGGCCAAGCGCCGGACTCGACCGGAACTCTCGGGATCCGGCAAGACGTTCGGACCCAGACGAAACTCCCGGACCCAGACGAAACGCGCGGATCCAGACTAAACGCGCGGATCCAGACTAAACTCCCGGTCCGGCCCCCCAGCCATCCACCGCTCGAGGCTCTTGCATTGGCGAGGCGCGACTACTACGAAATCCTGGGTGTCTCGCGCGACGCGAGCGACGCCGAACTCAAGAAGGCGTACCGCGCCAAGGCGCTCGCCGACCATCCCGATCGCAATCCCGACAATCCGGCCGCCGAGGATCGCTTCAAGGAGGCCTCCGAGGCCTACGCGATCTTGTCGGACTCCGAGAAGCGCAAAGCCTACGATCGCTTCGGTTTCGCAGGTACGGCTGGCGGAGCCGGCGGCGGGTTCCAGGATTTTGGCGATCTCGGGAATTTTTCCGACCTGTTCAGCGACCTCTTCGGGGACATCTTCGGTGGCGGCGGGCGCGCTGCGCAGCGGCGCGGCCGTGGCCAGCGCGGAGCGGACCTCCGCTACAACTTCGAGATCCAACTCGCCGACGTGGTGGAGGGTTTGCAGGCCCAGATCAAGATTCCAAAGATGCGACCGTGTGCGACCTGCTCGGGCAGCGGCGCCGAGCCCGGCACCCAACCGGAGACCTGCGCGCGCTGTCACGGAAGCGGGCAGATGATTCTCCAGCAGGGTTTCTTCCGGATCAGTCGGCCTTGTGATGGCTGCGGCGGCGCGGGCGAGGTCATCCGGCGCCGCTGTGCGGACTGCCGCGGCGCCGGGCGGATCGACGCGGAGCAGACCATTTCAGTCAGCGTCCCGCCGGGCGTCGACGAGGGGACGCGGCTGCGGCTCAGCGGCGAGGGGCAGGCCGGCATCAGTGGCGGCCCGCCGGGCGATCTCTACGTGGTGATTTCCGTGAAACCCGATGAGCGCTTCGAGCGCGAAGGCGCCGATATCCATCACGCGGTGCCGATTTCGTTTCCGCAGGCGGCGCTCGGTTCCGAGATCGAGGTGGAGACACTCGAGGGCAAGGCCCGGCTCGCAATTCCGGCAGGCACCCAGTCCGGCAAAGTGCTGCGCATGCGGGGCAGGGGCGTCCCGACTTTGCGATCCTCCGCGCGCGGCGATCTGCTGGTGCACGTCTACGTCGAGGTGCCGACGCGGCTCAACGCGCGCGAGCGCGAGTTGCTCGAGCAGTTCGCCGAAGAATCGGGCGGCCTCACCGCACCCGCTTCGCGGGGGTTTCTGGACAAATTGCGGAACATCTTCGAGTAAGCGTTGACGCGGACACTTGCCATTCTCGTGTTTGCTCTCGGCTGGCTCGCCTGCAGCGGCCTGGCTCCGCGCACGCAGGCGGAAGTCAGCGAAGCGGAACGAACCGAATACGCGGAAGCACTCTCGGGCGTCGCCGGCGATCCGGCTGCCGCCGAGCAGCGGCTCGCAGCGTTCGTGCTGCGCTGGCCGCGAAGCCCGCTCTCGGGTGATGCGAGCATTCGGCTCGCCGAGATCGCGTCGGCGCGCGGCGATCGAGACGCCGCGCTGCGCCACTACGAATTCGTGATTCAAAATTTTCCCGACGGCAATCGGATCGATTCCGCGCGCGTGGGCGCTGCCTCGATCGAATTCGAGCGGGGCAACGTCGATGCCGCGATGCGCGCGCTCGATCGCGTCCAGCTGCGCCGGCTGTCGGACGCCGAACGCCAGCAGGCGTCGCGTCTGTTCGCCGAGACCGCGCGGGATCCCGTCGCGAGGATCCGCTGGCTCTCCGCGTTGCGCGCGGGAGAGTCCGACGCGCAGATCCAGGCGCGAATCGATGGCCAGATCGACGAGGTGCTCGCGCAGCTCGATCGCGCCCAACTCGCCCTCGTCGCCAAGCAGCTGGATTCGGAGATCTTCGCTGGCCGCGCATTGCTGTTCGCCGCCGAGCGATCGCTCGACGTCGGCGACCTCGAATCGGCCCGCAGCGAAATCGAGAGTGCGTCGCGCATGCGGATGGCGCCCGCCTACGCGGCGCGAGTAGAGCTCGCGGCTGATCGATTGCGCGCGCTTGAATCCGGTGGATCCGGCACCGCCTTCTTTCCGAGTTTTGAAGACGTGGCGAGCGTTGGCATGCCGTCGACGAGCGCCGCGCAGGGTTCGATCGGGGTCGTGCTGCCGCTGAGCGGAAACTTTGCGGAGTTCGGCGAAGAGGCGTTGCGCGGCATCCTGCTCGCGGCCGGTATCTTCGACGCGAAGCGGCCCGTCGAGCAGCGCCCGCGCATTCGAATCGAAATCCGCGACTCCGCTGGTTCGCCCGCGCTCGCCGCTGCGGCCGTGCGCGAACTCGCAGAGCGTGGCGTTGCGGCGATCATCGGGCCGCTGCTCTGGAAGGAATGCGAGGCCGCGGCCGCGATCGCAGAAATGCAGCGCGTATCGCTTGTCGCGCTGACCTCGCGGCCCGAGGTCGCGAGCGGTCGATCCTTCGTGTTTCGCGTGCGCACGATGCCGAGCGACGAAGTGCAGGCGCTCGCCGAATTCGCGCTGCGCGACCTCGAAGCGAAGCGCTTTGCGATCCTCTATCCGCGCGATGCCTACGGCAGCGGAGTTTCGGGTTTGTTCTGGAATGCCGTCGAGGAGGGAGGGGGTCAGGTGGTGGCGCTGGCCGCTTATGATCCGGGAGACGTCGACTTCGCCGCCTCGATCCGTCGCTTGGTGGGTTACGAGTTACTCACCCGCGAGGAAAACGCGCTGATCGCGAAGCGCGAAGCGCGGATTCAACGCGCGCGGCGACTCCCCACCCGCGAAGCCGCGCTCGTGCGCGAAGAAGCGCGCAGCATGCTCGGTCCCAACGACGAGCCGCTGCCGCCGATCGTCGACTTCGACGCGCTCTTCATCCCGGAGTCGCACGAGAAGGTGGCACTGATTGCTCCGCAACTCGCGTTTCACGAGGCGACCGGTGCCATCCTGCTCGGCACCGAAGCCTGGAATCACCCCGACCTCGTTTCGATCGCGCGCGACCACGTGGAGGGCGCGTATTTTACCGCGAGCTTCTATGCAGATAGCGCGGTCAGCTACGTGCGGGAGTTCGCCGATCGATACGTCGATACGTTTGGCGCGCCCGCGGGCGACTTTTCGGCGAGCGCCTACGACGCCACCAACCTGGTGCTCGTGCAACTCGCGCGCGGTGCGAGTTCGCGTCGCGAACTGCGCGACCGGATTCTCGACGTCAGAGGCTTTCCTGGAGTTTCGGGCGTGCTTTCGATGCGCGAGGACGGTAATGCGCGCAAGCGACCCTTCTTGTTGACCGTTCGTCGCGGACAAATCATCGAAGCCGACTGACCGCGCATCGGGTGTTTCCCGAACTGCGCCAAGCGATTCACGATCCGCATTCTTCACCTCTCAAGTTGCTTTCGGGCGGCGTCGAAGGTGATGACATGGACGATTCAACGACCTCGTTCGCGATTCCCAACGAACTGCCGGTGTTGCCGCTTCGTGACATGGTGGTCTTCCCCTACATGATTCTGCCGCTTTTTGTCGCTCGCGAGCGCTCGATTGCAGCGATCGAAGACGCTCTGGCGGGTAACCGGTTGCTGATGGTGGTCGCCCAGCGCGACGGCAGCGTCGAAGCGCCCGAGTCGGACGATCTGTATCGCGTGGGCACCGTGGTGATGGTGATGCGCATCTTGCGCATGGGTGATGGCCGGGTCAAGGTGCTCGTCCAGGGCATCGCGAAGGCGCAGATCGATTCCTTCGTCGAGCACGAGGCCTCGACCTGGGTCCGCCTGACGCCCAAGGCCGAAGATGATGACACGGATTGGTGTGTCGAGTCCGAGGCGCTCGTGCGAGCGGTTCGCGGCCGCGTCGAAGAACTGCTTCCGCTCAAGAACCTGCCGCCCGAGGTGCTCTCGATCACGGCCAACATCCACGAGCCGGGGCGCCTCGCGGATCTCGTCGCTTCAAATTTGAAGTTGCGCGTGAGCGAGGCCCAGGAAATTCTCGAGATCGTCGATCCGCTCGTGCGCTTGCGCCGGGTGGATGCGGTGCTTCGCCGCGAGTTGGAGGTCACGAGCGTCCAGGCGGAGATTCAATCCCAGGCGCACGACGAGATGAGTCGCAATCAACGCGAACATTTTCTGCGGGAACAACTTCGCGCGATTCAAGAAGAGCTCGGTGACACGGATCCGCGCACCGAAGAAGTCGAGGACTACCGGAGCAAGATCGAAGAGGCGGGCATGCCCGAAGACGCGCTGGCCGAGTCGACGCGTCAGCTGCGCCGGCTCGAGCGAATGCATCCGGACGGCCCCGAGTCGCAGGTGGTCCGCAGCTATCTCGACTGGATGGTCGAATTGCCGTGGTCGAACGCCTCGCCCGATCAGCTGGATCTCGCGAACGCTCGCGCGATCCTCGACGAGGACCACGCCCACCTGACAGAAATCAAGGATCGAATCCTCGAGTTTCTCGGCGTTCGCAAGCTCCGCGGCGATTCACGCGGTCCGATTCTTTGCTTCGTGGGCCCGCCGGGTGTGGGCAAGACTTCACTGGGTCGCTCGATCGCGCGCGCGATGGGCCGCGAATTCCATCGCATCTCCCTCGGCGGAATGCGCGACGAGGCCGAGATTCGAGGCCATCGCCGCACCTATGTGGGCGCGTTGCCGGGCCGCATCATCCAGGGCGTGAAGCAGGCGGGCACCCACAATCCCGTGATGATGCTCGACGAAATCGACAAGCTCGGCGCCGACTACCGCGGCGATCCGTCGTCGGCGCTGCTCGAGGTGCTCGATCCGGCGCAGAATTCGAAGTTCAGCGACCACTATTTGAACGTGCCCTTCGACCTCTCGCGGGTGCTCTTCATCGCGACCGCCAACCAGCTCGATCCGATCCCGAAGGCGCTGCTCGATCGACTCGAGGTGATTCGCATCGCGGGCTACACGCCCGAAGAGAAGGTCGAGATCGCGCGCTCCTATCTGATCCCGAATCAGGTTTCCGAGAACGGTCTCGGCGAAGCGAGCATTCAATGGTCGCCCAACGCGGTTCTCGACATGGTGACCGAGTACACCCGCGAGGCGGGTGTGCGCAATCTGGAGCGCAGAATCGCGACGATCTGTCGCAAGAGTGCGAGGCGCGCCGCGGAGGGAGACCTGTCGTCGGTTTGCGTGAATCGGCGCTCGCTCGACAGGCTGCTCGGGCCGCCGCCGTTTCTCGGTGAGAAGCCATCGCCGGTCGGCGAGATCGGCCTCGTCAACGGGCTCGCGTGGACGGAGAGCGGCGGTGAGATCCTGACCATCGAAGCGACGCTGACGCCCGGCAAGGGCCTGGTTCTCACGGGCCAGCTCGGCGACGTGATGAAAGAATCCGCCCAGACGGCGCTCACCTATGCGCGCGGCTGTGGCTCTCGACTCGATTTCGACGAGTCGATCTTCTCGCGCAACCAATTGCACGTTCACGTTCCCGCCGGTGCGATTCCCAAAGATGGGCCGTCGGCGGGCATCTCGATCGCGACCGCGGTGCTCTCGCTCGCGACCCACACGCCGGTGCGCCCGGACATCGCGATGACCGGCGAGATCACGCTGCGCGGTCGCGTGTTGCCGGTCGGTGGAGTGCGCGACAAGGCGCTCGCAGCGATGCGCTCCGGCATCACCACCGTCATCCTGCCGCGCAAGAATCTCGACGATCTTCGCGAGATCCCCAAGGAGCTCAAGCGCCGCGTGAAGTTCATTCCCGTCGAGACGATGGATGAGGTGATCGACGTCGCGCTCGACCTGGCGCCGCGCCGCGTCGGCACCCGCCGCGTGCGAACCAGCAACAAACGCACACAGACCACGCCGGCGGCCGCAAAGCCGCGTCACTGATCTTCGCCGATTGCCCGCTACGCTCGGGCGCGTGGAACTTCGCGACCTCGGCGAATTCGGGCTGATCGAACGCATCGAGCGTGCTGCGCGAAGATCGCGCGCGGCCGGTCGCAATGCTCGCAGGCGCGGAGTCGTCGTCGGCATCGGTGACGACGCGGCCGTGCTGCGACCGCGCGCGCGCGAGGACTGGGTGGTCACGACCGACGCGTTCGTCGAGGGCGTGCATTTTCGCTGGGATACTCAGAGCGCGCGCTGCGTCGGCCGCCGCGCGCTGGTCGCCAACCTCTCGGACCTGGCCGCAATGGGCGCGCGGCCGCTCGGCTTCGTGCTCGCACTGGCGGCGCCGCCGGATCTCGCGGTCCGGACCCTCGACGGACTGCTCGGAGGCCTGCTCGAGGAAGCCGAGATCCACAGCTGCCCGCTGATCGGGGGCAACCTGAGCCGCGCGCGCGAGACCTCCATCAGCATCACCGCGCAGGGCGCGGTCGAGCGCGGGCGCGCACTCTTGCGCGACTCGGCGCGCGCGGGCGATCGGATCTTCGTCACCGGCACGCTCGGCGGAGCCGCGCTCGAAGTCGCGCGCGCCGCGGCGGGGCTCGGGAAGCTGCGCGCCGTACCTACGCCGCGGCTTCGAGCGGGTCGCGCACTCGCGCGCGTGGCCGGGATCGGCGCCTGCATCGACATCTCGGACGGCCTGCTCGCGGATCTCGACCACGTGCTCCAGCGCTCGGGTTGCTCGGCGCAGCTCGAGCTGGCGCGCGTGCCCCGGCCGCCGCGTTTCGACGCGGCTTGCCGCCGGCTGGGCGTCGACCCGATCGAGCTGGCCACGCGCGGAGGCGAGGACTACGAGCTGCTCTTCACGCTGCACGGCGGCGGGCGCGCGGGGAGCCGCGGGCGCGGCGGGCGCGCGCTGGGCTCGGAGTCGAAGCGGCGTTCCGGGGCTCTCGGGCTCTCTGCCGCGGCGCTGGCCCGCCGGCTCGGCGTCGCGGTCACGGAGATCGGGAAAGTCGTCGATGGGGCGGCCAAACGCCCGAAATCGGCTGGTTGGCGGCATTTTTGAGCCACCGATCGGGGGTTTTCGAGCCTGCGGGCGGATCCGCCAAAGCTGCCGCCCGCTGAGGCCTTCCCAGAGCCCTCCGCTCATCAAGAAGCCGAGGCCGTCCACCGATACAGGGGCGTGCGCATCGCACTTACGCACAAGTTTGTGATTGGGTCCATCGTCGTTAGCGCGGCGGTGGTGTGTTTCCCCAGCTTGCTCGCGGCCACGGGGCTTCGCGTTGCGCCCTGGATTACGCCCTTCGTGGCGCTCGGCCTGGGTGCGGCGATCGGTTTCTTGCTGACCCGCGAATTCAGTCGCCAATTCCGCCACCTGAAGCGCACCGCCGAGCGGATCCGCGAAGGCGATCTCACGGGCTCCGCCTCCGTGGCCTCCGCTGACGAACCGATGTTTCCGGACGAGACCCACGATCTGATCCAGAGCATCCAGTCGATGGCGAGCGGCCTGCGGGAATTGGTCATTCACGCGCAGGGTACGTCGGCGCGGGTTTCGAAGGCCGCCTCGGAAGTCTCGCGTTCGGCTCGCGCGGTTGGCGGGCACAGCGGCGAGATCGGCGCGACGGTTTCGGACCTGGTGGAGAGCGTGAAGGAGCAGCAGCGCATGCTCCACGACGCCGACCGCCTGATTCACGAAGTCGCCGCGACTATCGCGAGCAACGCCGACGACGCGCGAGAAGCGTTCGGTTTCGCCGCGGAGGCCAACCAGAAAGCCAACTCGAGCGCGGACGTGACGCGGCTTGCGGTCGAGAAGATGCGCACCGTCTTCGAGCGCATCGAAAGGGCGGTCGCGCAGGTCTTCGATCTCGAAGCGAAGACACAGCACGTGCATCAGATCACCGAGGTCATCACGAGCGTCGCGAGCAGCACGAACCTGCTCTCGCTCAACGCATCGATCGAGGCCGCGCGCGCCGGCGAAGCGGGGCGCGGGTTTGCGGTGGTTGCCGACGAGATTCGCAAGCTCGCGGAAAGCGCCGGCCGGCGCGCGGAAGAAATCGCCAAGCTGATCCACGAGATTCAATCGGATACTGCCGAGGTCGCGGACGAGATGCGACTTTCGAGCAGCGTGATCAGCGAGGGCCGGGAGGACGTGGACATGATCGCCGCGTCGCTCGAAAGCATCCGCAGCACCGTCAAGGACGCGCAGGTGCGTGCCGAGGGCATCTTCCGCAACGCGGACGCACACACGGTCGAAGTGGAGCGCATGGTGCGGTCGATGGACGAGATCTCCGAGGCGGGCGCGCGCAAGGCGGCCGCGATCGATCGGGTCGTCGAGACATCTCGCCTGCAATCCGCTTCTACGGCCGAGGTGATCGAATCCTCGAACTCGCTGACGAAATTCTCAGCGGAACTGGCGGAAGTGCTGTCTCACTTCCGGACCGATTCCGCTCGACGGATCGAGGCAGATGGATGAGTGAAGCCACCGAAAGGCTGCGCGCCGAGGATCGGCTGTTGACCTTCGAAGTCGCCGGCGATCTCTACGCGTTGCCGATCGCCGGCGTGCTCGAAGTCGCCGAGGCCCTGCACATGACCTGCATTCCGACGCTGCCGACGCGAATCGGGGGCGTGATCAATTACCACGGCGACGCACTGCCGGTGGTCAGCTGCGCGTCGCTGCTCGATATCGACGAGTCGGAGCTGGGCGAGCCGGGGAACATCCTCGTGATCGCGGGGCCGGATGGTGAGAGCGCCCGACTTGGAATTCCCGTCGACCGGGTCCTGGGGCTCGTCGACGGTGTTGCGGCCGCAATGCCCGGCGCCAAGCCGGTCGCGGAGCATCGATCGATTGACGGCCGGATCGCAAGCGTGCTGGATCCGAGGCGTCTTGTGAGTCAAGCAAAGGATGTGATCGCGGGTTCATTGGGCCGAAGGGATTAGGCCCTAAGGGGGATGGTGATGGCGAGAGTGTTGGTTGCAGACGACGCATCGTTCATGCGTCAGATGATCCGCGAGATCGTCGAGTCCGAGGGGTTCGAGGTCTGCGGAGAAGCCTCCGACGGCGTCGAAGCGGTGGATGAATTCAAGCGATTGCAGCCGGACGTGGTGACGATGGATATCGTCATGCCACGCAAGTCCGGCATCGATGCGGTTCGGGGCATCATGGCTCTCGATCCTGGCGCGCGCGTGGTGATGTGCAGCGCGCTCGGGCAGGAGACCCTGGTCACCGAGGCGATGCAAGCCGGCGCGCGTGATTTCATCGTCAAGCCATTCAAGCCCGACGCCGTGATCGAAACGCTCAAGAAGGTCCTCGAAAAGGAAGTCTGAGCATGGACATGGCGAAGTACCGCCAGGTATTCGTCGAAGAATCGACGGAGCACCTCGCGGAAATGAGTTCGGCGCTGCTCGAACTCGAGAAGAACCTCGCTTGTGGCGAATCGATCGATCTGATCTTTCGCATGGCTCATTCCATCAAGGGAATGGCGGCCTCGCTCGAGTACGAATCCGTCACACAGGTCGCGCATGGTCTGGAAGACCGGATGCAGCTGATCCGCCGGGCGGGGCGTGTCGCGGATTCCGAAGAGCTCGGCGTGCTCTTTCGCGGACTCGAAGCCCTCGAGTCGATGGTCTATTCGATTCGCGACTCCGGCCAACTGCCTCCAGCGGACCCCGCGCTGGCCGCGGTGCTGGCCAATTGCCTCGATCAAGCCTCGCCCCACGAGGCCCCCGCGACTCTTCGCGCCAAGGCCTCCGCATCGGACGCAGCAAAAAAAAAAGCCCTGAGTTCGGCTCCGCGGCTGCGCTCGATCGCCCCGAGAACGTCGAAGCACCCAAACCGCCCCAATCGGTTCGCGTCAAGACCGAAACCCTCGACCGCTTCCTCGGAACCGTCGGCGAAGTCATCCTGAGTTCGAGCCAGCTGCGCACCGCCAGCGCAGAAATCAGCGACGATCGAGGGAAATTCTCCGTTGGACTCGACCGGATGGACCGCGTCGTCGGCGACCTGCAGCGCCGCGCGCTCCAGTTGCGGACCACGCCGCTGTCGCGGATCGTCGATCCGTTGCCGCGAATGGCGCGCGAAGTCGCGCGCCGGCTCGGAAAGCGCGTTGAGCTTTCGATCCGAGGCGCGGAAATCGAACTCGACCGCTCGATCCTCGACCGACTCAGCGACCCCCTGGTGCACCTGGTCCGCAACGCAGTGGGCCACGGAATCGAGCTGCCCGGCGAGCGCGAAGCCGCCGGCAAGAATGAGATCGGCAGGATCGATATCGACGCCCGGCGTGTGAAGGATTCGATTCGGATCTCGATTCGCGACGACGGCGCCGGCATCGATCTCGACCGCGTGCGCGACCGCGCGATCGCCGCCGGTCTCGTCGTTGCAGATCTCGCCGAAGATCTTTCCCCCGAACAACTCGCCGCGCTGGTCTTCCGCCCCGGCATTTCCACCGCCGAGTCGATTTCCGAACTCTCGGGGCGCGGCGTCGGGATGGATGTCGTCCGCGCGACCATCGAATCGCTTGGCGGGGAGGTCGAGATCGCAACCGAGCGCGGGCGCGGCACGATGACGACGATGACCGTTCCGATCACCGCAGCCGTGCAGCGTGTGCTTCTGGTCGCCGTCTCCGGCGAGACGGTGGCGATTCCGGTTTCGAAGGTGGAGCGCATCATCGAAGTTCCCGCGTCCGCGATCGAGCGAAGCGGCCACGATGCGTTCACCCTGGTCGACGACGAGCCGGTGGCCGTTTTTTCGCTCGGCGAGTTTCTGAGCCTGCCGCCGCCGAAGCCCCGCGCGCTGGATGTGTTGCTCCTCGCCGAGGTGCGTGGCGAACGCATGGCGATCAAGATCGACAGCGTCGTCGGACATCAGCAGATCTACGTCAAGCCGATTCCGGAGCTGCTCTCGAGTGTGCGATCGCTCGCCGGATTGACGATTCTGGGAGACGGATCGCCGGTCTTCTTGTTAGACTTGAATCAGTTGGGGTGAGTGACGTGACGGATTTCTCGGAAGAAGATCGGGAGCGTCTCTACGAGCTCACGAGCATTGGCGCGAGCCACGCCGCGATGGCATTTCGCATGCTCCTCGGTCGCGCGATTGCGCCGAGCGTGCCGCTGATTCGGGAGGTCGACGAATACCGCGCGCACGACGAATGGAACACGGGCGTGATCTTCCAGGCCGATGGCGAACTCGCCGGGCTCGTCGCGATCCTGCTCCCCGATGCTTCGCGGGATTTGATCGCGGAAAAATGGATTCGCGAAGGGGGTCTGGAAGACCCTGACGAGGCCGCGCAGTCGGCTTTGCGCGAACTCGGTAACATCGTGGCTTCGCACACCATGTCCGCGATCGCGGATCAGCTCGGCGGTCGCATCCTGCTCTCTGTGCCGCTGCTCGTGATGGAAGGAGCGGACAGGAAGTTCGCTTCGACGCTGCGGCAGCGCGGCGCCGAGCGCTGCGTAGAGTGCGAGTTGACCGACTCTGCGCGCGAAGTTCGCGTTCGCCTGGTCTTCGTCCCCGAATCCAAGCTCTAGTCTCGCACTGGGCCCGTTTCTGCGGCTTCTGATACCGTGAGGGCGCGAATCGCGTGGCAGCTCGCCGCGGGAGCGGAGAAACGGCATTGCAGCGGGAACAAATCCGACACCTTCTCGAGGCGGTCCGGAACAAAGAACTCTCGACGGCTGACGCCCTCGAGCGACTTTCGAATCTGCCGTTTACCGATGTGCTCGATGCGCGGGTCGATACGCACCGCGCGCTTCGGCATGGGATTCCCGAGGTCGTCTACGCGCCCGGCAAGACGACGAATCAGATCGCCGAGATCGTGCGCGCGCTGCGCAATGCCAAGCAGGACGTACTCGTCACGCGGGTGGATGCCGACGCGGGGGAGCGCGTGCTCGAAGCCGTCGGTGGCGGGACCTACGACGCTGTGAGTCGACTCCTCTGGTACGGCCCGAGCGAAGTGCCAGTCGTCGGCAAGGGCACGATCACGGTCGTTTCTGCGGGTACTTCCGATTGGCCGGTAGCCGCCGAGGCGATCGGGGTGGCGCGCCGCTTCGGCAACAAAGTGGAATCGATCGCCGACGTGGGCGTGGCCGGGCTTCACCGCTTGCTCGCTTCGAGCGAGACGCTGCGCGGTGCGCGAGTGCTGATCGTCGTCGCGGGCATGGAGGGCGCGCTGCCGTCGGTGGTCGGCGGTCTGGTGGACAAACCCGTGATCGCGGTTCCGACCAGCGTCGGCTATGGCGCGGCCTTTGGCGGCGTCGCAGCGCTGCTCGGGATGCTCACGAGCTGCGCGTCGAACGTCTGCGTCGTCAACATCGACAACGGCTTCGGCGCCGCCTACGTCGCCACCCTGATCAACCGACTGTCGGACCACTAGTCGTATGGCGGTTCGACGGAAAAGAGGGGCGAGCAGCGGCGGGCGGGTCTTGCATCTCGATCTGTTCTCGGGAATCGCGGGGAACATGTTCCTCGGGGCGTTGCTCGACGCCGGATTGTCGCGACGCGCGCTTGCGAAAGACCTCGGCGGTCTGAGGCTCGAGCACTCGCTGCGGGTGCGAAAGGTGAGCCGGGGCGCGCTTTCGGCTTGCTACCTCGAAGTCGCCGTGCCCAGGACCCGGCGCGCGAAAGACAGCGCCGGGCACGCCCACCACCCTCACCACCACCACGGCCGCAGCTACCGGGAAGTCGAAGAAATCCTCAAACGCGCCACGCTCGACGTCGCGGTGCGCGATCGAGCCCTCGCGATCTTCCAGGCGCTGGGCCGCGCCGAGGCCAAAGTGCACGGGATACCGCTCGAGCGCGTGCACTTTCACGAGGTCGGCGCGGTCGACGCGATCGTCGACGTGACGGGCGCGGCCATCGGGCTCGCTCGGCTCGGGATCGATCGCGTGACGGCTTCGCCGGTCGCGCTCGGGGAGGGCAGTGTCGAGACCGAGCACGGTCGCCTGCCGCTGCCCGCGCCCGCTACTCTCGAGTTGCTGCGCGGCATTCCGACGGTGCCCGCGCACGTGCGTTGGGAAACGGTGACGCCGACCGGCGCTGCGATCTTGAGAACGATCGTCGACGAATTCGGCTCGCTGCCCGCGATGACCGTCGAAAGCATCGGCCACGGCGCGGGCGACGACCGCAAAGGATCGATGCCCAATGTGTTGCGCGCCGTGATCGGCCAGAGCGCCAGTGGCTCGGCGGACCGCGTCGTCTGTCTCGAAACGAATCTCGACGATTTCATTCCCGAGCACTTCGATCACCTGATGGAGCGGCTGCTCGAGGCGGGAGCGCTCGATGTTTCGGTGTTGCATCAGCAGATGAAGAAGAATCGCCCGGGCTTTCTCGTCCGGGTGCTTGCGCGGCCGTCGGAGCGCCTCGCGTTGGCCCGCATCCTGTTCGAGGATTCGACGGCGATCGGAGTGCGTGCGACCGAGAGCGAGCGGATCGTGCTCGAACGCGAAACGCATCGGGTTGCGACCCCCTACGGTCGGATTCGGATCAAGCTGACGCGGGGCGAGAAGGGTCGCCCGGCAGTGTCCGCCGAGTACGACGACTGCAAGCGCGCTGCGCGTCGGGCCGGCGTATCGCTGCGCGATGTCGTTCGCGCGGCCGAGGAAGCGGGCCGTGCAATCCTCGACTGAGGCCGCTGACCCGAATCCGCTGGCGGACGGCTCGTGCTTCGATCTCGCTGGCAGGGGGCGGGCGGCCGCGCTCTGCCTGCACGGATTGACCGGGACACCCTACGAGGTGCGGTCGCTCGGCGAGGCGATCGCGGCGGCGGGCATCCGCGCGGTCGGTCCCGTGTTGCCCGGCCACAATCAAACGCCCGAGCGGCTCGCGACGACGTCGTATACCGAATGGCTCGAGGCCGCCCGCGAAGAATTCCACCGGCTGCGCGAAGATTGCGGGACCGTGTTCATCGTCGGATTGTCGATGGGCGGCTTGCTCGCGCTTGCGCTCGCCGAGGAGGAGGCGGTCGACGGACTCGTGGTGATCGGAACGCCGCTCGTGCTCCGCCAGCCCTTCGCGTGGTTGATCCCGCTGGTGAAGCACGTCTTTCCGATGTCGCCCAAGAGCCGGGGCTCGGATATCCGGGACCCCGCTGCACGCGCACGCCACGCGGGCTATCGCGTGATGCCCCTGAACAGCGTCCACGAACTGCAGCGGCTACAGCGCCGGGTTCGCAGTCGGCTCGCCCGGATTACGGCGCCGATACTCGTCGCTCACGGCGCGCACGACCGAACCGCGAGCCCGTGCGACGCGATCGAAATCCGAGACAGCGTGTCGTCCGAGGTCTGCGAGCACCTGTTGCTCGCCGCATCGGGCCACATCGTGCCGGTCGACTTCGACGGGGACGCGCTCGCCCAGGCGGCTGCGGAATTTCTCGTGCGGCTGGTGTGAAGTCGCCACCAGCCTTGGTGTGAAGCGGCCACCAACCTTGGTGTGAAGCGGCCACCAACCTTGGTGTGAAGCGGCCACCAACCTTGGTGTGACGTCGCCACCAGCTTGATACGTCAATCTCCGTGTGTTTATCACCACGAATCTTATTGCGGCTCGCAGCGAGAAATCGTTGCTGCAATCGTGCTGAAAAACGCCGAGGAGTCGTTATGCTCCCGCCGATCGTCCCTGGAACGGTGGAGGAGGGATCATGGGGGCACTTCCGAACGCTGTAGTGAAGAGATTGCTCACCGAGCACGGCGGCGGGCTGCGCGTCTCTGGCACCGCTCTCGAGCGTGCTGTGGCGGCAGCCGAGGATTACATCTCACGGCTTGCGAGAGAGGCGAGTTCGTCCGCGACCGCTGCAAAGCGCAAGACCGTGATGGATAGTGACGTCGACGCAGCTCGCGCGAAGCTTTCTCAAGCCCGCTAGTTGGAGACATCGGTCCGAGCTGGACCGATCGCTCGACCCAATAGAAAACCCCCGGAGCGGTTCACCGCTCCGGGGGTTTTTTCATTTTCGTGCGGGCTGCGCGGTTACATCATTCCGCCCATGCCACCCATCCCACCCATGCCGCCGCCATGCGGCATTCCGCCGCCGCTGCTCTTCTCTTCGGGCTTCTCGGCGATCATCGCCTCGGTGGTCAGCAGCAACGAGGACACGCTGGCCGCATTCTGAAGCGCGGTGCGCACGACCTTGGTCGGGTCGATGACGCCGGCCTTGATCAGGTCCTCGTACTCCTCGGTCTGGGCGTTGAATCCGAAGCTGCCCTTGAGGTTCTTCACCTTGTCGACCACGATGGAGCCGTCGATGCCCGCATTCTCTGCGATGCGTCGGAGCGGCTCTTCGATGGCTTTGCGGATGATGCGCACGCCGGCGTTGAACTCCGTCGAGCCTTCGAGGCTGTCGAGCGCCTTCTGGGCGCGAAGCAGCGCCACACCACCGCCGGCCACGATCCCTTCTTCGATCGCGGCACGCGTTGCGTGGAGTGCGTCTTCGACTCGGGCCTTCTTCTCCTTCATCTCGGTCTCGGTAGCTGCACCGACCTTGACGATCGCAACACCGCCCACGAGTTTCGCGAGTCGCTCTTGGAGCTTTTCGCGATCGTAGTCGGACGTCGTGTCCTCGATCTGGCTGCGGATTTCGTTGCAGCGGCCTTCGATGTCCTTCTTCACGCCTGCGCCATCGATGATCGTGGTGGTGTCTTTGTCGATCGAGATGCGCTTGGCCTTGCCGAGATCCTTGAGGGTCACGTTCTCGAGTTTGAGACCGAGCTCCTCAGCGATGACCTGGCCGCCCGTGAGGACCGCCATGTCCTGCATCATCGCCTTGCGGCGATCGCCGAAGCCCGGCGCCTTGACGGCTGCCACGTTCAGCGTGCCGCGGAGCTTGTTGACGACGAGCGTGGCGAGAGCCTCACCCTCGATGTCTTCCGCGACGATCAGCAGCGGTTTGCCCTGACGAGCGACTTGCTCGAGTACCGGCAGCAGATCCTTCATGTTGCTGATCTTCTTCTCGTGCAAGAGGATCAGCGGCTCTTCGATGACGGCTTCCATGCGCTCCGGATCCGTCACGAAGTAGGGCGAGAGGTAGCCGCGGTCGAACTGCATGCCCTCGACGACATCCAGCTCGGTCTCGAGGGACTTGCCCTCTTCGACCGTGATCACGCCTTCGCGACCGACTTTTTCCATGGCTTCGGCGATGATGCCGCCGATCGCCGCATCGCAGTTGGCCGAAATCGTGCCGACCTGTGCGATCTCCGCGGAGTCGCGGGTCGCCTTCGACATCTTCTTGAGCTCGCCGGTGATCGCTATGACGGAAGCGTCGATACCGCGCTTCACTTCCATCGGGTTCATCCCCGCGGCGATCAGCTTGCTGCCCTCGCGGAATATGGCTTGCGCGAGAACCGTGGCAGTGGTCGTCCCGTCACCCGCGACGTCGGAAGTCTTGCTCGCGACTTCCTTCACCATCTGGGCTCCCATGTTTTCGAATTTGTCTTCGAACTCGATTTCCTTGGCGACCGTCACACCGTCTTTCGTCACGGTGGGGGAGCCAAAGCTCTTGTCGATGATGACGTTGCGACCCTTCGGTCCCAGCGTCACACGAACTGCGTTGGCAAGACCGTTGACGCCAGCGAGCAGCTTGCGGCGGGCGTCTTGGTCGTAGCGAATTTCTTTGGCCATTATTTGAATTCTCCTACTCGACCACGCCGAGGACATCGTCCTCGCGGATGATTAGATGCTCTTCGCCTTGGATGTTGATTTCGGTGCCCGCGTACTTGCTGAACAGCACCTTGTCGCCCTTCTTCACATCGAGCGGCTGAAGCTTGCCATCTTCGTTGAGCTTGCCCTTGCCAACGGCGATGACTTTGCCCTCTTGGGGCTTTTCCTTTGCGGTATCGGGAATGATGATCCCACCTTTGGTGGTCTCCTCCTCCTCTACTCGCTTGACGATGATCCGATCCTGAAGCGGACGAATCTTCATGTCTCTAGTTCCTCCGAACGCGGCGCCCTTCTTTATGGGGAACACGCGGAATTTGCAGGGAAGATCGCTGACCCGTCTCCGCCGTACCCCTGTGGCGCGGCGACCGTCAACTGCCCTGTTTTGGCAGACGGAGGCTCCGACTGCCAGGAGCGGCAAAGTAAACACTCGGACCGGTGAGGTCAAGGCGCAGGTCCGAGAAATCGGGTTCGCTTTCAGCTCAGAATCGATCCCCGAACAGCCGATCCAAAGCAAGACGACCCGCCCAGGGGGTCCAGTGGCGAAATTGCGGCCGACCGAACCGGTGCAGATCGAGCGCAGCGCTCCGCGCGCGCTGTTCGCCGATCTGCTCGCCGGAGCCCTCCAGAGGCTCAACGCCCAACAGAAGCTCAACCCCCAACCCAGCCCAATGGCAATCGCTTATCTCATCGAGTTGCTAGACGAGCGCGTACTCGTGAACTGCGATGGACTCGAGGGCGAGCAGAGCCTCGCGGAGGCGCTCCTGCTCGCTCAACGCGAAGACGGCATGGATCGGTTCCGGCGCATGCGCGGTCTCGGGGATCACGCGCTTTTCGTATCCGGATTTCTCGCGGACAACCTCATCGGAAGCGGGGTCGACGTCCTCTACTACCGGCAGATCGGCTGTTCGGCCTATGGCGACGTCGTGAGCGGCCTGCGCGGCCACGGCGAATCCGGGAGCTGGGCGCGCCTGTTTGGCGAGCTCGCCGAGCGCTTTGGCGAGTTCGTGGACCTGCTCGCCGAGATCGGAGACCGCACCCGGCCCGACCAGCCGCAGAACCTGCTCGGCATCTACGAGCGCTACCTGCTCACCGGCAGTGCGCGGGATCGCGATCGGCTGCTGAAGGCGGGCCATCTGCCGCCCGATCGGTCGGGCCTGCGGTGGTGGCAATGACGCCCGCCGAGGAACCCGCGCGCCCGCCGCAGCCGGGGCTGGGCAACGCATCGCTGTTGCGGGCGGTGATCGATGCTCAGCGATGGATCACGTCGATCTATCGGCTCGACATCGATCTGCGCGCCGAGCACTTTCTCGTCGATCCCGATGTCGCGCGGAAACTGCTACCGCCCGACAGTCCGCGCTCGGGTCTGTTGGTCGTCGAGGCGCCGACGGAAATCTCCGTCGGGATCTACATCGACGCCGCAGACGCCGGCGATCCCTGGGCGGTGATCGAGGAAACGAGCCACCTGCTCTACGTCGCTTGGCTGGCGGATCGCGAATGGTCGGTCTCCCGACTGGTGCTGGAATTCCAGAGCGAAGTCGATCGATACGCGGTGGCGCGCATGAGCGGTTGCGACGGATTGGCGGGATTCGAAGCTTTCACGTGGTGTCCTTGGGTGGATTCGGGCGCGCGCGAGCGTTACGCAACCGCGCACCGCCACGCGCACGACTACTGCCGCCAGCTGGAACGGCGCTACCCGCGCCGCTCCGACACGCCCGAGCTTCTGTCGGAACTGCGCCGGTTCTATCGAGCCGCCCCCGACCAAAAGCTCAACGCCGCCTGAGCCGCGCCGCCCGACTCGCGCGCGTCGCCCATTGACTTTCGCCTCCTTTTCGTCAACTCTCCCAGGCGAAAAAAAGTCGAAGCTCGCGACAGAACAAGCACCCGGACCACGCGGACCACGCGGACGTGCTGGGCCTAATTGCCTGGCGTGTTGAGGTGATGATATGGCGTTGACGCGCAGGCAACGCGAAATCTACGACTTCATCTGTTCTTTCGTCACACACAACGGTTATTCGCCGAGTCTCGAAGAAATCGGTGCGCACTTCAATTTGTCGTCGGTGGCCACCGTCCACAAGCACGTCCAGCACCTCGTCAACAAGCGATTTCTCCGCAAGGCGTGGAATCGCTCGCGCTCCGTCGAGCCGGTCGAGCCGCCGAGTTCCGGCACGATCTGCCTGCCACTGCTCGGCTTCGTGGCGGCGGGCGCGCCGATCGAGGCGATCGAAGTCGAAGAGACGCTCGATGTGCCCGCGGGCCTGGTTCCGCGGCGGGGCCAAAGCTTCGCGCTCCGGGTGCGCGGCGATTCGATGATCGGCGAGCAGATCCGCGACGGCGATTACGTGGTGGTCGAGAGTCGAAGCGACGCCCGCGACGGCGAAACGGTAGTGGCGCTCATCCGTGGCGAGGAAGCCACGCTGAAAAAATTCTATCGCCGTGGATCGATGATCCGACTGCAGCCCGCCAACGCCGCAATGGAAGACATCGTGGTGCCCGCCGAAGACCTCGAAGTGCGAGGCGTCGTCTGCGGCCTCGTGCGCCATTATTAGCCCGCTGCCCGCGCAGACCTGCTGGATTCATTCGCTGAGCGCCACTGGCGGGGGCCCTGCCCGGACAGGCCATGGCTGGTTTGAGGGGAGCGCCACTAGCCGGGGCCCTGCCCGGACAGGCCATGGCTGGTTTGAGGGGAGCGCCACTGGCCGGGGCCCAGTTGGCCGGGTCGAAGGTTTTTGTGAATCGGCTGATGTGAGAGGAGGCACCCGAGGGCCTTAGCGAATCAAGGCCGGCGGCTAGCCGGGTCGGGTTTGCGCGTGGAGAGGAACTCGCTGGGTGGCGCTCCGGTGTGCGTTGACGTTCGGGGCGACGCCGCTAGTCTTTCGAATACTCTTTTGAATTCAAGGGGTTGTGAATTTGGTTCGGATTACGCGGGCGATCGAGTTCTCGGCTTCGCTGCGTTACGCGCGCCCGGAGCTCTCGGACGCTGAAAACGAGGCCCTGTTTGGCAGCCGCGCGCGACACCACGGGCACAACTACCGGCTCGAGGTGACGCTTCGGGGCGAGCCGAATCCCGTCACGGGCATGGTGCTCAACTTGAAGGACCTCCAGCGGATCCTCGACGACGAGATCATGGCCCGTTTCGACCACCGGGATCTGAATCTCGACACGCCGTATTTCGAAAAAGATCCGCCGAGCCCGGAGAACTTCGCGCGCGTCGTGCGGCGGATCCTCGTCGCGGCGCTGCCGGCTGGCATGCTCGACCGGATTCGCTTGCAGCAGGATGCGGACCTTTGGGTCGACGTCATCGAGCCCGAGCCGTGATCGAACTCACCCGCCGCTACTGCTTTCCGGCCGCGCACATCTTGTGCGAGCCCTCCTTCACCGCGGAGCAGAACCTCGCCACCTACGGCAAGTGCGCGAACCCCCACGGCCACGGCCACAACTACGAGGCGGAGATCTCGGTGACCGGGCCGATCGACGAGCGAACCGGTAGGATTCTCTCGCCGGACCTGCTCGATCGGATCTTCGAGGAGCGCGTCGGGGCGCGCTTCGCGAGAACGCTACTGAACGACGACGAGGCGTTTTCCGATCGGGTGCCCACCGCGGAAAATATTGCGCTCGTCATCCACTCGATCCTCGCCCACGAGGTCGCCAAGCGGAGCAGCGCCGAAGTGGTTCGGGTCAAGATCGTCGAGACGCGTCACAACTCCTGCATCAGTGGAACTTGGACATGAGTGAAATTCCCGATCCGATCGAATCCTACGTGACGAGTCTGTTGAAGGAGATTGGCGAAGACCCCGGCCGCGGCGGGCTCGAGCGAACACCGGAGCGTGTTGCTCGTTCGCTGCGCTATTTCACGACCGGCTACGAGCAGAATCCTCGAGAAATCGTCAATGGCGCGCTTTTCGATGTCTCCTACGACGAGATGGTGATCGTCAAGGACATCGAGTTCTACAGCCTGTGCGAGCACCACCTGCTGCCCTTTTTCGGCCGGGTCCACGTCGCCTACATCCCGAACGGAAAGGTTCTAGGGTTGTCCAAGATCCCACGCCTGGTCGAAATGTTCGCGCGACGGCTCCAGGTGCAGGAGCGCATGACCGTCAGCATCGCGGAGACACTCGAGGAAGTCCTCAAGCCCAAGGGTGTCGCGGTGGTCGCCGAGGCGATGCACCTGTGCATGATGATGCGCGGCGTGCGACAGCAGAACGCGTCGGCCATCACGAGTTCGCTTCGCGGAGAGTTCGAACGCGATTCGAAGACCCGCTCCGAGTTCATGGACCTCCTGCGCTACCGCCGCGAGTCCTTCGCCTAACTGCCCGGACAGACCATGGCTGGTTTGAGGGGGGCGCCACTGGCCGGGGCCCGGTTGGCCCGGACAAGACCATGGCTGGTTCGAGGGGAGAGCCACTAGTCGCGGCCCAGTTTGCCCGGGTCGGTTGTCGAAGTGGGTTGGTGGGTTTGCGCCGGGGTTAGCGGGCGGCTCCGAGAACTTCGGTGTTGATGATGAGGTTTCCGCTCTCGGCGAGTTCGCTGCGGGCCTGGTTGATCCAGCTGCTCAGGTAGGCCTGCTGT
>CAZBSV010000163.1:0-4337 GCA_964494795.1 uncultured Spirochaetales bacterium | reverse complement strand
ATGAAGCCCGCATCTCGAAGCATCGCCTCGTATTCCTGAAGCGTCTTCATCGAGTAGGTCAGTCGCTCCATTTTGAACCAATAATGCATGTCTTCGCTGTATTCGCCCTCGGGCTTCATCCAGTCGTAGCAGGTGAGCATCCCCCCCGGCTTGAGCACGCGCAGGGCCTCTTCGAAGATCTCTCTCTTGTTCTCGATCTGCATGATGACGCCGGTGCTGAGAACGACGTCGAAAGACTCGTCGGGGAATGCCATCGGGCCTGGGCCCACCGCTACGAATTCGCAGTTTGAACCCATCCCCAGTTTTTCTGCACGAAGTCGCGCTTGTTCAATGAGCTGAGGCTCGATGTCGGTGCCTACGACCTGGGCACCATACTTCGAGGCCAAGACGAATGCGGGCCCACCAATCCCGCACCCAATGTCGAGGATGCGTCGATCTCGAATCTCCAGCCCTTCGACGAGGTTGGCGATATTGCCTTCGCCACCGGGCGCCATGAATCCGACGCCCCAAATCAGCTCCAGCATGGTGGTCATCGCGTCGTTGTATTCGATTTCGCGCGCCATTTCGGGTTTCGAGGATAGGCGATTGATCTAGCCCTAACACCCCGGTGCCAGGAGACGCCCCGCTGCTTGCTGTCCAAGAGGGGCGCGATTCAGCCTTAGAGCGAAGCTCCGCGGATCGCGCCCGGGTCACCAGAGTTCCCTTTGCAAAGCAGAGCGATCGCCAAAGTCACTGAGCACCAGCCGGAAAGACTCGCTCGCGGCTGGCTTGCGCAATCGACGAGCGGAATCATTCGAACTGGCTTTCGCGCCAGCGGATCGCGGCGCCCAGGCCGCTGCGCTCCCGTACTTCGTCGAATTTCCGAGAAACCTCGGTTTTGGTGCCATCGAGAATTGCGCCGCTTTCGACCCCGTAGCGCAGGGCCTCGCGAAATCCCGCGATTTCTGCGCCGCGGTTGATCGAGGCCTTGGTGGTCTTGAGCCCTTCGAGCGAGATGGCGGCGGCGCGGCGCGCGTAACGAAGCGTTTCCGCTTCGAGCCGATCGTCCGGGAACACTCGATTGATCATTCCGACGCGGGCAGCCTCTTCTGCGTCGATCAAGTCACCCGTGTAGAGCAGCTCGCGAGCCTTCTTCAATCCGACGAGCCAGGGCATGATCAGTGCGGGAGGTGCGGCGGAAAAACGGATCTCGGGCTCTCCGAACTTCGCGGTTTCGGAAGCAAACGTAACGCAGCACATCATCGCGAGTTCGCAGCTCCCCGCGAGGCAATAACCCCGCACCATCGCGATCACGGGTTTCGAACAATCCCATGGGGTGAACTCGAACTCCAGGCAATCGGTCAGCATGCGTCGTGCGCCCATTGGGCCGCCTTCCGAGTAGTGCCGATCCCAGTCGAACTTGAGGTCGTAGCCCGCGCCGAAGTGCGGCCCCTTGCCGCTCAGCACGAGCACGTGGACTCCGGGGTCGTGGTCCGCGCGGCGGATCGCCGCTGAAAGTTCCGCCATCAGATCCGGGTGGATCGAATTCATTGCCGCAGGTCGGTTGATCCGCAGCTGCGCGATCCGTTCGCTGACTTCGTACTCGATTTCGTTTGCCATGGTCCCACCGTTGCTGAGATTTCGGCCCCATCCTAGCCCAGTGCGGGGCCTTGCTCCGGTGTTCAGAGCTACTGAACCGAATCCGCCGTATCGGGCTCTCGCGAATAGGCAGCTTGCTGCTTATGATCAAGCGGCCGTCGACGCCGCGCTGCGCAACGTGGCGAAGACAGGGCTGTACTTCCACGACGGCCGGATCGCGAGCACCGAGGACGCCGTGAAGAAGATGGCCTCCCACCAGCTCGGCAAAAAGCTCTCCGACGCCGAAACGGTCAGTACCGTCGCGCTCCTCGGGAGCCTGACGGGCAGCATCGACGCGACCCAAATCGCCGGGCCGGCGCTTCCGGAGTCGGATGGCGGCCCGCCCCGGTAACGCCAACCTGCAGCCCACGCCGAGCTTGCCAATGCGGGGAAGTCCAGGGAAAGCGCAAGGGTACCAAGAAATAACGCCTGCTTGCGTCTCGTGCTCTGCGAGCAGCGACGTAGAGTCTACACACGTAGACGCGCGAGTTGGAAGTCATTCGGACGCGGGTTCGATTCCTGCCGCCTCCACCACATCGCTCTTGAAATTGCTTGGGGCGATTTCTGTTGGTTTGTCGCCCGCGGAATTCGCGGGCAGCGCCAATTCTCCGGCCTCGACCCCGGCCCGCGCCTCGAACGCAAATGCCATGCCGATGAGCTTGCGCTCACTCAACGCTGAAGCGGTGAACGATAGGCCCACCGGTAGCCCGTGTACCGCACCCATTGGAACGGTGATGTGCGGGTAGCCGGCAACGGCTGGATAGGTCGAGAAACCATCGACCCAGGCGTCCCCGTTCACGAGGTCGATGGTCCACGCGGGATCCGAGGTCGGAGCGATCAGCGCATCCAGCCGATGCTCGTGAAGCAATCCGTCGATTCCATCCTCGCGAGTGGCCTGCCGGATCCGCGAGAGAGCGCCCGTATACGCTTCCTCCGCCAGGTCTCCCTTTGCCTGGGATTTCAAGAAGATCTCCTGCTGGAAGTAGGGCATTTCAAGCGCGGCGTGCTGCTCGTTGAATCGGGTCAAGCGTTCCAGACTCAAGCTATTGAAGTCGTTGGGCAGGCCCGCGAGATAGACGTTGAGGTTGTGCTTGAACTCGTAGAGCAGGACGTCGTAGCTATCGTCGTCGAAGGCCTCGTACGGTTTCAATTCGAGACCGTCCACCACCGTGGCGCCGGCTTGCTTGAGCGTGGCGATCGCCCGACCGAGCAACGCGTCGACCCCTTCGTGGTAATTCTCGGCCAATCGGAGCACACCAATGCGCGTTCCCCGCAACGCGCCCTCGTCAAGTGCGCCGACATAATCCTGTTCGATCTCAGAATTTCCAGTCCGAGCACCGATGGACTCGGGGTCGTGATCCAGCATCGCGGCGAGCAGAATCGCTGCATCGGCGACGCTGCGAGCCATTGGGCCAGCGGTGTCCTGGCTGTGCGAAATCGGCACGATACCCGCGCGGCTCACGAGGCCGACGGTCGGTTTGATTCCGACGATCCCATTGACGGACGCCGGGCAAACCACCGATCCGTCGGTTTCCGTGCCCAGCGCCCCCACCGCCATGCCCGCCGCGACGGCAATGGCCGACCCCGAGCTGGACCCGCACGGAGATCGGGTGATGTCATACGGATTGCGCGCCTGTCCACCGATTGCGCTCCAGCCAGACGAGGATCGCTCCGAGCGAAAGTTGGCCCATTCGCTGAGGTTGGTCTTGCCGAGAATGATTGCCCCAGCCTCGCGAAGGCGGAGCACCACGCTCGCGTCGCGGCCGGTTCGATTCCCCTCGAGCGCGAGTGAACCCGCCGTGGTTGCCATCTCGCGCGTTTCGATGTTGTCCTTCACCAGAATGGGGATTCCGTGCAACGGCCCACGCCAATTGCCTTGCTTCCGTTCGGCATCGAGCCCTTGCGCTACGGCGATTGCCTCGGGGTTGACGCTGATGATCGCGTGCAGCTCTGGGTTGCGCGCTTCGATCTGATCGAGAAAATGACGCGTCAGCGCCTGCGCGGAAAGCTGGCCGCTCTCTAGCGCGGCCTGCAACTCGGTGATCGAAGCGCCCGAAATCAGTTTTTCCAGATCCGAGCCGATCTTGCGATGCGGCGAGTCGAACGCGCGGCTCGGCTGTTCTGTAGCGAATTGCTCCGTCTCTCTGTCGCACGCCGAAAGCCATCCAAGCGGCAACGCGATGATCAGAAATTGCGTTACGCGAAATGATCGACGACGCAATCTGTTCGGATCTCTCAGCACCTTGTGACCTCCCGAGCAATCGAGTGGCGTCGCCAACCCTACGTGAGCAAGGAGAATAGGAAAAATAAGATGGGTTTTCGACAATGTCCGATCAGACGCATTCGGTGAAGTCGAGCGGACGAGTGGGGAAAGGCTCCTGCCGATGAAACTGTTACGCGAGAAGTCGCCGACGTTGATGGTGAATCTCCCCGGCTCGGCCAATTTCGCCGCAGGCGAGTACGCGGAACCTGGTCGATTCTTCTGTGCGCTGATCATCGGCTCAAGGCCGGATTCCTCGTAGAAGCTCGAGCGCCAACGATGTCCCCACCAACGAGCGCGGGTGGTTTGCGGCTCGAGTTCATCGCCCTGGGCGCTCCAGCACGTGCCGCGATCGTGCGCAGCAGCGGCAACCGGAGAGCACGTGATATGAAATCAAGCGATCTATTGGCTTTTGTCGGCGAAACGATTCGTGGTATAAGAATTGCGCTGATAGCGGTGC
>CAZBSV010000162.1:0-23340 GCA_964494795.1 uncultured Spirochaetales bacterium | reverse complement strand
TGGCACAAGGGATTGTGAAATTCTCCCTTGAGATTGTTCAAAACGCCGTCAGCGACAAGAAGAAACAGAGGAAGGAGATAACGCTGGAGGTGGAGGACCTGCCGGATAGCCAGGGGTCGTCGAACCAAAGCAGCTCCTCCTTTGCTCCGAGCAGCGCGTCGGGCTTTCGGCCGGGAGCAGGCGCCGGCGCCGGGTCAGCGCGCTCATCCCTCACGGGATTGAGCTTCAGTGCTCCAGCTACGCGCGGTGGCACAGTGACAATCGAAACCTGTCCGTGCGGGCGATTTTGAGTCTCGGTGGACATCCAGCGGAGCGAGGTAGAATAAACGAGCCTTCGTGAAAAGAGGGAATCAGTGCCTTTGGGTACGCGTGTGTCCCGATTCATTGAAATCGCTCTCACCGGAACGGAGTTGTTCGCGATAATGAGCGCGTCCGTGTGGCCGATCGCTCTCACGCTCGAGATCGTCACAAAACGCGAGATCAGCTGGCGGGGTCTCAACTACTTCCTGATCGGATGTGCGATGCTCGCAATCGCGACAGTCGTTCGGAGAGATCGACAGCGATTGCTCTTCTTGATAGGCCCTTTTTTTCTTTGCGCCTACTCAAGTCTCCTCGCATGCGTTGGCATTGTCTTGCTCCTGAACGGCGAAGTGAGCGCCTCGATAATTGCCGTCGTAGCTCTCGCCGCCGCCGTGGCTGCACTATCTGTGCGCTGGCACTTATCAGGCGGTCAGCGCCCCTATGCCAATGATTGAGCGCGGACGTTGTTGAAAAGTTGAATCTGCCGATCCGAGTAGTTCAGCCTGTAACCGGATGCGTCGCACGGTGGTGTGATGCTGGCTCCCGACTCCCGAGGGAGGGAGACGGCACGGGGTTTCCGAGGACGTTGATCGAGTTCCAGGATTGCTTCCCGCACTCTGGTGGATTCCGTGTAAGCGCTTCCTAAACCCCGTGTTTCGCGCGCCGTAGAATGCCGCATTCTGCTTTCTCTCGAACACGAGGAAGGGAGCGATGAACAAGGCGGCAAAGCGCAGCGAGTTGACGGCGCTGCAACGGCAAGGGCTCGAGCGGCTCGAGGCGTGCGCGCGCGAAGGCCTGACGATCCGAGCGTTGTAAGCGATCGACGAACCGCGTCTACGCTCAGAGACGTTGCAGACCCGCCGCGGCGATCTTCTGCGGCAGCAAATCCTCGACGTGCTCACGCGACGTGACAGTCGGAACGGTTTCGAATAGAAGCGCCAAGTATCTTCCCGGCTCGATGCCATTGGCCTTCGCGGTTTCGATCAACCGGCAGAGATTGGCACTGGCGCGGGATCCCGCCATCGTATCCGCGAAGAGCCAGGCCTTCCGCCCTACCACAAAGGGTCGGATCGCGTTCTCCACAAGGTTCGTATCGAGTGGAACACGTCCGTCGTCGAGAACACGGATGAGTTTCGGCCATTGCCGATGCAGGTAGTGGATCGCCTTGCCGGTCAGGCTCTGCGGAGGAACGCGATCGCTGGAAGCATCGAGCCAGCTGCGGAGCTTCTCCAAGAGCGGCTTCGTCCGCTCCTGCCGGGCGTCGTACCGCGCTTCGATGGAGGCGCCCTTGAGCTCCCGCTCGATCCGGTACAGCGCCTGGATCTGCGATAAGGCCTGTCGGGCCGTGCTCTCCTTGGTCGTCTGCTTCGAATCCTTCTAGCTGGCTCAATAAGCCCAAGCCGTAGCCACGCGCCCCGGACCCTGTTCGGACTACCCCGTCGATCGCCGCTTCGCGGGTCCACGCACGGCTCGTGGCGCGCGCTCGGCGCGTGCTTTCGCGAGGCTCTTCCAGAGCGGCGCGTTGGCGGCCAAGCGATGGATCGTCTCGGCCTGTTCGGCGGGCGACTTGCCGGCGAGCGCCTTGGCGAGCGCACGCTGAGCGCGGCGCTTCACGGCGACACAATCGAGCGTCTCAGGCTTCTTCGTCATCGATCACCTCCAAGGGCGAGCGGATCTCGATCAAGGGATAGCCCCGCAGCACGTTGACGGCGTGGAAGCCGCGGATGCGGCGCAGCTGGACCAGGTGCTTGAAATTCCAGCTCACGACGGCGTCGGCCCGCGCGACCGAGGCGAGGGCGACATGGAGCGCGTCGACGCGCGAAGCCGCCGGGACGACTCGCGCCGCGAGGTAAGCCTCCGCGAGCGTCGTCGCTTCGGCCGTCGTCTCGAGGGCCTCCCGCTCGGCGCGGGGACGAAGGGTGAGCCTCACCGCTGGCGCTGCCGGATGCGCTCCCGCACCTCTTCCCATGGTGAGCCACCCGTGGGATCGGCGTCTGCCTCGGCGACGCGCTTCCCGAGATCCTCGCGCTGTTCAGGCGTGAGATCGAGCGCCACGTCGTCATCTGCGATGCTGTCCCAGAGCTCCTCGATGAGCTCCAGACGCTCGGCTGCGGAAAGCCGGAAGAGTTCGTCTCGAAGGGCGTTCGTCATGCCCACGAGTCTGCCCCCGTCGCCGCCCGGCGGCAAGCACAGCTGCGTCGCGCGCGTCGCAGGTCGCGCGTGAACGCGCGCCCACGCCCTCGCCTCTGCGGCCAAAATCTTGCGTCTGGGCTTTCGACTTCCCGATCGAGGGGGGTGACCGGAAGCTCCCGCGGTAAGCTGTGAATTGCGCCTGGGAAAGTCCCAGTCGTACGACGGAAACGCGTCGGGCTGAGGAGTAGTCTCAAGGTGAAGCGAACCCTGAGGAATCCCTCATCGACAAGGTCAGCAAGGCGGCGATAGACAACGTGACCTCGCAGGATGGCTACGAGGGCTGGGACCTTTTCGAGCGCGCCGAAGAACTCCGGCTCGGGCCCGGGATTGAGCCGTGGCGCGACGACCGTGCGCCAATCGAACTCTTGACCGACCGCGCACACCGGAGCCTGCGGCTGCCGAACCCCGTGGAGATAGGAACCTGATGCAGGGTGGGGATCTTCGCGTGCCATCGAACGACCGGATGAGGGGATTCGGGGCGATACGAGATTCGCGGCTTCGAGCCTGGCGGGTTGTGTTCGGTGCGAGCCTGCTGGCGGGCGTTGTGCAGATTGCGCTGATCCGCGAGCTGTCCGCCTATCACGCGCTGTCGTCGGTGGACTTGTCGATCCGTCTGGTGATTGCGGTCGTGATCGCCGCGTATGGGATTGGGGCTGCGTTTTCTCCGGCGATCGGGCGCGTCGGCGAGGCCCGGGCGCTCGCGGCGCTTGGCGCTGCGCTGGCGCTGTATCTGATCGCGCTGCTCGTTGCGGGGCTCTGGTGGCTCGAACCGCGGCTGTCTGCAAGCGCCGTGGACGCGGCCGCGTTGCTCGCGGTCGGCGCGCTGGTCGCGCCGCCATTCGTCGTGTGTGGAATGGTGGTCGCGCACCTCGCGACGAGCGTTCAGCGCGATTCACCGCAGCAGATCGGCGCGTTCGTCGGGCTCTCGCTGCTCGGAACGATCGCGGGTGTCGCGGTTTCGCACCACTACGCGCAGTGGGTGGGAGTGAACTCGCTGATGGTCGTCGCTGCGCTGTGTGCACTGCCGTTGCTGCTCGACCGCGCGCTCGTGGCCTGTGTGCTGGCCGCGTTGGTGACCGCGCTCCCGTTGGAAGGTTGGCTCGAAGACCAGCGCGACGCGCGCCCGGGCTTCATCGGTCCGGTTCACCTCGAGGACACGCAGCGGGTGTTCAGCGGCTGGTCGCCGCACCAGAAAGTGGATCTCTACACCTTCAAGGACGACGTGCTGCTCGGCTGTTACAACGGCTTCTGGCAGTGGTGGGTGGCGGCCCGCACCGATCACCCGAACGCGTTTCCCGGCTACGCGCTCCTCTACGACGAGGACTGGATTGCCGATCGCGACGTCCTCGTAATCGGATCCGGGGCCGGCATGGGCTTGCTCCACCTCGAAGCCAGTCGACCGCGCTCGATTACCGCGGTCGAATTGGACCCGCTGGTCGTCGAGCTTTCGCGTGGGCGTTTCGCAGCGTTCAACGACCGGATCTATCACCGCGTCGAGGTCTTCGCGATGGATGGTCGCTCGTTTCTGGACGCCAGCGACCGCAGCTTCGACGTAATCATCTACGAGGGTTCGTTCTTGACGGCCACGCATCCGAAGGTTGCCGTGAGCGCCGAAAATTACCTCTACACCGTTGAGGGGATTGCGGCCGCGCTGGACCGGCTGCGCCCGGACGGGCTTGGGATCGTGAGCTTCGCGGGCTCGGGGCGCGCGTTCGTGCGCGTGCGCGCGGCAATCGAGAGGCTTGGAGCGTCGGTGGCGACGCTGCGCGTGATCGCGAGTGACACGCTCTGGCCAGAGTTGCCCGTCATGCTCTTCGGGCGCGATGCCGAGCGCGTGAGGGGCGTCTATGAACAAGTGCTCGCGAGCGAAACCGGTGCGCGCGTGGAGCCCTATGCGCCCGATGAATTCGAGCGGGAGCCGATCTCGGATGCGCGGCCATTTCTGTACGCGGGTGCGCCCGGAGAACTGCGGCCGCTCGCATGGACGATCGGCGGCTGCGCGGCGGTGCTGCTCCTCGGCCTGCGCAGACCCAATGGGCGCCGGACTCGCGTGTATTATTTTTTGATCGGCGCCGCGTTCATGCTCGTCCAGTACGCGATCGTGTCGGCCTTCCGGTCTTTTTTGGGCGATCCGGTCACGACCGCCTACTCGGTCGTTCTACTCCTGCTCGGTGGAATGGCGGTCGGCTCGGCGCGGCTGCCCGCGTTTCTGGCCTGGCCGCGTGGGCGGCAGCGCATTTTCGCAGGCGTGGCATTGCTGTTGTCGGCCGCCGCGCTCGGGTGTCTGCCGACCGATCTTGCCTTCGCGCCGTTCGGAGTGCGATTACTGATTGCGGCCATCGCCGTAATTCCTGTGGGCGTGCTTCTCGGCATCTTCTTCCCGCTTGGGCTGCAGGGGCAAGGCCCGGAAGCCGTCGCGACCGCCTACCTGTACGACGCCCTCGGTACCGTCGTGGGTTTTCTGCTCTTCTACGTCGTCGCGCTCCAGCTGGGGATCGTCGCGCCGTTCGGCGTTGGCGCAATCGCGTACGCGCTCGCGTGGTGGATTTTGCACGCGCGCCGCCCAGGGGGCACGACCTAAACGCGATGCGCGCGGCGAAATTGCCGCGGGCCTCGCCAACGCCGAGGGCAGCTGCGACAACCCACCCGCCAAGTGGTGCAGCGTGACGCCCGTCTGAGTCGCGCTTCCGACCACTAGGCCACCCGCTACGCGACACCGCTGTCCGCCAAAACCCGACAAGCGTTGGCGTCATTCCTATTCCGCTCGCTCGCCAGTTCGCCATTCAGCACGCGTCCCAGCGACCTGGATTTTCGATCGGATGCGTCTCCGAGCCGCCAATTCTACGGAATCAATTCGGAATTTTAGCATTGCGGCGCCCGCGAGTAGCCGGGCTCCGACGCTGCAAGCTTGGCTGCTGACCAACACCTTCGAGTTGAAACAGTTGGCACCCAATTTGCTGTTACCGAGAAACACCAGTTCTTGCCGACGCCGTTCGGGAACTCGGAATCAGCAAGTCTCGACGGGCCGCGTGAGGTTTTGCAGTCGATAGGTCTCAAGTGCGGCCGGGACTCGAAACAAGTGCAGCGGTGGACTCGAAACAAGTGCGGCCGTGGACTCGAAACAAGTGCGGGGAGGACTCGAAAATGCTGCGAAGATCGAATTTCGGACTTTCAATGCGCGCCGGACGCAAAAGCCGATGCAGCGCGAGCGGTAGAGGAAAACGCAGAAGTCATTGGAATCGCAATTGGCTCGCACTCGGGGTTCTAATCGCATGTGCGAGTTCAGCCCGCGTCAGAGCTGCGAATGATTCGAAAGACCTCGCGAGCCAAAACGCCCACGATGCGAGCGTGGTGCAGAGCACCGGCCAGGCGGATTTCCGGATCGAGATCCAGCTTCCCAAAGGAACGGCGGGCAGCGAGCCGGGCCTGGCGCTCCGCTATGAGAGCAATCTTTCGGACGGCGCGTTTGGGGTCGGCTGGGGGGTAGAACTCGGAGAAATCCGACGCAGCGCGCGCTTTGGAACTCCCGTGTACGACGATTCGCTGGATGAATTCGCGCTGGATGAATTCGAATTGGACGGAGCGCTGCTCGTCGCGCACCCCGATCAGGGCGGCCACCCCGGCGAATACCGCATGCTCCAGGAAGGCTTCCTGCGGATCACGCGGATCGGAGAGCGTTGGGAGGTCGAATTTCCGGATGGCCGCAGCGCGCGGTTCGGTACCGATCAGCAGACTCGCATTCGGGTTGGCGGCGACAGAAGCCCGGAAGATGACACGGGAGCGATCGGCCGCTGGCTTCTCTCCGAGCTGGAGGACGCGCACGGTAACATCACGCGCTTCTCGTATGACCGCGCTACCGATGTCGGGGCCGCGTATCCGAAGAAAATCTCCTACAGCTACCGCGCCGGCTCACTGACACCGATCGGCGGCGCAGCGATGGAGAGGCGCGTCGAATTCGCCTTGGAGGATCGCAGCGACGGCGCGGGCGGCGCAGACGTCATCTTTGGTTACCCGCTTGGCATCGAGACCCGCATCGGAAAGCGCGTGAGCGAGATCCAGACCTTCGTGGGAGAATTGGCCGTTCAGCGGCTGGTCCTGTCCTACGCGGGAAGGGCCGACTATTCAACCGGGCGCTCGCGCATCGCGAAGGCGCAGCTCTTTGGCCGGGATTGCCCCTCGCCGACGGACCCCGCGAGTTGTAAGGGACTGCCCGCCACGACCTTTCGCTATACGGATTTCGAAAGCCGCGGCAGTGACGACGCCGCGCAGTGGAAGAGCTTCAACTGGGCGGGGAGTTCCTCGCTGCACTTCACGGAGGGAAATTCGGCCGGGCAGGGGCGCGATCGAGGCGTCCGGATCGCCGACATCAACGGGGATGGGTACCCGGACTTCGTGCGGTCTCGCGGAATCGAGGGGAGGTCGATTTATCCGTCACTTCCACCCGAAGCCGTGATCGTCGAGCAAGAGATCTACATCAACGACGGAACCGGATGGGGATCGCTGGACACCGGCTGGCTCGCACGGCTTCAGGAGCTGAGGTTTCGCGCGAAGACGATCACCGAACAGAGGACCGCTGGTGTCACGTGCGCGGTGACCGAGGAATCAGGGGATTGGCCGATCATCTTTCGCCTCGAACACCACTTCTCGGTCACCAAGATGAATCCGCTCGTGGAGGCGAGTTTGATGGACCTCAACGGTGACGGGTTTGCGGACATCCTCATCTCCTTCGAAACCGGCGCGGGAAGCGTCACTGCGAATACGCCGTGCGTCGGCGCGCCGACGAGCTGGCCCGCGAGCCAGCACGTCCGGCACGTGTGGATCAACAAGGGGAAGGCGGATCCGAGCGATCCCGAGGCGGGCTGGGAGCAAAGAGACGACTGGGCGCAGTCGCTTCCGCCGTTCCAATCGATCTACCTGCGAAGTGATGGCGGCACGGGCGTGGATCGCCCCGGCAGTGCATTGCCCCCCGGCGAGAGACGGGGATCCCCGTCGAACTTCAACGACGGAGTCACCTTCGCGCATTTCTTCGACCACGGAGTGCGGATGCCCGACTTGAACGGCGACGGGCGCCCGGACATCGTCGCAAAACGCGAACCCGCAATGTTCGGCGGAGAGAGCCCCGTGATCAGCTTTGCCGAAGAGGTCTGGCTCAGTGCACCGGATGGCATCGGCTGGGTTCGCGCCGACGAGTACATCCCGCCGATGGACATCGTGGCCGAGTTCAACTACTACCGCGATCTGTACGAATTGCGCCCGAAATTCGTGAACGACGCCGATGCGGGCGTGCGCTTTGCGGACGTCAATGGCGACGGGCTTGCGGACCTCGTCAAGACGGCACCCGGTCCACCGGAGGACGCTGGCGTATTCGACTATGTGCTCGCTGGCAGCTCGCTCATCTACGGTGGCGTCTGGCTCAACACGGGATCGGGCTGGTGCGGCATGCGCGAGGGCTGCGACGCGCGGAAGTACCGGCCTCCGACGAGCTTCACGCTCATCACTTCGGTGTATCGACCCAATGAAGGTCGAGCGGAATGGGGCGGAAACAAGCGCGTGGTTCGCAGCAGCGAGCTCGGATTCGTGGACCTCAACGGCGATGGCATGCTGGATCTGCTCAAGACCGACAGCCCCGATCTCACGGGAATGAACGCGTGGATCCACGATCCGAGCAGGGCAAGCATCTGGAAGCAGGACGACCGCTTCGTGCCAATGACTGTGATGGCCACGACCGGCCTGTGGGTCACTTCGCTGGGCGACAGATTCATCTTCGACAACGGGGTTCGGATCTTTGACTACGACGGAGATGCGACGGTCGATCTCTTGAGGGATCGGCAGGCCGTCACGCGCCAGATGTTCATCTCGAAGACCGCGCACGCCGACCTGCTCGAGAGGATCGAAAACGGCCAGGGCGGCGTGCAGGAACTGGAATATACCTCCGCGATCAACAAGCAGCAGCGCGATCATGCGCTCGAGCTCGCCGCGCAAGCGGATGCAAGCGATCCCGCGTTTGGAGAAATGGGCTCGATCGGTCTGCCGAGGTGGACCGCGCGATCGATTGTCTCGAAACTAACGACGACGGACACGCTCGCGGGTGGCGGTTCGCACTCGACGACGATGACCTACGCGATGCCGCGATGGGATCCGGCCACCCGATCCTCGCTCGGATTTCGCGCGGTGAGGTCGACTCGAGAAGGCGGCTCGGCGAGCATCAGCTACTTCTGGCAAAAGCCGGGTCGCACGGGAAAGCCGCACCACGTCCTCACCTACGAGGGAAGCGATCTGAGGCACAAGGAGAGCACGATCTGGGAGGTGGTACCCGGAGGCGCGGCGGAGGGATCGATACCGGGTGTGAACATTGCGCGGCTGAGCCGTGTCGAAGCCGCGAACTACTATGGCAGCGCACCGAACTGGCTGGCGGGCTCCACGCAGACTACGAGTTACAGCTATACCGACCCGAATTCGATTTCGCATGGGTACAATTTCGCGCATCGAGTCGTGATTTCGCGTGCGACCGGGGATCTGATCATCGAGCGCTTTCCGGAGCCGGCAGATCTGCCAAATTGGATCGTCGGCAAACTGGAAAAGCAGGTGCTGCGGAACGCGGCGGGCGAACTGCTGCAGCAGACGGAGTACGACTATTTGCGCGGACTTCCGATTCGCGTCAAGCGGTTGCTGAAGCATCGCTACGTGAGTTCGCCGGATCGTTTTGCGGAGACGCTCAGCGTCTACGACGACTACGGAAATCTGATCAAGGCCAGCGATCCCGAGGGTCGGATCAGCTATTTCTGTTACGACGGAGACGCTAGCTTCTTCGAGGGCGCTGGCGCGTGTCCGGATCAGCTGGGAACGAATAGCCACACGGTCGTCGTCGGAGTCCGAGATCCGATCGGAGATATCACGCGCCTTTGGGGGGACCGAATCGACCTTGCGCGCGGAAACCTCAGAGTGGTCGTTCGGGAGTACACTGGCGACCGAGATCTGACTCTGGTCGACGCCTTTGGACGGGCGACGTTTCGCCTGACGCAGCCCGCGGGCAAGGCCGTGACGATCTTGGGGACGCTGGAATACTTCGACGACCCAGCGAGCCCCGACAACAGCGCGGGTCGGCCGTTTGTCGAGCAGCGAAACTACTTCGACGAACGCAGCTTGCCAGATCCGGCTGCCAGCGTGCGGACGGCGAAATATTCCGACGGCCTCGGGCGCGAAATGATTTCGGTTTCCCCGACCGCGCCCGGGCACGCGTATTCGTTCGGGCGCGCGGTCACGCAGCGCGATTACGCGGGGCGCCCTACGCGCGAAACGCTCGATCTCGCGTGTACCGATCTAGCCTGCAGCAACCTCGCGACTGCGTGGGATGCGGATCAAGTCGTCCAGACCTACGACGTGATGGGCCGGGTGTTGACGCGAAGGACGCCGGATGGCGTGGCTGCGTTCGACTACCGTCGGCGCGATTTTCAGCTGCCGGCGGGGCCGGGAGCCTCCAGCACGCAGTCGTTCGACGTCGTGCTCGCGAAGGACTTCAACGGAGTTCTCAGTGAGCAGCTTCTCGATGGCGATCGGCTGGTGGTGGCGAACGAGTGCAAAAACCCGCTCGACCCGGCGAGAACTGATTTGTCGACCGTCAGCTGCACGAACCCGGATTCGACTTTCTACAGTTACGAAGCGAGCGGCGAACTGGAGAATATCTACGACGCAACGCGGGACTATGCGAGCGCCGCGCACCGATTGACGTACAGCTACGACACGCTTGGGCGCGTCTGGTTGCTGGAAGATCCGGATGGAGGGGTCACGTTCACCGACTATGATCGGGTCGGCAACGTAATCAAGACCGCGAACCTCAGCCGCGGCGCGGGCGAAGTCATTTATCGCTACGACGCGCTCGATCGCGTGTGGCAGATCGACCCCACGGATGAAGTCGGCGGCTGGGATCTGCTCACGCTCGTGTATGACCCCGTCACGCGCAAGCGCAAGAGCGTGACGTCGAGCGGAACCTACAGCGAAAACTGGGATTACGATGCGTTTGGAAACCTGGAGGCGAACGTGCGAAGCATGTTCGACCGGACACTTCGCACCGACTATCGATACGACCTGCTCGGACGGCTGCAGAGCCTTCAGTCTCCACTCGCACCAGAAGAGGGCGTCAGTTACGGTTATGACGGAGCGTACCTCGCCCGGGTTTGCGGTAAGTTGGCGATCGCCGACTGTGAGGCCTCGCCAGCGTCGTACTTCGTGGATGGGGTTGATTACGATGCGCTCGGGCGCATCGACACGATCTCCGAGGCACCCGGTGATCTGAAATTCGAATATTACGCGAGCGCGGACCAGGAGCCCGACAAAGCCGTTCGTCAGGTCAAACGGATGAAGTTGTTGGACGCGGTTGGCTCGAGGCTGAGCCTCGCGTACAAATACAATGCGGGTGGCCAGGTGATTCAGGTGGACGATGCTCACACGGGCGACGAGTTGAAGGCAACCGCCGTATACGACTACGATCCGCGCGGCCGCATCTCGTATTGGAAGGACCGCGACGCTCTCGAGCGCTACTTCGCGTACGACACACTTGGCAATCTCGTCGGTCGGGATCTCGCGACCGCTGGGGCCGCGAGCAATCAGTTCTACCAGACCGCGAACAAGCCCCACGCCATCAGCGGCAGCAACCACACCGGGAAGAGTTACGCGTACGACGAGGCGGGAAATCTCACGCGCCGCGGCAACGACCATCTCACGTATAATTTGCTCGGGCAAGTGTTCTGCGTGGGCGTGAATCCGGGCTCGTGTGAGGGGGGGAACTTTCGCTACGACATCGACGGGAACCTACTTTCCAAGATGGTCGGTACCACGAGCGAGATCTACGTCGGAGACCAGTTTCGCTTGGATAAGAACGCGAACATCGCCTGGACGTACAGCTTTGCCTTCGGCAAGCGGATCGTCGCGCAGAAGCGCACGGGAGTAAGCTTGCGCGCAGCAGGGGCGCCACCCGCGTGGCTGCTGCCGTTCGATCGGGGCCTCGCCTTCGACCTGCTGCTGATCTCGGCGTTGATGGGACTGCTCGCGCTTCTCGCAGCGTTTGGAGTCTTGGAGGCCGTCGGCGAGCGACCCGTCTCGGTGAGCTTCGCGTTGGGGCTGGCCGTTCTGCTCGCGGTACCTCCGCACGCCTGGGCGGGTCGCCGCCGCGGCGGCGCTAGCGGCGGTGCGCCCACTACGCGCACTCGTTTCCTGTTTCACGACCACCTGGGCAGTGAAGTTCTCGCGCTCGATGCAGCTGGCGCTGTTCTGGAGCGCCGGGTCTTCGAGCCCTTTGGGGAGGTGATCAATTTCCAACTCGACGCGGCCGCGAGCGTGCCCGCGTCCTTTACCGGAAAGCTGCATCACGCCGAACTCGACTTGTATGACTTCGGAGCCCGCTGGTACGACTCGGAGAGCGGCCGCTTCAGCTCCGTCGACCCCATCGTGCAAACCGCAGCCGACCCACAAACCCACAACCCCTACGGCTACGTGAGAAACAACCCCATCGGAAACGTCGATCCAAACGGAGAGGCATCTTTCTCCATCGGCTTCTCGATCGGAGCTGGAACCGGCCTGTTCTTCGGGGGCAGCAGCGACGGCCGCGGCAGCTTCGGAATCCAGTTCGCCAACGCCGCCCTACAAGAAGCAGCCATGGCAACAAGCCTGAGCGACGCATCCGAAGCTACGAACGCCGCGCCTCAAAAGGAAAGCTTCGATTCGACTGCAAAGGATTACGGAGATGAGCCCCAAGAGATGATGATCGCAGGCAAGGGCCGGTCGACCCTTCCAACGCCCCAATATTCCGGATTCCCACAACAGAGCGAGGGTGTTTTTGAGGAATTCCGGGCTGTGGTCGAAAGATTCAATCTAGCGGAAGCCCGCCATGAGAACGCGAGTGAGATAGAACGGCTGCGATTCGAATCGACGACTAGCGGAACCGTTCGCGGGCGAACGATCGGTAGCCAGAACGTAAGCGCCTTCGAAGTCCTGACCTTCAAAAGCCACCCTGCCACGTCGATTTCAGCGCTTGTGCGAAGTTTTGTTGCGATCGAGTTTTCGGCTGCGGGAAAACTCGTTCCAAGAGAACCGGTTTTGATTGGAGAAGGCGGGCCCCGTATCTCGCAGGAAATTTATGGGCCAATTCCGATCGCTTGCGGATCTTGCCAGCAAGTTCCACTGGGATTGCCATCGCCTATTCAATGGCAACGGCAATGGCAACGGCAATGGTGATGGAGATATTCATGAGGCCGCTAGCATTCGTTACATGCGCGCTGCTCTTTCTTTCGCCAGGCGCATGCGCCGAGAGCGCGGATGGCAGCGGGATCGAGTTCGAGTTTGCCGTGGGTCGAGAAATTTTCAAGGCGTCGCCGGATTCGGCTGGCGAATTCCAATTTCCAAGGGATTGTGTTGAAAATCCAGACGAGCGCACAGTCGTTTACTCGGCGCCATCGGGAGCAATTCAGGAGTTTCAGATCGATCGCGATGCGCAGTTGCGCGCAAGCTTTGTTCCGACGAAGATCGTCCTGACTGAGTACCACGACGACCTTTCGATGAAAGTCGTCGTGGCGCGAGCGGCCGTGCGCGCAGATCAACTCCAAGTGGCTTCGCAGTTTCGGGAGCGATATGGCCTTTGCACGATCCTTGTGAGCGTGAACGGAAAAGCTGTTTGGGTGGACCACAACGGATCTCGCTGGATCGACGCGGTTCCTGCTGGCGTCTACCAGACAGAAGCGAGCGCACGAGCGGATCTAGCACGCGGATCGTGGCCGGTGGTATGGGAGCCTTGGCCGGAATTGGAGCGCTCGGCAAAATTTTGGCAATGGCGACGGGCGATGGATATTTGGGAATACGCCTGCAAGGGCGAGATCGGGAAGGCAGTCGATGCAGCGATTCCCGAGGCAGCCGGAATGCTCAGCAAGGAGCTCGAGAAGGTTGACTGCTCACAACCGCCTGCGATGGACGAGGGCGGCGTGGGGCCTTGATCGAGCCTCGGACGGGCGGCGCGACTGACGCATGCCACCGCGATAGCCCAGGCGCAACCGCGAGTGCGAACCCGAATCTCCGATCTGCGCGTGAATCGCGCGCGCCCGGGCTCTGCCGCGTCAGTCGGCGTCGGCATCCTTTACGGTCAAGACCGGACAGGGGGCGAGGCGGACGACGCGTTCGGCGATGCTGCCGAGCATGGCGTGTTTGAGGCCGGAGAGGCCGCGGGTTCCCATTGCGATGATGTCGGCGTCGATTTCCTCGGCAGTGCGAATGATCGCGACGGAGGGGCTGTCGGACGCGAGGATCGACTGGACTTTGATGCCCTCGTTGAACACGCTTTCGTGCCACTGGTTGAGTTTTTTTGCGGCGGCGTCGCGGATTTCGGTGTAATAGCTCGAGGGCAACACGATCCCGTACGGTGATATGGCGGTGGTCTGGATGTGGTAGCAGTGGAGCAGGTGAATCGTCGATCCAAAGAGGTGAGCCAGTTGGATCGCTGTTTCGAGTGCTTCTTTGGAGTGATCCGAAAAATCGACGGGAACCAGAATCGTTTCGAAGCGAGTCATGTTCGTTCTCCCCCTGCGAGTCTTGCCGTTGTCGCTCTGAGTCGTGGTTGTGGTCGTTGTCCTTCTGAGTAGTGGCCATTGTCCGTCTGAGTAGTGGCCGTTGGTCTTTTGAGTACTGGTCGTTGTCCTACTGGCCGGATACCACTGCACACAGAAGCATCAACTGTGCCATCGAGGGAGCAGGCATCGTGCGCGCAGCGTCACCGAATGGGTCATTTATCCACAGGTTGGGGCAGGTTGGAACATGGGCGTGCGCAGGTCGCTGCGGGCCGAAGCGATGAGTGACGAGCGCGGCTGGTTTCGCGGCGCCTTCTTCAGTTACGGCTTTCGGCCGTTCTTTCTCGCCGCGGGCTGTTACGCGCCGATCTCAGTCGTGGCCTGGGTCGGTGCACTCGTGGGCTGGTGGCAGCTGCCGAGCGCGGCGCCGCCAAGCTGGTGGCACGGCCACGAGATGGTCTTCGGCTGGGCGATTGCCGCCGTCTGCGGCTTCCTGCTGACGGCAGTTCCCAACTGGACGTCTTCGCAGCCGGTGACCGGTGGCGCGCTCGCGTTTCTCGCCGCGCTGTGGCTGCTCGGCAGGGCGGGCATCTGGTTTTCTGCAGCGCTTCCGAACGGTGTCGCGGCGGGGATCGATCTGCTGCTGATTCCGGCGTTGCTCTGTTTCGTGGTGCCGCCGATTCATCGGAGTCGAAGCGCGCGCCACTACGTGTTCGTGCTGTTCCTGGTGCTGCTCTGGTTCGCGAACCTGCTGAGTCTGCTCCCTTACAGCGCGGCCTGGCCGGGCCGCGCTACCACCGGCCTGTATCTCGGAACCTACGTGCTGATCGCGATGCTGACGATCATCGGCGGGCGCGTGGTCCCGAACTTCACGCGCGGCGCGCTTCGCGCGCAGGGCAAAGAGCAGAGCGTGCAGACGAGTGAAGCGCTCTCGAAGGCCGCGATTCTCGCGTTGGTCGTTTCACTCGCAATCGATCTGGTCAGTCGAAATCTCGTTGGCGCGCCAGCGCTGGAAATGCTGAACGGGTGGCTGGCGCTGTTGGTCGCGCTGCTGCTCGCCTTGCGCGCGCGGGGTTGGCGCTTTCGCGAGAGCTTCAACAATCCGCTGCTCTGCGTGCTTCACGTCGGTCAGGGCTGGCTGATCGTCGCATTCGCCGCGCGCGCGGTTTCGAACCTCACGGGGTGGATCCCGCCAACCGCCGCGTTCCACGCGATGGGGGCGGGCGCGATGGCGACGATGATCCTCGCGTTTCTCACGCGCGCTCCGCTCGGCCACACGGGGCGCCCGCTGCAAGCCTCTCGCGCGGCTGCGGCCGCCTATCTGCTCGTGATCAGCGCAGGCGCGGCGCGCGTGCTGGCGCCGCTGTTGCCAGGAAATGCACAGCTCGCGGGCCTGATCGCGGCCGGTGGCCTGTTCGCAGCCGCGTATACGATCTACGTGGTCGAATATTTCCCGATCCTGACGCGACCTGGTGTTCGCTGACGCGACGCCGCGGGCTCGCGGGTCAGTGCGGCTCGATGTGCACCGTGACGTCGTGGACCGAAAACTTTTCACTGATCACACGCTCGATCTCGTCTGCGATTGCATGGGAATCCGCGGTCGACAGATTGGGATCGACGCTCACGACGAGTTCGATCGCCGGGCCCGATCCGCCCTGGCGCGAGCGAACCCGACGGGTTTCGCGCACGCCGGAAACCCCGGACGCCGCGGTCGACAGCGCGTCCGGGTTGGCGATGCTGCGCTCGACCAGAACGGGAATCGCCTTCTGGAACAGACCGTACGCGAGATACAGGATCATCGACGCAACGATGATCGACGCGAGTGCGTCGAGCCAGAGGTATCCACGCGCGGCGAGTTGCCAGCCGGCGATCACGGCGACGGTGGTCAGAACATCGGAGAAGGTGTGCCGGGCATCTGCACGCAGGATTTCCGAATCGAGTCGGCGCCCCCAGCGGTTTTCCGAGAGCGTGATTGCGATGTTGACACCGAGCACGCCGAACATCATGAAGAGCCCCCAGCGCTCGTGTGTGATTTCGCGCGGGTCGCGGTCGAACGCGCCGAGGAGGATCTCGATCGCGAGCACCGAGAGCAGGCTGGCAATCCCGAACACGACGAGGGTTTCCAACTTTCGGTGCCCATACGGGTGCTCGGGATCGGGGGGCTCGCGCGCAATCCGGGTCGCGATGATCCCGGCCACGTTGTTCGCGAAATCTGCGAGCGAGTGGACCGCGTCGCCGAGGATCGCGACCGAGCCGGTCTGAAATCCGACACTCGCCTTGGCGATCATCACAGCCAGATTCGCGAGCCCTGTGTACACGAGGACGCGCTCGACCTGTCGATCGCGCTCGGTGGGTTCGGATCTGGCCATCTTCGCAGTTTGCCCCGGCGCTCAGAAGTCGATGGACGTTATCGGCCGAGCATCGACACCGCTCGCAGAGTAGCGCCCGAGTCCGCGCGTGGCGGTTTGCCCCATTGAACCAGGTTCCGGGCGCGCTGCTGGCGTTTCGGCTGGCACCGGATGTGCATCACTGGGAATCCAATCGATTCGGCGGAGGTGAGCCATGAACCCGGTGGTCTATGTGGGCGACGTGATGACGAAGGAGGTCGCAACGCTCAAGCGGAACGACAAGCTCAAGATCGCGGACGACGTGATGCGGCTCGGCCGCATCCGCCACATGCCCGTGCTGGACGAAGATGGTGAGATCGTCGGTATCGTCAGCCAACGCGACCTGTTTCGCGGCGCACTCGCGCGCTGTATCGGCTATGGAGAATTCGCGCAGCAGAAACTGCTCGACCAGCTCCTCGTCAAAGAGATCATGAGCACCGAGGTCGTCACGGTGAACCCGTTCGCGCCCCTCCAGCAGGCTGCCCGCTTGATGCTCGAGCGAAAGATCGGCTGCGTGGTCGTCGCGGAAGAAGCGCGGCTGGTGGGCATCCTGACGGAAAGCGACTTCGTCAAGCTGTACGCGGGCGCGCGCTGAGGCACGGGATCACCTGCAGTGCTCACCTGCAGTGCTGTTGCGCGCGAGCGCGGCCGGGTCGTTTTAGAGCAGCTTGCGGAGCTTCGCGTAGCCTTCTTTCATCTCCTCCACGACGAGGCCGGCGGCTTCGGCGACATCTTCGGCGATTTCCCGGCCCGCCCCGCTCGCAATCTTGAGTTTCGACTCGACGTGCTGCCAGTTCTTCTCGATCCGCTCCCACTGTTCCTGCGCGCCCATCTTCCCGAGGTGCAGGCGCACGCGCAGTTCGTCGCGCGTCGTGCGCAGATCCTCGAGTTCGTCTTCTAGTCGTTGCCGCATGTTCATGGGTCGGTTCTCCTTTGGCGGGTTGGATCGCACGGCTGGGTCACTTCGATTTCGCGGTTTTTTTGTCGCCGGACGCCTTCGGCTCGGGGACAGGAACGACCAGCACCGGGCAGCTAGCCAGTCGCACGGTCCGCTCTGCGACACTCCCGAGCAGAACGTGCTTGAAACCGGAAAGGCCGCGGGTTCCCATCACGATCAGGTCCGCTCGGATCCGTTTGGCGGTCTGGAGGATGGCTTCCGACGGCGCTTCGGAGAGCGTCGACGCTTCGACTGGAATGCCCGCCGGAACCCGCTTTTGCTGCCACTCCGAGAGCTGTCGCGTCGCCGCTTCGCGAAGCTCGGAGATGTAGCTCGACGGGATCATGATTCCGTAGGGTGAGATTCCGCCGGGCTGGAGGGGATAGCAGTGCAGCAGGTGGAGCTTCGAGTCGAAGATTTTCGCGAGTTCGACGGCGGCTTCGAGAGCGGCTGTCGAGTGCTCGGAGAAGTCGACGGGAACGAGGATTTGTTTGAAGCGAGACATTTTCAAGCCTCCGTACTTTGGGGATCACTCCGTACTTTGGGGATCACATTGGGCGACGCCGCAAGCAATAAGCACACAGCGCCGGTCGAGCAAGGGAAAATAAGCATTGAATCAGGAAATTTTGATTCTCGATGAGGCATATTGTCCCCGAATCTGCATTTTGCGCGAGCCTGGCACGAGATTGCGCTGGCACGCATTGTGCTCTGAAGAAGAACGCGACGCGCCGATCCCTCGAATCGAGCGTTGGGTTCGAGTCTGCGGTATGGGTCGAGCGCTGGGAATGGCGGAGCGAAGGGGATGAATGAGCGAGGGGGGTGAATGAGACTGTTGACTTTGAGTCGTTGGCGCTGGTTGGGTTGCGCGCTGGCGCTGTTCGCGGCGGAAAGCGTTCGCGCGCAATCGCCGGATCCCGAGGCCGGGCGGATCATGGCCGAGATCGTCGACGCGCTGCGGGTAGTGCTTCCGCTGAGTCTCGATGAAGCGCGATTTCGTGACCCCGCGAATCGCGCTGCCGCGGATCGCGCTCTCGAGAGCCTGGCCCGCAGCGCAAAACGACTCGAAGCGCACGCCGCCGGCCGGGAGCTGGGCTTCGCGCAGCTGAGCGGAAGCCTCGCGCGGGATAGCGTCGAGATTCGAAGGCGCTTCGAGCAGGGCCGCGCGGACGAGGCGCGATTTCTGTTGCAGCACCTGACCGAAACCTGCGTCGCGTGCCACTCGCGGTTGCCCGACGACCGCATGCACGATCTCGGCAAGCGCCTCACCGACGAGACGGCGATCGCCGCGCTGCCCCGGGAAGAGCGCGTGCAATTCGAGGTCGCGACGCGCCAATTTGATCGCGCACTCGCGACCTACGAGTCGATGTTCGCGGACCCCAGCGCATCGATTGCCGAGCTCGATCTATCGGGCAGCCTGGAGAATTACCTCGAATTGTGTCTGCGCGTGCAGGGAAACCCGGGCCGGGCGATCTCGAACCTCGAGCGACTCGCCGCGCGAAAAGATCTCCCGGACCGGTTGCGGCCGCACGTGGACGCCTGGATCCAATCCCTGAAGGCGCTCGAGGATGCGCCCGATCGCGATCCGATCGCACGGGCGCGCGAACTCGTCGACCCCGTGCTCGAAGACTCGCACGTTTCCGGCCCGTCGGAATTGGTTCGCCTGATCGCGGCTTCGGGGCTGCTGCAGCGCTACGTGGCGTCGACCACCGACGCGCCAGCGCGTGTCGGCGAAGCCTACTATCTGCTCGGTGTCGTCGAGGCGCGCGTCGGGCGCTCGTTCTGGGCCTCCCAGACCGAGTTCTTCCTCGAAACCGCGATTCGATTGGGGCCGAAGCAGGACTACGCGGATGAAGCCTTCGAGCTCCTCGAGGAGTTTCTGATCTCGGGGTACACGGGATCATCGGGCAGCCACGTGCCCCCGGACGTCGTGAAGCGACTCGAAGAACTCGAGCAGCTGATGCAGCGCGCACACAGCGCGGGTTCGAGCTGATCGAGTGGGCGAGCAGCTGGAACCCTCGATGCAGGAGCGCGCGAATCCTCGCTGAGGCATTCCCCGCGCATGCACGGAGCGCGGCGGGCCATTTTGAAGTCGGGGGCTGAGATCTGCTCACGATAGGGAGCCGCCAGAAAGGGAGCCGTCAGGTGGGCACCGCTCCGATTGACGCGATCGATTGCTATTCGCCGCAGATCCTCGAGGGATTTACGCAGCCAGAAGCGTACCCCGCGGATCCGAGCGCCGGAAACGGCGCCAGCTGGATCCAGACCCACATCTCGCATGTCTTTCTGACGGAAGCGCGCGTCTACAAGCTCCGAAAATCGGTCGATCTGGGCTTTGTCAATTTTTCGACGCGCGGCGCAAGGAACGCCGACTGCGCGCGGGAGGTTGCGCTCAATCGGCGGCTCGCGCCGGATGTCTACCTCGGCGTGTCGCCACTGCTCACCGACGGTCGGCGCGGTTGGGCGGGTCCGATCTCCGAAGCCAAGCACTTCGAGCGCGACGCGCCTGAACACTTCGTGGTGATGCGGCGGCTGCGGACCGGGCGAGATGCGCTTTCGCTGCTCGAGAAGGGTTCTCTCAGCGCCTCGCAGATCGATCGCGTGGCGTGCCAGCTCGCGAACTTCCACCAGCGCAATCGCCTCGGGAGACCAGCGCCCTTCGCGGCCGCCGAGTGGTATGCGCGCTGCGTCGACCCGGTAGAGGAGTGCTTCCGCACACTCTTTGCGACCTGGGCAGGTGGCGAGGTGCGTGACCAGCTGGCCGGCACTGCCCACGCGCTGCGCGCATTCGCCCGAAACCACGCCCAGCGCTTCGAAGCGCGTCGACTCGCGGGCCGGGCGGTCGACGGCCACGGCGATCTTCACCTTCAGCACATCTGGTTCGAAGCCGACGCGTCGGAACCGGTGATCATCGACTGTCTGGAGTTCAGCGAAGAGCTGCGGCAGATCGACACCGCGTCGGAAGTCGCATTTCTGGCAATGGATCTCGAATATCGCGATCAACAGCGCCTCGCGGAGCGCTTCCTGCGCAGCTACGCGATCGAGCGGGACGACTTCGATCTCTACAGCCTCATTGACTATTTCATCGCCTATCGGGCGCTGGTCCGCGCCATGGTTGCGGCGATCGCGAGTGCGGATCGGGCCATCGAGGCGAAGCAGCGACTGCGGGCCGAGCAGAGCGCGAGCCGCCACCTGGAACTAGCCGGAGCCGCGGCGGGAACTCCGCGCAAAGGTGCATTGATCGTTGTCGCGGGTGTCGTTGGCACCGGGAAGAGTACCGTGGCGGATGCGCTTGCGGACGCCGTGGGAGGCGTCGTGATCTCGTCGGACCGCGTGCGCAAAGCCCTCGCTGCCTTGCCTCCGTTGCTGAGAATTGGAGCGCTTCCGGACGAGGGCCTCTACGCGCCCGACGCGGTCGAGCGCAATTATGCAGCCGTCTTCGAGCGCGCGCGCCCGGTCGTGGGATCCGGGCGAGTGGCGATCCTGGATGCGACCTTCAGCCGGCGCCGTCACCGCGAGGCGGCGGCCGATCTGGCGGCGGATCTTGCTGTAGATTGCCGAATGCTCGAAGTGCGCTGTGCTCCCGAGGTCGCCCGGTCGAGACTCGCCCGGCGCGAAGCCGCAGGAGCGACCGCATCCGACGCCGGCCTGGATTTCTACGAGCGCAGTGTCGCGCGCTTCGAATCGTTCGAGGACGGCCAGCGGTTGCACGTGGTTCGCACGGACGTCGAGGGCTGGCAGCGACCGCTCGAGGGCATCGCGCGCGAGTTCGAGCGCGCGAAGCGCTTCGGCTCCCGGCTCTAGCCAGCCGCGAAGCGCCCCCGCGAGGCGATGCCTGGTTGGGGTGAAGTGGCTATGGTTTCGCGCCTCGGCGTGTGGGCAGCGGCCGCCGCCCGCGGAGCACGGGACCGCCTGCGTCGATTCCCATACCTGCGTCGATTCCCATAGAATGGGGCGTCCACTGGGAGAGCGACGATGAGCCGGACCCCCAAGCGATGAGCGAAACTCCCAAGCCGAAGCGCAAAACCGCCAAGCCGAAGCGCAAGACCGCCAAGCGGAAGAGCAAAACCACCAAGCCGAAGAGCAAAACCACCAAGCCGAAGAACAAAACCGCCAAGCGGAAGAGCAAAACCGCCAAGCCGAAGAACAAAACCGCGAGGCCGAAGAACAAAACCGCGAGGCCGAAGAACAAAACCGCCAAGCGAGCGCTGGACATGGCCAATTGGCGTGGGCTTGCGCGCAAGGAGCTGCGCGGCGCCAATCCGGATCAGTTGGTCTGGGAAACGCCCGAAGGCCTGCAGATCAAGGCGCTCTACACCGCGGCCGACAGCGAAAACCTCGAGTTTGCGCACTCGCTTCCCGGTATGCCGCCCTTCGTTCGCGGGCCGCGCGCGACGATGTACGCGAACCGACCGTGGACGATCCGCCAATACGCGGGGTTTTCGACCGCCGAGGAATCGAACGCCTTCTACCGGCGCAACCTCGCCGCGGGGCAGAAGGGCCTATCGGTGGCGTTCGACCTCGCCACCCATCGCGGCTACGACTCCGATCACCCGCGCGTGACGGGCGACGTCGGCAAGGCCGGCGTAGCGATCGATTCCGTCGAGGACATGAAGATCCTGTTCGATGGAATTCCGCTCGATCAGATGTCGGTCTCGATGACGATGAACGGCGCGGTGTTGCCGGTACTGGCCTCGTTCATCGTCGCGGGAGAAGAGCAGGGCTGCCCGCGCGAAAAGCTCACGGGGACGATCCAGAACGACATCCTCAAGGAGTTCATGGTTCGCAACACCTACATCTACCCGCCCGAGCCGAGCATGCGTGCGGTCGCGGACATCATCGAATTCACCAGCCGGCACATGCCCAAGTTCAATTCGATCTCGATCAGCGGCTATCACATGCAGGAGGCGGGTGCGACGACGACGCTGGAACTCGCCTTCACGCTCGCGGATGGCCTCGACTACGTGCGAGCCGCGCTCTCGAAGGGCCTGGGGATCGACGAGTTCGCGCCGCGGCTCTCGTTCTTCTGGGCGATCGGGATGAATTTCTACCTCGAGATCGCCAAGCTGCGCGCGGCGCGGCTGGTCTGGTCGGAACTGATTTCGCAATTCGAACCCCAGGATCCGCGTTCGTCGATGCTGCGCACCCACTGTCAGACGTCGGGCGCGAGCCTCACCGAGCACGATCCGCTCAACAACGTGATTCGGACGACGATCGAGGCGATGGCCGCCGTCTTCGGCGGCACGCAATCGCTGCACACCAACGCGTATGACGAGGCGCTCGGTCTACCGACGGACAACACGGCGCGCACCGCGCGCAACACCCAGTTGATTCTCGCCGAAGAAACCGGAATCCCGTTCGTAATCGACCCCTGGGGCGGCTCGTACTTCATGGAGTCGCTGACGGCGAGCGTCGCCGCCGAGGCGCGCAAGATCATCGCGGAAGTCGAGGCGCTCGGCGGTATGACGCAGGCGATCGTCGCGGGCATGCCGAAGCTGCGGATCGAGGCCTGTGCGGCACGCCGCCAGGCGCGAATCGATCGCGGCATCGACACGATCGTCGGCGTGAACAAATACAAACTCGACGAAGAGGGCGAGCTCGAGCTGCTCGACATCGACAACGAAGCCGTCCGAAAATCCCAGATCGAACGCCTCGAGTCGGTTCGCGCGAAGCGCGACGCGCGCGCGGTCGAAAGCGCGCTGAACGCGCTTCAGGAAGTTGCGCGCAGCGGTCAGGGCAACCTGCTCGCGGCTTCGATCGACGCCGCGCGCGCGCGCGCGAGCGTTGGAGAGATCAGTGAGACGCTCGAGCGCGTCTTCACCCGCTACCGGGCGGATGTACAATCCGTCTCGGGGGTGTACCGCGGCGTGTATGCAGGCGACGGCGAATTCGACGAAGTGCTCGAAGCGGTTCGTTGCTTCGCCGCCGAGGAGGGGCGCCGCCCGCGCATGTTGGTCGTGAAGCTCGGCCAGGACGG
>CAZBSV010000161.1:0-45732 GCA_964494795.1 uncultured Spirochaetales bacterium | reverse complement strand
CGGATCGCGACATTCCGGCGCCGGATCTCGGCACCGATGAGCGCGTGATGGCGTGGATCATGGACACCTACTCCCAGCAGAAGGGCTACGCGGTTCCCGGCGTCGTGACCGGCAAGCCAATCGAGATCGGGGGCTCGCATGGGCGGCGCGAGGCAACCGGGCGCGGCGTGATCACGTGCGCGAAAGAAGCCTGCCGCTCGCTCGGGCGTTCGCTCGAGGGTGCGACGGTGGTCGTGCAGGGATTCGGTGCGGTGGGTGAGGTGGCGGCGCGCCTGGCGTCGACGCTCGGCGCGAAAGTCGTCGCGGTCTCGAGCATCGGCGGCGGAACCTACAACCCAAACGGCCTCGACATCGCGGCTGTCAGCGCCTGGTTGCAACAAAACGGCGATGACCTCAGGGGCTATCCGCACGGCGATGCGGTGAGCAACAAGGAACTGCTCGAACTGCCCTGCGACATCCTCATCCCTGCCGCGATCCAGAACCAGATCACCGAAAAGAACGCCGCCGCGCTTCGCTGCAAGATGATGGTCGAAGGTGCGAACGGGCCGACCACCCTCGAGGCGGATGCCGTGCTCGCCGATCGCAACATCCTCGTGGTGCCCGACATTCTCGCCAACGCGGGCGGCGTCACGGTTTCGTATTTCGAGTGGGTCCAGGGCCTGCAGCAGTTCTTCTGGACCGAGGAAGAAGTCAATCGCAAACTGATCGATCTGATGCTGTCCGCCTACCGTAGCGTCGACGATCTCGCGAAAGAGAAGGGCGTCACGCTGCGCACCGCCGCCCTGATGCGCGGCATCGCGCGCATCACGCGGGCGAAGCTCGTGCGAGGCGTGTTCCCGTAGCGCGCAGGAGCATTCGATGGACCTCGGCCTGAAGGATCACGTGGCGATCGTGACGGGCGGATCGCGCGGGATCGGGCGCGCAACCGCGCAGGCGCTGCTCCGAGAGGGCGCGAAGGTCGTGGTCTCGTCCGTGCGGCCCGCGTCGGTCGAGGCCGCCGTCAAGGAACTCTCCGCATTCGGAGCCGTCGAGGGCATCGCGGCGAATGTTGCCGTCGAGGCGGATGTCGTTCGCCTGGTCGCCGAAAGCGTCGAACGATTTGGCAGACTCGACGTGATGGTCGCCAACGCGGGCATCGACGGCGACGTCGTCAACCTGGCCGAAATGACGGTCGCGCAGTGGGACGAAATGATGGCCGTGCACCTGCGCGGCAGCTTTCTCTGCGGGCGCGAAGCCGCGCGCGCGATGCGCGACGCAGGCCGCCGCGGGCGGATCGTGACCGTCGGATCGACTTCGGGTTTCGAGAGCGAGGCGTCGAGCGGCCACTACTGCGCGGCAAAATCGGGCATTCACGGCCTCACCCGCTCGATGGCCGTCGACTTCGCGAAGTGGGGAATCCGCGCCAACTGCGTCGCACCGGGTTGGGTGCGCACCGACATGACCGTCGGCTACATCCCCGCCCCGGGCGAACCGCTCGTGGGCTGCGGGGTGATGGACCGCGTCGCCACCCCCGAAGAGATCGCGAACGCAATCGTGTTTCTCGCGTCGGAGAGCTGCGGCTTCCTGACCGGAGAAACGCTCATCATCGATGGCGGCCAGACCATCGCGGCCCCCGACGCGGTCTCCGGCGCGACTGGGAGCGCGACTGGGAGTTAGTTCTCGGGTTCCGATCGGATCTGCAGCATCGGCGTCGGGCGCTTGACGAGATCGGCGTAGAAGTCGTTGCCCTTGTCGTCGATCACGATGAAGGCCGGAAAGTCTTCGACCTCGATGCGCCAGATCGCCTCCATGCCGAGCTCCTCATATTCCTGCACAGCGACCTGCTTGATGCTGTGGTCCGCGAGGCGCGCGGCCGGGCCGCCGATCGAGCCGAGGTAGAAACCGCCGTGCTTCTTGCAAGCGTCGCGCACCTGCGTGGAGCGGTTTCCCTTGGCGAGCATCACCATGCTCCCGCCGCGGCTCTGGAAGAGATCCACGTAGGAGTCCATCCGGCCAGCCGTCGTCGGGCCGAACGAACCCGAGGCGCGGCCTTCGGGTGTCTTCGCGGGCCCCGCGTAATAGACCATGCGATCCTTGAAGTACTGCGGCAGATCCTCCCCCGCGTCGAGCCGCTGCTTGAGTTTGGCGTGCGCGATGTCGCGCGCGACCACCATCGGGCCGCTCAGCGACAGTCGCGTGGCGACCGGATAGCGGCTGAGTTCCGCGAGGATCTCGGACATCGGTCGGCGCAGATCGATCTTCACGACCTTTCCGTCGAGATCCTTGGGAGTCACCTCGGGCAGGTACTTGGCGGGGTTCTCTTCGAGCTGCTCGAGGAAGACGCCGTCTCGGTTGATCTTCGCGAGGATCTGCCGGTCCGCGGAGCACGACACGCCGAGGCCGACCGGGCACGAAGCGCCGTGGCGCGGCAAGCGGATGACGCGCACGTCGTGCGCGAAGTACTTGCCGCCGAACTGCGCGCCGATGCCGGTCTCGTTGCACAGCCGGTGGACCTCTTCTTCGAGCGCCACGTCGCGAAACGCGCGACCCGTTTCACTTCCCGAGGTCGGAATCCGGTCGAGATAATGCGCGCTCGCGAGCTTGACGGTCTTGAGCGTGAACTCCGCCGACATGCCGCCGACGACGAGCGCGAGGTGGTAGGGCGGGCACGCCGACGTGCCGAGCGTGCGGATCTTCTCGGCCACGAAGCGCAGCAGCGATTCCGGATTCAGCAGCGCCTTGGTTTCCTGATAGAGAAAGGTCTTGTTCGCCGAGCCACCGCCCTTGGCGATGAACAGCAGCTCGTAATCGTCGCCCGGTTCCGCGTAGATCTCGATCTGCGCGGGCAGATTGGTCCCCGTGTTCTTCTCCGTGTACATGTCGAGCGGCGCGAGTTGCGAGTAGCGCAGGTTCTTTTGCTGATAGGTGTCGTAGATCCCGCGCGAGATCGCCGCCGCATCGTCGATGCCCGTGAAGACGTTCTCGCCCTTGTGGCCGATGACGATCGCAGTCCCCGTGTCCTGACAGCCAGGCAACTCGCGCCCGGCCGCGATGTTCGCGTTGATGAGCAGCTCCAGCGCCACGAAGCGATCATTCGCGGAGGCATCCGGGTCGTCGAGGATCTTGCGCAACTGAGCGAGGTGCCCGGCGCGCAGCAGGTGCGAAACATCGTCGAACGCCTCGGCGGCGAGCTGCTGCAGCGCCGCGGCGCCCACCTTCAAGATCTGACGGCCGTCGATCTTGGCGACGGAAATGTGCTTCGACGCAGCGTCGAGCCGCTTGTAATTCGTGTCGTCTTCGCCGAGCTCGAAGATGGGTTGATGGACGAATTCGGGCATGTTCAACTTTCTCCGCGGTTGACGCCGGCCGCTGCGCGGGCGCGCCGTGAACTATATCCCATCGGAAAGATGGAGGTGACCGACGCAGCGCCTCTCCGACCCGCATGGACGGAGCGAACCGCCAGCTGATTTCAGCCCTACGGATTGAAATCTGGGTCTTAAGAGTGCTTCGAATTCGGCACTGAGCCGCCGCTGAAATTTCACACGATCTCGACGAGCGGAATTTGGCGCGGCGTACCCTCTTGGTAGATCCGGTAGCGGGGCCAGTCGCCGCTGAACACCGCCCAGTAGTGCTCGCGGTCTTCGCCCTCGAGCGTTCGCGCGACGGCCGGACCTTTGGAGAAACCGATCTGGGTGTGCACCTTCGGGTCGTCGCGAAGGTTGTGATACCAGGCCGGGTGCTTCGCGCCGCCGGCGAACGAGCCGACGATGAAGATGCGACCGTCGTACTCGAAGTAGGGGAGCGGCACCGTGCGCTTCAACCCCGACTTGCAGCCGGTGGTGGTAAGCAAGAGGATCTGCATCGCCCGCAGCGGAAACCGACTGCCCTGTTCCGACATCTGGAACACCGTCTTGCCCAGCAGACCGCCGGTCCATCGGTAGAGCCGCAGGTGCATGCGCGTGATCCACGCGAGGGACTTGCCCTTCGGTGTGAGGTATTTCTTGTTCGCTTTGCGCTCTCGAGTCACATCCATCGCCGCGGACGATCGCACTCTCAACCGTGCTGAGCCAGTGCGGGGCATTTCTCCATACTTCCGCGCTACTGAATCGAATGCCTCTTAGCGAACATTGCTGAATCTCCGCGCCCCAGCAGTCGGAGCGACGAAGTCGATGTCGAGGGGGCATGGGTCATCTTGGAGTCCTTGCTTGCTCGAGTGGAATCAGCGTTAGTTGGATCGGGCGCGCACGGCGTCCCAGGCGAAGCGTGCCGCACGCGGCAGTTCTCGTTCGATCGGGTAACTCGGATCGGCGAGCCAGTGGGTGATCGCGGTGTTGAGCATCCCCACGATCATGCGGGTCAGAAAGCGAGCGTCGTGGTCGTCGCGGACTTCGTCATTCGATTGGCCTTCGCTCAGCACGCCTTCGATCGGCTCGAAGATCTGATCCAGATAGGGCGTCTGCGCCTCGGGCCGCCCGCGCGTCCGCACGAGTTCGAGCATCACGTCGCGCGCTAGGTCGTGATGCTGCGCGATCTGGTTGGCCGCCGTCGTCGCCAGGCCGACCAGGCGCTGCTCTGCCGAACCCGTGTGTTTGAACTCGACCTCGAGCATCTGCTGCAGGTGCGACACGACCTCGCTCGCCATCAAGCCGAGTACGGTCTGTTTATTCCGGAAGTGATTGAAGAAGGTTGCCGGCGCGCAGTCGGCGGCTTCGGCGATCTGTTCGACGGTCGTCGCGTCGTAGCCCTGCTGGTTGAAGAGCAGGCGGGCTGCTTCGTAGAGACGCGAGCGGGCCTCTTGCTTGCGTCGCTCGCGACGGCCAACCGGGATCGGTGCAGGATCGGAATCGCTCAACTTAGACTCCACTCAACATTAGAGAACACTCAACATTAGAGAACACTCTAAACAAGTCGGCACTATATCATTAGTCGTGACACTAGGCACGGGGAATAGGCAACGAGTCGATTGGCCTGATTGTTCTCACGGGGAGTCCGCGGGGGCCTCGCCGATTCGAACGTGCCATACGCCCACCCGCGCCGAACCAGGAGCGCGCGCCCGAGCGAAACCGCCGCCCGATGTGGGGATCTTTCTCCACTCTTCTGCTTTACTTAATCGAACGCGCATAATCGGTCGTTGCCGAAAACGCAGCTTCTTTTACCTATTGGCGCCGCTACAGCAATAGAATTTCCGTGGTCGATGCCGCTATGTGTAAGAAAGGGAACCCAGATGAATTCGGACGATCTTCTCTCAACGAGCTTGTTATGGCGAGCATGCATGCTGAGCATCGCGTTAACCGTGGTGATGCTTGCAACCAGTGCGGTGGCACTCCCAGAGCCAAAGGTGACGATCACGTATAGCTTGGAGACCATCGACGGAGGGGCCTACTTCCAGAAGATCTCGGATACTCCCTCCGGACTTGGAGATGCCGATTTCGTCTTCGATGTCGTGAACTCTGGCGACCCAAACGTGAGCGTCCAGGTGGCCAGTCCCCTGTTCGTCACCCTCGAATTCACCGCAGACGTGCCGGGCGGCAACATCGTCGATGGCCCAGTCGAGCTCGTCGACACACAGTTCGAGCGGCAGTTCAAGATTGATTCGGGCCTCTCACTCGTGACCACGATCATCAGTACCGTGCTGTCGCGCAAGGGCACCGGAACCCTCTCGGGCTCGACGATCAGCTGGGAGAACGTAGTGGCGCCCTACCAGGAATCGGTCATCGGCGGGGCGACCTGCAGTGGCTTTGGTTGCGCGTTTGTGCAGGACCCTTTTCCGAGAGATCTGAGTGGAACCTTCGACGTGCCACTGCCGACCTTCAGCGTGCTCACGGACACTGTGTTTGGAGACTCGTTCGTGAGCGACAACGGAACGCCGGGCGATCCTTCAGACGATATCAATCGGCCCGATGCAGACGCGACGGTGAAAGACACATGGGAAGCGATAGAAGTACCCGAGCCCAATGGCGAGATCCTCTTGTTTGCGGGTGCGGTCGGGCTCGTGGGGCTCGGTCGCCTGCGCGAGCGCGGAGACGCTGCCGCTCTCTACGCGAGCCCTCGCTGATCGGGTCCAGGCGCGGAGACCGCGCGGGGTCGCACCGTCGGTAATCCGCGCACCGTCGGTAATCCGGGAAGGACCTCACCCTGGACGGGGCGTTCGACCCGGATACTTTTGGCCGTGATTTCTCACGCGGCGGATTGGCATGCCTCGTCGCATCGAGGGCTCGCACGATCGCATGGGGAGGCGCAGGCAGGACCCGGGAGACCTGGAGTGACCACTCCGCGTGGTGGGTGAGGAGAATTCTTGATGCGGTGGAGTCATCGCCGGCGTGGCCAGGCCCGGATCGTCGCCGTCGCAGTCGTGTTCTTGGCTTTCGGAGCGGGAGCACAGGGCGATGACTCGGCCGCAACGGGCCCCGTAGCCGACGGCAGCGACCCGCTCTCTCCCGATCAAGGCGGTCGCCTCTACGATGATCTCGGCGAATACGAAGTAGCGGTCGCGAATGCCGACGACGATCCGCACGCCGGCATCGAAACGATTACCGTCACCGCCCAGAAGCGCTCGCAGACACTGCAGGAGGTACCCGCTGCGGTGTCGGCGATCTCGGGTCAACAGCTCGATGCGGCCGGCATCACGCAGGTCCAGGATCTCCAGGCCCTCGTGCCCAACATGCAGTTTGGCCAGGAGCGGGGCGAGGCGAAGATCACCATCCGCGGCGTTTCGAACGCCCAGGGCACCGATCAGTCGACGGCGGTCCATCTCGACGGCATCTATCAGAATCGCGCTCGCTCGATCACGGCGCTCACGTTTTTCGACATTCAGCGCGTCGAGGTCCTCCGCGGCCCCCAGGGCACCCTCTACGGCCGCAACGCCACTGGCGGTGCGATGAACATCATCTCGACCCCTCCGAGCCCGGAATTCGAGGCATTCGGAGACATCCAGATCGGGAACTACGACCAGAAGATGACCCGCAGCGTTCTGAACGTGCCGATCGTCGAAGACCTCGCCAGCGTGCGCGTGAGCGGCTTCTGGGAGAATCGAGATGGCTACCAGAAGAATTTCGCGTTAGAGGGCTCCGACAAGGACGCAGACGACGCCGACGACTTCGGCATTCGCACACAGTTGCTACTGACACCGGGCGATTCGCTCGACATGACGTTCCGTTTCAATTACGCGCAGAAGCGCGGCGTCGGCTTCGCGCTGAAACGCGATGGGCCACTGCCCGCGTTCGTCGATTTTCCGGTCATCGGTCAGCAGCCGATCTACGCCGGAGCCACAGCCAATCCCGAGAACGCGCGGCACGTCAACCTCGACGCGAAGAGCCGCATCGATGACAAGATGATCAACGGCGACGCCGACATTCAATGGCAAATGCCGAGGATGCCCTTCTTCGGCGACACGAGCCTTCACATGCTGGGCTCGTTCACGGAATTCGACGACTCGAGCGTCAACGATGAAGATTACTCCGACTTGCCGCTCGCCGTTGCTGACCAATCGTGGAAGGGAAGCGAGTGGGTGGGCGAAATCGACTGGTTGTCGGACTACGGCGGAAATGGCGGCTGGCTCCTGGGGATCTTCCATCTCGGTACGACGAGCGAAAACGACATCGATGCGCCCTCGACAATCCCGATCACCCCCCCTCAGCCGCCGCCGATCGAACTTCCCGTACCCTTCGCTCAGGAATTCGAAGCGAGCGCCTACTCGCTCGCGGGCTTCGTGAACGGCTGGTACCGCATCACCGACAAGCTGCGGATCGAGACCGGCGTCCGTTACAGTCACGACTGGAAGAATTCGGACCTCGAGAGCCCGATCATCTTTCTGGATACGACGACCTTCGTGCTCTTCCAGCCGATCGACGACCCACGCTCCGATGACTGGGGCGAGCCGACCGGCAGCATCAGCCTCGATTATCAGATCAGCGACGAGTCCCTCATATACGGGCGCTTCGCGACGGGCTACAAGGCGGGTACGCTGAACAACGACATCGCCCCGATCGGGGGCAAGCTCGGCGATCCGGACTGCGACTCCGACCCCAACGTCCCGGCTTGCGATGGGATCTTCTCTCCCGAGATCGCCGATCCCGAGAACATCTACGCGCTGGAGGCCGGCCTGAAGAACACGCTCTTCGACAACCGACTCCTGTTGAACGGCACCGCGTTCATCTATTGGTACACCGATCTGCAAGTGAGCCAGCTCTTAGAGGTTCAGTACTTTGTCGAAAGCGCCGCGACCGCCCGCATCTGGGGCATCGAGTTGGAATCCACCTGGCGCCCGATCGAGCCGCTCACCCTGGAGGCTCAGTTCTCGTTTCTCGACACGACCTACACCGACTTTGAGAACTGCCGAGATGCAAAGGATCTCTCGGTGCAGGACTGCACCGGAAACGAGCTCTCCCGCGCGCCGCGCTTATCGGGCAACATCATCGCGACCTACGAGATCGATATCGAGCGCTTCGGCAGCGTCACGCCGCTCGCGCAGGTCTACGCATCGGACGAGATCTTCTTCCGACCGACCAACGAGGCGGCTGATACCCAGGACGCCTATTACCTGCTCAACTTCCGCCTGATGTGGAAGAGCGAGGGCGACCACCTGGGCCTCGATCTCTTCATCGACAATGCCCTCGACAAAGACGTGGCCACGACCAAGGTCGTGGGGTCGAGCCTACTCGGCTCGCCACTGCTCGACGCCCATGACCGCCCGCGTACGTTCGGCGCGCGCGTGAATCTCGCTTGGTGATCACGACCGCGTGGACTGCCAGTGGAGGACGGAACGGACGAAGGCGTCCCGATGTGGAGATCTTTCTCCACTCTTGCTTGCTTCGCGAGCTTCTGACCGGAGCGACGAAGCTGCGTATCTGGTCCAAAGGGCCCCAGGATGTATTGCGCCGCCCCACCCAGTAGCGGCGAAGCAGCTCATCGCCCGCCGCCTGTGAGGCTCGGAATTAGCCGCGCCGCAGCACCCGCGCTTCGCCGCTGCGCACCGTGAGGTGCTCCTGGTCGAAGAGCTCCATCAGCGGCACCGCGGTGCGGCGGCTGGCTCCGACCAGCGCCTTGTAGTCGGGCGTTTCGAGGCGCCCGCACTCGCGGAGCTGGGCGATGACTTTCTCACGCAGCGCGTCGACGGCGGCGCGGTCGAACCACAGATCTCCGGGCGCGCTCACGAGCTGCCCGGCGCGCACCAGATGCGCGAGCAGACTCCGCAGCGGGTCGGCGGCGATTCCAAGCCGCTGTTGCCAGTCCTTCAGCGACGGCGGTTCGAGTGCCGCGCTGCGGGCTTCAGCGGCGATCCGAGTCACGAGCGCCTGATTGGCGGCGCTTAGTGTCGGACGGTGGTCGGGGAGCCGGGCGAGATCGCCCTCGATCTTGATCAGAGCGCGATCCGTGAGTCGCTCGACGATCAGCTCCGCGCTGTCGCGCGCGACGTTTTCGGGCAGGCTTCCGCGCAGCGCGCCCGTCGGCATGCCGGGCCGAATCGGTTCGGCGCGGTGGTAGGCGGCGAGATTTTCGAGCAGGCGATGTTCGAGTAGCTCGAGCGCTTCGCCGTGCAGCCAGCGGCGGTTGGCGGTCGATGCGATCTCGCCCTTGGCGGCGAGCGCGGCCAATTCTTCGTCGAGTACGCTCGCGTCGAGCCCGGCTTCTGCGCGCAGCCGATCGCTCTCGATGCCGCGGAAACCGCTGCGGCGGATCAGCACTGCTAGGCGTTCCGCGGGCCCGCCGACCGCGAGCTGTTCGAGATCGCGCAAGACTTCGGGATCGCTGCGGCGGCGCTGCGGCGGCGAAACATCGAGAATGATGCCGCCGCCGAGCGTGCTGCCCGATCTCGCGTTGCGCGAAAAGCCGCGAGCGATGAAGCGATCACCCGGAACCAGAGCGACCGCCTCGCCCTCGATGTGGATCCGCGCGAAGCCGACTTCGCCGGGCCGCAGCGGTTCGTCGCCGATCGGCGCAAGTCGCGCGCGGCGCTTGGCGGTTCCGCTCAGGAACTCGATCGACGCGGTGTCTTCGACCGGCGTCGCGACGGGCAGCCACGCGACTTCGACGTCCGCACAGACGGTCGGCGCGAGCAGCCCGGGCGTGGAGATCAGCTGCCCACGCGCGGCGTCTGCGAGCTCGACGCCCTGGAGGTTGATCGCGCAGCGCAAGCCGGCCGGACAGCTCTCGACCGAAACGCCGTGACTTTGCAGGCCGCGGATCCGGCAGCGCCGACCGCCGGGCTGGATTTCGACAGAGTCGCCGACCGAGAGCGAACCGCCGACGAGGGTTCCGGTGACCACGCAGCCGAAACCCTTGGCGGAAAAGCTCCGGTCGATGCTGAGGCGCGGCGGGCCCGTGCGCGGTGTGCGGGGCCTCGCAGCTTCGATCGCTTTGCGGATCGCGCCGCGGAGTTCCGCGATCCCCTCGCCGGTCAGCGAAGAAACCGCCAGCACGGGCGCGTCGGCCAGCGAGGTGTCGGCGAGAAACGCGCAAACTTCGTCGCGCGCGAGCGCCGCGAGCTCCGCGTCGGTGCTGTCGATCTTGGTCAGCGCGACGATCCCGCGCTCGATGCCGAGCAGTTCGCAGATCGAGACGTGTTCGCGGGTCTGCGGCATCACGCCTTCGTCGGCGGCGACCACGAGCAGCACCAGATCGATCCCGGTCGCGCCCGACACCATCGTGCGCACGAGGCCTTCGTGGCCCGGAACGTCGATCACGCTCACCCGCAGCCCGTCGTCGAGGTCGAGCGGTGCGAAGCCGAGATCGATCGTGATCCCGCGCGCCTTCTCCTCGGGGAGTCGATCGGTGTCGACGCCCGTGAGCGCGCGGATCAGTGCCGTCTTGCCGTGATCGATATGGCCCGCGGTTCCGAGAACGATCCTGTGATCAGCGGGGCTCAATGCTCTCGAGTCCCAGGTAGCTCTGCAGAGCTTTGGGGATTGCCACCGAACCATCGGCGCGCTGGTGGTTCTCGAGAATCGCGACGATCGTGCGGGGTACGGCGACCGCGGTTCCGTTCAGGGTGTGGACGAGTTCGTTCTTCTTGACGCTCGTGCGTCGGAAGCGCGTCTTCAAGCGCCGGGCCTGATAGTCGGTGCAATTGGAAGCGCTCGTGAGTTCCCCATAGTCTCCGCCGTCGCCGCGCATCGGCATCCAGCCTTCGATGTCGAACTTGCGATAGGCGGGTGCGCCGAGATCGGCGGCTGCGATGTCGATCACCCGATACGGAATCTCGAGCGCCTGCAGGATGCCCTCTTCGATCGCCACGAGTTCCTCGTGCATCGCCTCGGAATCCTCCGGGCGCGTAATGGCGAACATCTCGACCTTGCTGAACTGATGCACGCGGTACAGGCCCCGGCTCTCCCGGCCCGCGGAACCGGCCTCGGTGCGAAAGCAGTGCGAGATCCCGGCCATGCGCAGCGGAAGATCGCCCTCGTCGAGCAGTGCGTCGGCGTGGATTCCACCGAGCGTGATTTCCGAGGTGCCGATCAGGTCCAGATCCGTGCCCGCGATCGAGTAGATCTGGGTTTCGGAGCCGCGCGGGCTGAACGCGAGGCCGTCGACGATCTCCTTGCGCGCGACGTCGGGCGTCGCAAAAGGCGCGAATCCCGCCTGCATCACGCAGTCGAGCGCCATGCGCTGCAGGGCCAGCTCGAGCAGCACGGCCGCATTCTTCAGGTAGTACCACTTCTGGCCAGCCACCTTGGCGCCGGCCTCGAAGTCGAAGAGATCGAGTTTTTCGTTGAGCGCAAGATGATCGAGCGGCGCGAATTCGAACTTGCGCGGCGCCCCGACCCGGCGCAGCTCGCGAAAATCTGCCTCGCCACCGTCGGGCAGATCGGGGTGGAGGAGGTTGGGGATCGAGAGCATCTGCGCCTGCAGCACTTGCTGTTCGCTCGCGAGGCGCTTTTCGAGCTCTGCCACCCCTTCTTTGAGCCGCCGCCCCTCGCTGACTTGCGCTTCGCGCTCGTCGGGTTCGAGCTTGCGCCGGCCACCCGCCTGGTGGTCGTTGCGCCGCTGGTTTAGCGCGTTGAGTTCGGTCTGAAGCTCGGCGACGCGCTTTTGCGCGGTGATCGCAGCGTCGATGTCGACCTTGGCGCGGCGGCGCTTGCAGCTGTCGACGATCTCGTCGCGGCGGCTCTCGAGCATTCGGGGGTCGAGCATGATTCCAGAGAGAAGCACAACGCCGAGCGCGCGGGCAAGGCCCGGGCGCCAACACCGCCTGAGCGCGGCGCGCACGGACCGGATCAGCCGCCGCACGCAACGCGAGAGCCCGCTGAGCGGAAACGCTCAGCCGCCGCACGCAACACGAGAGCCGCTGAGCGGAAACGCTCAGCCGCCGAAGAACATCTCGACGGATCGGCGCGCCCAGTCGAGCACGTCGAGTTCACCGAAGAAGAGCATCGGCACGTGATTCGGGCGCAGGCCGAGCGCGATCACCGCGAGCGCACAGACGATCAGCACGACACCCTCGCCGGTCGCGATCTCTTTGCGGCGCAAATCGTCAACCGGCTCTCTCATGTACATGAGCACGGGAACGCGAAGGTAGTAGTAGACCGACACCACGCTCATGAGCACACCGATGATGAGCAACCAGAGGTCGCCGGTGTGCACCGCGGCCATGAAAATGCGGAATTTCCCGAGGAAGCCCGCGGTGCCGGGTATGCCGGCCAGCGAGAGCATGAACAGCGTCATCAGTGCGGCCAGGCCCGGGCGGGTCCGCGCGAGGCCCGCAAACGAGGAGATCCGCTCGCAGTCGTTGCCTCCGTTCGCGAGCGCGACCACCACGCCGAATGCGCCGAGGTTCATGAACGTGTAGGCGATCAGATAGAAGATCATCGCCGAGTAGCCCTCGATCGTTCCGGTGACGAGCCCGATCATCAGGTAGCCGGCGTGCGCGATGCTCGAATACGCGAGCATGCGCTTGATGTTCTCCTGGATGATCGCCATCGCATTTCCGACGATGATTGTCAGGGCGGACATCAGCCAGAAGATGTTGTCGAGCGTCCCGTCGAGCGGACCCAGGGCCATCCCGAGCAGCCGGATCAGCGTCGCGAACGCGGCAACCTTGACGGTCACCGACATGAAAGCGGTGACCGCGGATGGCGCGCCCTCGTAGACGTCCGGCGTCCATTGGTGGAACGGAACCATCGAAATCTTGAACGCGAAACCGACCACGATCAGGCCGAGTCCGACCAGGGTCATCGGATTTCCGACGTCGAATCCCGCGCGGATCACTTCGAACGAGGTGCTTCCGCTGACCCCGTACAGGAGCGCCATGCCATACAACAAGATCGCACTCGCAAAGGATCCGATCAGGAAGTACTTGATTGCCGACTCGTTGCTTCGCAGTTTGCGTCGATCGAAGCCCGCGAGCACGTAGATCGGGATGCTCATCAGCTCGAGCCCGAGGAACACGGCGATCAGGTCCACCGCCGCGACCATCAACATCATGCCCGTCACCGAGAGCAGGATGAGCGCGTAGTACTCGCCGTGGTTGATCCGGAGTTCGGAGAGATAGGCGATCGATAGTCCGCACGAGAGCAGCGCGGAAAGAATCACGACTGCAGTCACCAACGAGGAGAACGGATCGAGCTGGTACATCGCGTGGCTGGGATTGAAGACCTGGATGCCTCCCGACGTGAACGCGATTCCAGTGGGGATGAGCGCCAGGGCGAGGAAGGCGATCGCGGTGATCGCGAGCACGGTTCCGATCCAGGATTCGGTGGCTTGCCGGCCGAGTACGCTGTCCGCGCGCGAGAGCAGCACCTCTCCCATCAAGATCGCCATCGAGCCGATTGCGACGAGCGCGATCGGCAGCAGGACCGAGAGATTGAGATCCGGTGTGGGAATCACAGCCGCTCCTCGCTCGCGCCCGGATTCGCGGATCCCGAGTCGGATTCGGACTGCACTTCTGACTCGAGCTCCACTTCGGACTCGGGCTTGACTCCAGACTCGGGCTTCACTTCGGGCTCGGGCTTGACTCCAGACTCGGGCTTCACTTCAGACTCGAGTTCCACTCCAGACTCGGGCTTGACTCCAGACTCGAGCTTGACTCCAGACTCGGGCTTCACTTCGAACTCGGGCTTCGATCCGGACTGGGGCTCCGATCCGAACTCAGACTCGGACCCGGATTCCAGTTCGAGTTCGGTGTCGACGATCTCTTTGCGCGCGTCGAACTGGCGGATCAGTTCGATCACGGACGGCTCGATCCGGCGCAGCAGCGGATTCGGATACACGCCGATCCAGATGATTGGAATGATCATCGCCATCATCACGACCTTCTCGCGCAGATCCAGATCGATCAGGCCCCGATTCTCGGCATTCTCGACCGGGCCGAACATCACGCGCCGAAACATCCAGAGCATGTAGACCGCGGCGAGTACCACGCCAGAGGTCGCGACGACCGCAAACAGCGGCGCCGCGAGGTACGCGCCGAGCAGGATCAGGAACTCTCCCACGAAACCATTGAGCATGGGTAGACCGATGCTCGACATCGTGACGATGCCGAAGCACGCCGCGAAGACCGGCATCGGGCGCGCGACGCCGCCGAAATCCGCGATCTGCCGGGTGTGGCGGCGCTCGTAGAGCATCCCGACCAAGATGAAGAGTGCGCCGGTCGAAAGCCCGTGGTTGACCATCTGCAGCACGCCGCCATTGAGTCCGTGGACGTTGAGCGCGAAGATTCCGAGCATCACGAAGCCCAGGTGCGCGACCGACGAATACGCGACGAGTTTCTTGATGTCCGACTGCACCATCGCGACGAGCGAGCCATAGACGATCCCGATCACCGACAACGCCATGATCCAGGGCGTGAATTCGACCACCGCCGAGGGAAACAGCGGGATCGCAAAGCGCAGGAAGCCATAGGTTCCCATCTTCAGCAGAACACCGGCCAGAACGACTGAGCCCGAAGTGGGCGCCTCGACGTGGGCGTCGGGGAGCCAGGTGTGCAGCGGAACCATCGGCACCTTGATCGCGAACGCGAGCGCGAACGCGAGAAACAGCCACGTCTGCGTCTGCCACCAGATGCCGTCCACCGGCACTACGATCTGCATCAAGCCGCCCGCCGTGGCGCCCGGCAACGCCACGAGATCGAAGTTGAGCGCGCCGGTCTGATCGAGGCCCAGGTGATAGAGGACGAGCATCGCGAGCAGCATCAACAGCGAGCCCACCATCGTGAACAGGAAGAACTTGATCGCCGCGTAGACGCGCCGCGGACCGCCCCAGATTCCGATGATGAAATACATCGGAACCAGCATCGCCTCCCAGAACACGTAGAACTGGAAGGCGTTGAGCGAGACGAACGAGCCGAGCATTCCGGTCTCGAGGCTGAGCATGAAGAAGAGATAGCCGCGCAGCGACTTCGACACGTCGTTCCACGACGCGAGCAGGACCACCGGCATCAAGAACGTCGTGAGCAGCACCATCAACAGGCTGATGCCGTCGACTCCGACGAAATAGTGGATGCCGTACTCGGGAATCCAGGGCGCGTGCTCGACGAGTTGGAAGCCGGTTTCGAGCGGATCGAACAGCGCGAACAAGCGCAGAGACAGCAGGAAGGTGAAAATGCTGCTCGCGAACGCAATCGGCTTCCAGATCGGCGCGGGCAACCCCTCTGCGCCGAGCCAGGAGGCGAAGATGCTCGTCGCCATGAGAAAGAGCGCGACCGCCAACGGGGCGAAGGTGATGATCGTGAGCAGATGCTGATCGACTACGCCCACCGCGCTACCCCAGCAAATAGGCCACGATCGCCGCGGCGCCGACGATCATGAAAAAGACGTAGCTCTGCGTGAGGCCGGACTGCGCGTACTTCAGGCCGTCTGCCGCAAACGCGCGGACTGCGCGCGCGGTTCCGTTGACACCGATGCCGTCGATCAGACGCGCATCGACGATCCGGTAGAGCACGCGATCCGACACCGCGATGAGCGGACGCACGATGACCCAATCGTAGAGTTCGTCGACGTAGTACTTGTTGAGAAGCACCCGGTAGGCGCCGGAAAGGTGCGCGGCCAACCAGCGGGGCACGCCGGGGTTCTTGAGGTAGAGCAGCCAGGCCAGCGCGCTTCCGGCCAGCGCGACCGCAACGGCCCAGAACGCCAGCCAGAATTCGGTTGCGTGCTCGATCGCATGCGGCTCGCCGGCGGCCAACACGGGCAGCAAGAAGTTGGCCAGACTGTTCGATTCGTCGATCCCGATCAGATCGCCCCAGACCTGCGGAAGGCCGGCGAGCCCCGCGACTGCGGAAAAGAACGCGAGCACCCAAAGCGGATTCAGCACGAAGCCGTTGGGATCCTCGATCTGGTTGCGCACGTCACCCGCTGCGCGGCAATCCCCCATGAACGTGAGGTACCAGAGCCGGAACATGTAGAAGGCGGTGATACCCGCGGTCGCGAGGCCGATGCCATAGAGCCAGCTGTGGCCGGGGACGTGCGACGCCCAGACGGCGACGAGAATTTCGTCCTTGGAGAAGAAACCCGAAAACGGCGGGAAACCCGCGATCGCGTACACGCCCACGAAGAACACCCAGCGCGTCTGGCGCAGGCGGCGCCAGAGGCCGCCCATCTTCTGAATATCCTGCTCGTGGTGCATGGCGAGGATCACCGCGCCCGCGCCGAGGAAGAGCAGCGCCTTGAAGAAAGCGTGCGTGCCGAGGTGGAAGATCGCCGCCGTATAACCGCCGCAGCCGGCGGCGAGGAACATGTAGCCGAGTTGGCTCACCGTCGAATACGCGAGCACCTTCTTGATGTCGTTCTGCGCGATCGCGATGCTGGCCGCCAGCAACGCGGTGATCGCGCCCGTCCACGCGACGAGCGCGGAGACTTCGGGCGCCGCCGCGTAGAGAAAACTCAGGCGACAGACCATGTAGACGCCCGCGGTCACCATCGTAGCCGCGTGGATCAGCGCGGATACCGGAGTCGGGCCCGCCATCGCGTCGGGCAGCCAGATGTAGAGCGGAATCTGCGCCGACTTCCCGCAGGCACCGACGAAGAAACACAGCGCGACCAGGTTCACGATCCGCCAGTCGGGGCCGAACGGCAGCCACGCGGGCACCGCAATCGTCAGCTCCGTGATCTCGTGGAAGTGCTGCTGGATGTCAGAAAACGAGACCGCGGGGTGTCCGATTCCGGAGAGCGCACCGAACAGCAAGAAGATCCCGACCAGGAAGCCGAAGTCGCCGATCCGGTTGACGATGAACGCCTTGCTCCCGCAGTAGGCGTTCCAGCCGTCGCTGTACCAGAAGCCGATCAGGAGATAGGAGCACAGGCCCACGCCTTCCCAGCCGAGGAACATCAGCACCAGGTTGTCGGCCAGCACCAGAACCAGCATCGAGAAGGTGAAGAGATTCAGGTAACAGAAGAAGCGCTGGATGCCCCTGTCGTCGCGGTGATCGTCTTCCATGTAGCCGATCGAGTAGAGGTGGATCATGGATCCGACAAAGGTGACGATCAGGATCATCACGGCGGAGAGCGGATCGAGCCTGAATGCGACTTCCGCGCTCATCACGCTCGCGCCCACGCCGGCGCCGATCCAGGTGTAGACCTCGTCGACGAGCACGCGCGAACTCGCGGGCAGGTCCAACAAATCGCGAAACGCGACGCAAGCGAGCAAGAAGGAGCACAAGACTGCCGCGCAGGAAGCCAGCGCCGCCAAGCGCGGAGGCGTCGGCCGGCGCAGCAGGCCGATCGATATCCCGTGGTAGGCCGCGACCAACAAGGGCAGCAGCGGAATCCAGCGCAGCAGATCGCTGTCTGTGGCGACGGTTACCATTTGAGAAGGTTGACCTCTTCCACGTTCACGGAATCGCGATTTCGAAACATCGAGAGCAGGATTCCCAGCCCGACCGCCACTTCGGCAGCGGCCACCGTGATGACCATCAGAACGAAGACGTGCCCATCGACTGTGGGCACTCCGTCGACCTGGGACCAGATGCGGTTGAAAGCCACGAGCGCGAGGTTGACGGCGTTGAGCATCAACTCGATCGACATCAACATCACGATCAGGTTCCGGCGCGTCGCGACACCGAGCACGCCGATCCCAAACAAGATGGCCGACAGGGCGATGACGTGATCCATGGGCAGCATCAGTCGATCTTCCGTTTTGCGAGGATCAACGCGCCCACGATCCCCGCGAGCAGCAGCAGGGAAGCCATCTCGACGAGCAGCACGTAATCGGTGTAGAGCGCGATGCCCAGCTGGCGATAACCGCCGAAGCCTTCCGGCACGGCCTCGAGCGGCGCGGCGAGAAGCGGGTCGCGGCCGAGCGCGATCAGCGTCTGCGCGAGGATCGCAACGCCGGCGATTGCGACGGCGACCTTCATCCAGCGCTGTTTGCCGGGGGAAAATTCGTCGGTCGAGAGATTGAGCAGCATCACGACGAAGAGAAAGAGCACGACGATCGCGCCCCCATAGACCATGATCTGGATCGCGGCGACGAGGTAGGCTTCGAGCAGCAGGTAGATCGCAGCGAGCGAGACCATCGTGACGACGAGACTCATCACCGAGGCGACCGTATTGCGCAGGTTCAACAGCATGCCCAGCGCCGAGACGACCGCGAGGGTTGCAAAGACGTAGAAGAGAATCGTTTCGACCGTCATCGCCCGATCATCCCTTCAGCCAGAGCACGACCAGGCCCGTTACAAAGATGTTCGCGATCGAAAGCGGCAGCAGGATCTTCCAGCACAGGTTCATCACCTGGTCGTAGCGGAAGCGCGGCAGCGACCAGCGCAGCAGCATCTGCACCCAGATCATGAAGAAGACCTTGAGCATGAAAGTCGCGAAGTGTATCAAGATGCACAGGCCCGTCGCGAAACCGACGCCCATGAACTGCGAAATCCCCGCGATGATCGTGTCGGTGGACAGATACGGCACCGCCCAGCCACCCAGGAAGATCGTCGCCGTGAGCGCGGCGATGATGATGATTTCGATGAACTCCGACATGAAGAACAGGCCGAAGCGCATCCCCGAGTACTCGAGGTGGTAGCCCGCAATGATCTCGGACTCGCCTTCCGGAATGTCGAACGGCGGCCGCTTGTTCTCGGCCATGATCGCGGTCAGGAACATCAAGAATCCGAGCGGCTGGTAGAGGATCCCCCATGCCGGCAGAGGGATGACACCGAAGAGCCAGAGCACGCTGTCCTGCGCGAGCGCCATGTCGGAAAGCCGCAGCGTCTGGAAGACCATGAAGACGCCCACGACGGTGAGACCCATCGTGACTTCGTAGGAGATCATCTGTGCAGAGGCGCGCAGTCCGCCTAGCATCGACCAGTTGTTGTTGCTCGACCAACCCGCGAGCACCGTTCCGTAGGCGGCGATCGATCCGATCGCGAGGATGTAGAGCAGCCCCCAGTCGATGTCCGCACCGACCAGGTTGAGCGTGGTATCGCCGAACTGATACACGCCGCCGTAGGGAATCACCGCGAACGCGATGATCGCGGGCACCGCCGCGATCAAGGGGCTCAGCAGGTGCATCACGCGGTTCGCACCGATCGGCACCACGTCTTCCTTCGTCATCAGCTTGATCACGTCGGCGGCGGGATGGAGCAGGCCGAGCACGGTGATGCCGCAAACGTCCGCGCGATTGGCGCCAATGCGGTCCTGCATGAGGGCGCTCTGTTTGCGCTCGATCCAGGTGATCACGGGTGCGATCCCGACCACCATCACGACGAGGATGAAGAGCACCTTGACGATGGCTTCGATCGGCACTTAACGCCCCTGCCCCAAAAACACCTAACGACCCTTTCCCAAAAACACCTAACGCCCCTGCCCCAAAGATTTTGGATCCGCGAGCGTGCGGCCCGCGTCGCCGACCGAATCGAGATCGATCCCCGCAAATGCGGGATTCGCAGCCGCGAGATCACGCGCGACCTGCCGCACGTCGTAGCGCCCGTCGAAGCCCGCGAGGCCGAGCGCGGCGCCGAGCTTCGCGAGCACTTCTCCGTCGGACCACGCGTCCCACGCCGGCTCGACCGCGGGCTCGACGCGCTGGACGCGGCGCGACGCATTGACGAAGCTGCCGTGCTTCTCGGCCGCGTGGCGCACGGGCACGATCACGTGCGCGACGCGCTGGAATTCGGACGCGTACGCGTCGAGCACGATCACCGTGTCGAGATCCGCGAGTGCCGCTTCGCTTTCGAGCAGGCCTTCTTGCAGCATGTCGTGCCCGAGCGCGATCACGGCGTCGACCGCACCGCTTCGGATGCGATCCACCACCGCGCGCGCGTCGCCAAAACCGATCGCGCGCGCTCCGTTGGCGTTGGGCGCCTTCTCTGCCTTGATCAGCAGATCGTCCGCCGCACCGCACACGACGGCGACGCCGGAGGTTTTCGAACCGATCGCCGAGAGGAAGCGGTGAAACGTGAACAGATCCTCGTTGGTGGCGTGCGCGGACGCGAACCCCGCGATTACGCCCCCGCCCTTCGACTCGACGAGCCCGCGCAGGCGATTCGCCGCGACTTCGATCGCACGATCGAGTCCGACGGGCTCGAGCCGACCCGACTCGCCGCGCACCGCGCACTCGCGCAGTCGATCCGGCGCGTGGATGTCGCGGTAGCTCATCCGGCCCGCATCGCAGATCCAGGTGTCGTTCACCGCGTCGTTGCGGCGCGGCACGTAGCGATAGACCTTGTTGTTTGCGACGCCGAGATAGACGTTGCAGCCGTTCGAACAGCCCGTGCAGATCCCCGGAACGTCCTCGAGGAACCAGACCCGGATCTTGAAGCGAAAATCCTTCGTGGTGAGCGCTCCGACCGGGCAGATGTCCGCGACGTTCATCGAATAAGGGTTGTCGAGCGGCATCCCCGGGAAGGTCTCGATCACCGAGTGGTCGCCGCGCGCAATGACTGCGAGCTCGCCGGTCTTCGGAATCTCGCGACAGAAACGCACGCAGCGGCGACACAAGATGCAGCGCTCCTGGTCGAAGACGATCGTTGGGCCGAGCTCGACGTTCTTCTTGAGCGCGCGCCGCGGCTCTTTCGATCGCGACGCCTTGACGCCGTAGTCGAACGCGTAGTCCTGGAGCTTGCACTCACCCGCTTGATCGCAGATCGGACAGTCGAGCGGGTGATTGACGAGCAAGAGCTCCATCACGCCTTCACGCGCCTCTCTCACGCGCTCGTTCTGGGTGTGCACGATCATCCCATCTTTCACCGGCGTGTCGCAGGCGATCTGGAGCTTCGGGATGCCCTCGACTTCGACTTGGCACAGCCGGCACGAGCCGTCGATGGCGAGCTTGGGATGCCAGCAGTAGTGCGGGACATCGACGCCGTTCATCAGCAGCCCCGCGTCGTCGAGCGCCTGCAAGATGGTGCGCCCCTCCGCGGTCTCGATCACCCTTCCGTCGATCGTGAGCTTGGGCATCAGAGTTCGAAGCTCCCCGCAAACGGGCACTTGCTTTGCCGCACGTGCTCGACGAAGTCGCCGCGGAAATGCCGCAGCAAGGCCTGGATCGGCCACGCAGCGGCGTCCGAAAACGCGCAGATCGTCTTCGCCTCCAGCTTGCCGGCGACGTCGAGCAGCAGCTCGAGATCTTCTTCTTCGCCCGCGCCGCGCTCGATCCGGTCGACGATCTTGTTCATCCAGGCCGTGCCCTCGCGGCACTGGGTGCACTGGCCACACGATTCGTCGCGGAAGAAATACGAGATCACGCTCGCGACCCGAACAATGCAGGTGGTCTCGTCCATCACCATGATCCCGCCGGTTCCGAGCAGCGTCTTGCGCTCGCGCAAGAACTCGTTCGCCATCGGCACGTCGAGCTGTCCCGCCGGCAGGATCGGCATCGACATGCCGCCGGGAATCACACCCTTCACCTTGCGACCGCCGGGAACTCCGCCCGCGTGCTCGAAGACGATCTCTGAGAGCGGCGTCCCGAGCGGCAATTCATACAGACCGGGGCGAACCACGTGACCCGACACGCCGAAGATCGTGGTGCCCGGACTCTTTTCAGTTCCGAACGAGCGAAACCAGTTGGCGCCTTTTTCGACGATGTGCGGAACGTGCGAGAAGGTCTCCACATTGTTGACCGTCGTGGGCATGCCAAACGCGCCGTACTGCGCGGGAAACGGCGGCTTCTTGCGCGGCTGACCCTTCTTTCCCTCGAGCGATTCGAGCAGGCCCGTTTCTTCGCCGCAGATGTAGGCGCCCGCGCCGCGGGTCACACACACGTCGTGGCGAAAGCCCGTGCGCATCACGTTCTTGCCGAGATACCCCTTCGCGTACGCTTCGGCGACCGCGCGCTCCAGCTGTTCGGCCGCGTACGCGTACTCGCCTCGGATGTAGACGAAGGTTGTCGACGCACCCGTCGCCCACGCCGCGATCAGGATGCCCTCGAGCATCTGATGCGATCCGCGCTCGAGCAGGATCCGATCCTTGAACGATCCGGGCTCCGACTCGTCGGCGTTGCAGACCAGGTACTTCGGGCGATCCGTCTGCTTGGGCATGAACGACCACTTCATGCCCGTCGAGAAACCCGCACCCCCGCGACCCTGCAAGCCCGCGGTCTTGACGAGTTCGATCACTTCGTCCGGAGACATCTGCGTCAGGGCTTTGCGCGCAGCGCGGTATCCGCCAGATCGCTCGTAGCCCTCGAGAGTCGGATAGTCCGACTCTCCGAAGTGTTGCGTGAGATATTTCGTCACGTAGGGAGTCTCGAGCAAGGAGCGACTCCTATTTGCCGAGAGAATCGAGGATGCGCTTCGCCTTTTCGACGTCGAGATCCTCGTGATATTGGCCATCGACGCGCATCATGGGCGCGTACCCACAAGCGCCGAGGCACTCCTCGTGACCCAGGAAGATGCGTTGGTCCGAAGTCGCTCCGGGAGCCTTGACACCGAGATGCGACTCGAGCTGGCGCAGCAGGCTGCGCGCGCCGCGCAGCGAGCAGGGCAGATTGGTGCAGACGTAGACCTGGTGCTTTGCGTGCGGCGAGTCGTAGAACATGTTGTAGAAGCTCACGACTTCCATCACTTCGACGGGGCGGATCTCGAAGATCTCGGCGACTTCGACCGCGCACTCCCGGGAGATGTGGCCGTGTTCTGCCTGAACCAGGTGAAGCGCCGGCAGCAGCGCGCCGCGTTTCTCGGGGTATTTCGCGACGGCCGCGTCGATCTTCGAGCGCGTCTGCTCGGAGATCACCATTCGAGACCTCCCTTCATCCACTCGTAGACGAAGCCGACGGCGAGCGGAATGGTGAACACGAACATCGCCCCGAAGCCGAACCAGCCGAGTTCCTGGAACACGGCGCCCCATGGGTAGAAGTAGATCGCCTCGACGTCGAAGATCACGAACAAGATCGCGACCATGTAGAACTTGACCGCGTAACGCCGACGGGGGCTGACGATTTGCGACTCGCCGCACTCGAACGGCTCTTGTTTCTCGGCGAATTTACGGCGCGGCCCGAGCAGGAGATGAATGCCGAGCATCGCGCCGGCAATCACCATCCCCACGACGAGGATCACCAAAACGCCGGTGTACTCGGCGAGCATGGGTCGCGTCCTCCGCGCGCGTCAAAAAGGATGGGAAATAGTTGAACTACCTACGAAAACCGCGCGGAGGGTAACGGGCAGCACAGGGGGCGTCAAGAATTTTGGCAGCTCGAAGTGGCTTTCCGGCGGGTGATATGATCGCCGCCGTGGGCATCCCCATCGCAGTCCTCGGCGCTGGAAGCTTCGGGACCTGTCTCGCACTTCTGTGCGCGCGGGAACACGACGTCACGATCTGGGCGCGGGATCCCGATCTCGCGGCGAGCATCAATCGCGATCGGAAAAACCCTCGCTATCTGCCGGACGTCGAAATTCCCCCGAGCGTGCGCGCGACTTCGGACCTCTCGGATGCCTTGGCTGAGCGCGAGCTGGTGATCTGCGCGATCCCGAGTCAGTTCGTGCGCAGCGTGATGAGCCGAGCCAACAGCGACCTCGCGGATACGAGCATTCTGATTTCGACCGTCAAGGGGATCGAGAGCGGGACGTGCATGCTGATGGACGAGGTCTTCCGAGACGTGCTCGATCCGATCCACCATCCGCGCCTGACTTTTTTGTCGGGCCCTTCGTTCGCGCGCGAAGTCGCCGACGGGCAGCCGACCGCGGTGACGATCGCCAGCCGCGAAGAGGCGTACGCGGTGTCCGTCCAGGAGTCGCTCTCCACGGCGAGCTTCCGCTGTTACACATGCAGTGACGTCACCGGCGTCGAACTCGGTGGCGCGCTCAAGAACGTGATCGCGATCGCGGTCGGGATCTGCGACGGGCTCGGTTTCGGCATGAACGCGCGCGCGGCCGTGATGACGCGGGGACTCCGCGAGATCAGCCGCCTCGGGATCGCGATGGGCGCCGATCCGATGACGTTTCTCGGACTCGCCGGCACGGGAGACCTCTGGCTGACCTGCACGGGAGACCTCTCGCGCAACCGCCGCGTGGGACTCGCGCTTGCGCGCGGGCAGAGCGTCGCGGAGATCGTCAGCGGGATGAGCGAGGTGGCCGAGGGAGTCCGCACCACAGAAGCCGCGTGCGAACTCGGGCGGCGTAGAGGCGTCGAGCTGCCGATTGCGTCGATGGTCCAAGAGCTGATCGAGGGCAGGATCACGCCTGAGGAAGGCGCTCGCCGCTTGATGGCGCGCCAGCTGCGCAGCGAGAACGAATAGCGAACGTGTTCGCATCCGCTTTGCGCACGCGTAACCCGCAGCGCGAGAACGTGAATCGCGGACCCCGCGGCGGGCGCGAGCGAGTTGGCGCGAGGCCGCGGGCGGGCTAGATTCAAAGCGAAAACGAAAATCGTTTTCAATTAGGCAAGCTGCAGTCGAAGCCAGTGGCCCGCACGAAAATCTGGCGGACACCCGCTCGATCCGAGCGCAGCCCGCTTTCGCTTTCAAGCGGCGAGAAGAGCCCGAACCGGACATGGCCCTACTACCCACAGTGCTCCCCGAAACCGCTGCCCCGATCGATCTCGGCGCGCCGCTCTGCTCGCTGGCGCCCGGCGAGCGCGCGGTCGTGCTCGGCGTCGACGCGTCCGCACCCGAAGCGCAGCGGCTGCTCGAACTCGGCTTCCTTCCCGGAACGCCGATCCAGCTCGTACGCTGCGCACCGCTCGGCGACCCGATCGCATTCTCGCTGCGCGGCAGTCAAATTTGTCTGCGGCGCGCGCAGGCCGCGCGCATCCGCGTGGTCGCCGTCGACGCCGAGCCGCAAACTTGAGCGCCGCGGCCGCGACGGCCCCGCTGCGACTCGGACTCGTCGGCAGCCCCAACTCGGGCAAGACCACCTTGTTCAACGCGCTGACCGGACTGCGCGCCAAGGTCGCCAATTACCCCGGCGTGACGGTCGAGCGCCGAGAGGGCGCGGCGAACCTCGACGGACGCCGGACGCTGGTCATCGACCTGCCCGGAAGCTACAGCCTGACTCCCATCAGCCCCGACGAAGAAGTCGTGATCCGGGTGCTCGACGGCGAGCTCACGGACGCGCCCGAAGCGCTCGCGGTGATCGCCGACGCCTGCACGCTCGAGCGCTCGCTGCTCATGCTCGCCCAGATCCTGCGCCGCGAAAAACCGACCTGCCTCGTGCTCACGATGATCGACGAACTCCAGGCGCGCGGCGGCAAGCTCGACATCGCGCGACTCGAACGCGCGCTGGGCATTCCCGTGCTCGGCGTGGTCGGCCATCGCGGAATCGGCGTCGAGAACCTGCGCCATCTGCTCGCCAGACCCGAGCAGTGGAGCCGCCCGCACCTGCTGCCGCCCGAGGAAATCCACGCCCGCGCGGGCTGGGTGGATTCGATCCTCGAGCACGTGCTCACGCGGCGAGCCGGAAGCAGCCGCAAGAGCGACGCTGCCGACCGGATCATCCTGCACCCCGTGATCGGGCCTCTGCTCTTCACGGCCGTGATGGTGTGCTTCTTCCAGCTGATCTTCGGCCTCGCTCAGCCCGCGATGGACAGCATCGACGCGGGCGTCGCGAGCCTCGGCAAGGCGCTTCACGCGCGGCTTCCGGCCGGTCTGCTCGTGGATTTTCTCGCCGACGGACTGATCGCGGGCGTGGGCTCGGTGATCATCTTCCTGCCGCAGATCGTGCTGCTCTTTGCGCTGCTCTACCTGCTCGAAGACATCGGCTACATGGCGCGCGCGGCGTTCGTGATCGACCGCGTGATGGCGCGCGTCGGCCTCGAGGGGCGCGCGTTCGTCTCGCTGCTCTCTTCGTACGCGTGCGCGGTGCCGGGAATCATGGCGACGCGCACGATTCCGTCACCGCGCCATCGCCTGGTGACGATCCTCGTCGCACCCCTGATGACCTGCTCGGCGCGACTGCCCGTCTACGCGCTGCTGATCGGAGCCTTCGTGCCCGCCGTCAAGGTGGCGGGTCCATTCGGCCTGCAGGGACTCGTGCTGCTCGGCCTCTACGCGCTCGGCTCGATCAGCGCGTTGCTGGTCGCGTCGCTGCTCACGCGGACGCTCGTGCGCGCAGATTCGATGCCCTTCTATATGGAACTTCCGCCCTACCGGATGCCCACCGCCAAGCTGCTCGCCTCGCAGGTCTGGGGCAGTGCGCGCGCGTTCTTGCGCCGCGCGGGAACCATCATCCTCGCGGTCTCGATCGTCTTGTGGTGCCTGCTGACCTTCCCGCGCGTGCAGGCGCCCGTCGGTGCGAGCGCCGAGGAAGCGAGTCGCCACGCGCTCGAACACAGCCTTGCGGGTCGCGCCGGGCACGCGATCGAGCCGCTGATCGAACCGCTGGGTTTCGACTGGAAGATCGGGATCGGCCTGATCGCGAGTCTCGCCGCGCGCGAGGTCATCGTCGCAACGCTGGCCCAGGTCTACGCCGCGTCCGACCAGGACCTGTCGTTGCGCGCCGCGGTCCAAAACGACGTCGATCCGCGAAGCGGCGAGCAGGTGTTCGACGCGCCGACCGTGGCCAGCCTGCTGGTGTTCTTCGTGTTTTCGCTCCAGTGCATGTCGACTCTCGCCGTGATGCGTCGCGAGACCAACTCCTGGCGCTGGCCGGCCTTCGCGTTCGGCTACCTGTTCGCCCTCGCGTACGCGGCGAGCTTTGCCGCACACCGAATCGTCGCGAGCCTCGGCGCATGATCGTCGCGAGCCTCGTCGCATGATCGTCGCGAGCCTCGGCGCATGATCGGGGCATGATCGGCGAATGATCGGCGCGTCGACCCGGCGTCGGTTGCGGCGGGGCAACTGGATTCGGCGTGGGGTAGGCTCCGGGCGATGACGCTTCGAAGATCCATCGCGCCGACCGCGCTCGTCGCGTGCGCGATCGCACTCGCGGGCTGCGTGTCGACGACGCGCATCTACGACCAGCAGGGAACCAGCGTCCATCTGGCCTCGAGGGGGGGCAAAGAGCTCGGGTTGAATCAGCCGGTCACGATCGCGCCCGTGCGACTGACCTACATCCTCGCTGCAATCGACATTCGATTTTCGAGCGACGACAACCAGCTGCGGGCACCGGCATTCTACGTCGACTCGCTCGATGCGATCGCCGAAGCGCTCGCGTTCGGGCTGCAGAAAGCGGGTCCCGATCAGCGCGTCGTCGTCTACTCGGTTCGGCATGAGAAGCGCTTCGGGATCTTCGATACGAACTTCCTCACGAGCTTCATCGCTTACGTGTACGGCGAGCATCTCTTCGTGCATCTCTCGCGCTCGGATTGGGAGATCCCGCCGCGCAAGAAGGACCGCCTGCCCGCGCCGAAGATCGGCAAGTTCCCGATGAAGTTTCGGATCCTGCCGAGCAAGGGGATGAAGCCGGTCGATGAGCAGAGCGTGGCGATCGCGTGGCGCGACGACGCCTTCTCGAAGCCCACGCGATTGCGCATGACGCCGACGGGCAAGCTGGTGCGAAAGACCATCTTGATGGAGAGCGAAGAACCGGAGACGGATTCGGATACGGGATCGGGCGCGGATAGACGACCGGGCACGGGTGGATCCGAACCGGACACGAGCCTGCTGGTTCCGTCCGGAATCTCCCCGCAGACGCTTCGCGCCCTCGCAGACCTCGAAGAGCGGCGACAACGCGGACAAGTCAGCGAGTACGACTACGAACAGCAGCGCCGGCAGATCCTCGAAGCCGACGCCGCCTCCCGCACCGACAATGCCGCGGAACCGACTGAAACCGCGCCCACGCAAGAGACTGAAACGGCGCCCACGCAAGAGACTGAAACGGCGCCCTAATCGCCGGAGTCGATGTATCCCAGCTTCTTCAGCAGCTCGAGTTCGGCCGGATCGCCGCCCGCGCCCGACTCCTCGATCATGCGCGCGATGACGGGCTCGTAGGGAAACAGGATGGCTCCCATGTCGAGCACTTCGATCGCCGCGAGTCCCGCTCCCGCGCCGCGGAGCTGCTGCGCGCTCGCGAAGTATTCGCTCGCGACCACGCGGCCGGGATACAGGCTCGCGAGCTGGCCGAGCTGCTGTTTGACTTCTTCGCCGTGGCCCGCGCGCGCATTCGCTTCGAGCCTCGCGAGTTCGAGCCCCCACGAAGTCGCGTCATCGAGCGCGTCCCGCGACTCCGCCGCAGCCGCCCGCAAGCCGGCCTCCGCGGCCGCGACCGCGTCGTCGTACGCGGCGTCGGCGAGCGCGGCGCGCGCGTCGACGAGGTGATCCTGGCGCGACGTCTCGCACCCGCACAAGTTCGCGATGGCTGCGAGCGCGCCCAGCAGTTTCGCGCAGCGGTTTGCGCCCGTCACACGCGCTCTCTCGATCGACATCGAATCGTTTCTCCGCCTACTGCGCGCTCGTCTCGGCAACTTCCCGCTCGTCTCGGCAACTTCCGACGAGGTCGGGATGGGGTAGTATAGCCGCTACGGCCAGCACCCGAGAAGCAGGGGCCGCCGCGACGCTGCGCCCCGCGAAGAACATCTTCGATGCTCGTCTCGAGGTTGCGAGGAGATCATGAACGCCGCCCGATCCCGGCTGATCATTGTCACATGCACAGCTCTACTGGGCCTGATTGCCGCTGACGCGCACGCCTACATCGGCCCCGGCGCGGGCTTCGCGCTCGGCGGATCGATGCTCGTGCTGCTGGTCACCTTTGCGCTCGCGTTCGCGATCATCCTCACCTGGCCGATCCGACTCGCGATCAGACTGATCCGGGTCGGCAACCCCTACAAGTCCGCGATGACCCGGCGGGTCGTGATTCTCGGCCTGGACGGCATGGACCCCGGCCTCACGACCAAGCTGATGCGCGAAGGCCGTCTGCCGAACTTCCAGAAGCTCGCGGAGCGCGGCGTCTTCCGGCCGCTCGACACCAGCGTTCCCTCGATGTCTCCGGTCGCGTGGTCGACCTTTGCCACCGGCGTCGATGCGAGCCGCCACTGCATCTACGACTTCTTGACCCGCGACCCGTGCAGCTACGCGCCGCTCTTGAGTTCGACGGACATCGGAAGCGCGAAGAAGGTGCTGAACATCGGTCGCTATCTCGTGCCGATCGGCAAGCCGAAGATGAAGCTGCTGCAGAAGAGCCAGCATTTCTGGAAGCTGCTCGGCGAGAAGAACATCTTCTCGATCATCCAGCGCGTGCCGATCACCTTTCCGCCGGTGCCGTTCAAGAACGGCCTGCTGTTGAGCGGCATGTGCGTGCCCGATCTGCGCGGCAGCCAGGGAACCTTCTCGTTCTTCAGCACCGAGAGCGAAGGCGGCGAAGCCAAGTTCATCGGCGGCGAGCAGACGGTGCTGCGCCGCAAGGGCAACGCGATCCGCTCCCGGATCGTCGGGCCCGACAACAGCATGCTCAAGTCGGGTGGGCGGATGACGCTTCCGTTCACGCTCGTGATCGCCGACGACGGGCAGTCCGCGCGCCTGGAGATCGAAGGCAGCGAGACACTCACGCTCCGGCTCAACGAGTATTCCGATTGGGTCGAACTCACGTTCAAAGCGGGGCTCGGCATCAAGGTCAGCGGGATCGCGAAGTTCTACCTGATCTCCAGCGACCCCCACGTCAACCTCTACATGACGCCGATCCACATCGACCCCGAAAACCCCGCTATGCCGATCTCGCATCCCGAGGTCTACGCGATCTACCTCGCGAAGAAACAGGGCAAGTTCGCGACGCTCGGCCTCGCGGAGGACACCTGGTCGCTCAACAATCGCGTGATCGACGAAAAGATCTTCTTCGAGCAGGCAATCTCCATCTGCGAAGAGCGCGAGACGATGTTTCTCGACGCCGTCAAGCAGTTGAAGAGCGGTCTCGTCACGACCGTATTCGACACCACCGACCGCGTTCAGCACATGTTCTACCGCTATCTCGATCCGACCCATCCCGCCAACGCGGGCAAGGACACCGAGCAGTGGAAGGACGCGATCGCGCAGGTCTACGAGCGAGCCGACGCGCTCGTCGGCAAGGTGTGGCATCTCGTCGACGATCCGGACACGGTCTTCATGGTGATCAGCGACCACGGATTCACGAACTTCCGGCGCGGTGTGAACATCAACAGCTGGCTGCGCGACAACGGCTACCTGCATCTCAAGGACGAGCATGCGCGGACCAGCGGCGAGTGGTTCGAGGGCGTCGACTGGAGCCGCACGCAGGCCTTTGCGCTGGGCCTGACGGGAATCTTCATCAACCGCACGGGGCGGGAGAAATCCGGCATCGTGGGCGAGGGCGCCGAGTATCGCGCGCTGGTCAAAGAACTCGCGGCGAAGCTAGAGAAGATGATCGACCCCGCCAGCGGCGAGGGCTGCGTGCGCAAGGTAGCGATGTCGCAGCAGTACTTTGACGGGCCCTACCGCTTCGACGCGCCCGATCTGCTCGTCGGATGGGAGGGCGGCTATCGCAACAGCTGGGAGTGTGCGGTCGGGCAGGTGACCGCGGAAACCATCACGGACAACACCCGGAGCTGGTCGGGCGACCACTGCGTCGATCCGGACATCGTACCGGGTGTCTTCTTCTGCGATCGCGCGATCAACACGGAGAGACCGCGACTGGTCGACATCCCCGCGAGCGTGATGCGGCTCTTCGGGCAGAAGATTCCAAACTACATGCAGGGACAGATGATCTTCCCCGCGAAGTCCGAGCAGGGGTCCGAGCAGGGGTCCGAGCAGGGCGGCGCGAAGGGCATGCTCGACCCGACGCTGCTCGAGCAGAGCGGCGCGGCCCCGGGCGCGCTGATCTTTCCGCGCGATGCGCGCAAGGCCTTTCCGCGCGATGCGAGCAAGGCCATTCCGCGCGATGCGCGCAATGCGACGGGGCAATCGTGAGAATCGCCAACCCTCGCAGCGCCTGGAAGTCGGCGGCTTGGGTGTGTGCGGCAATCTTCGCGAGCGCGCTCTCGCACGCGAAATCCGCCGGCAGGCCCGGCGTGTTCATCATGGGCGTGGACGGGATGGATCCGGTGATCGTCACGCGCATGATCGCCGAGGGCAAGCTGCCGAACTTTGCGAAGCTCGCGCAAGAAGGCAGCTTCCAGCGGCTCGAGACTTCCAATCCGCCGCAGAGTCCGGTCGCGTGGTCGAACTTCGTGACCGGAATGAACCCGGGCGGGCATGGAATCTTCGACTTCGTCCACCGCGACCCCTCGAACTACCACCCGATTTCGTCCGCGACGCCTCCGCCCGACGAAGATTCGAGCGCGCTGCACCTGTTCGGTTATGTGATCCCGCTCGGCGGATCCGATGCGGTAAACAACCGCGGCGGCACGCCCTGGTGGGACGTACTCGTCGAGCGCGACGTCGACGTCGAAGTCTTCCAGATCCCTGGGAATTTCCCGACACCGCCGTCCCACGCGAAGGTGCTCGGCGGAATGGGCACTGTCGATCTTCGCGGCGGGTTCGGCACCTACACGCTCTACACCGACAGCCTCGTCGAGAAGAAGAGCCCCAAGGGCGACATCGAGTATGTGTCGATTCAGGACCTCGACCTCGACGGCCTCCCCGACACCGCGTCGTCGATCCTTCGCGGCCCGCCCGATCAATTCCACCTCGAACCCGGCCAGATTCCGACGAACAGCGACTACCTGACTGCGCGACTTTCCGTCCACCTCGATCCGGACTCCGATACCGCGGTGATCGAGGTCGGCGACGCCCGCACGCTGATCGAGCAGGGGAAGTGGTCGCCTTGGCTCGAGGTCGACTTCGACCTGTTGCCGATGGGCATGCTGCCCGTCACGGGTTCCGTTCGATTCTACGCCCAACAGCTCCGCCCGAACCTCCGACTCTACGCCTCGCCGGTCAACATTTCTCCGGCGGCGCCGTTCATGCCGATCACCAGCCCCGACGACTTCATCGAGGAGATCTTTTCGAGTGTGGGCTTCTTCTACACCCAAGGCATGCCCGAGGAGCAGGAGGCGCTCAAGGACCGCGTCATTTCCGACGACGAATACGTCGCGCAGGTCGCGCTCGTCCAGCAGGAGACGGCGCGCATGATCGACTTTGCGCTCGACCGTTTCCACCCGGGCGACGCCAGCTTCGTCTATCTCTCGGACATCGATCTGCAGTGCCACATGCTCTGGCGTCACGCCGACCCCAAGCGTCCGGATGCCCCCCCTCACCCGGCCTTCGATCCCGAAATGGCCGCCGCGCACGCGCTCGACATCGAAAAATTCTACCGGGACGTCGATGCTTCGCTGGGATCGATCCGCAAGCGTCTGCCCGAAGACACGCTGCTCATCGTGATGAGTGATCACGGCTTTCAATCCTACACCCGAAAGCTTCACCTGAACGCCTGGCTCAGAGACGCGGGCTACCTGGTGCTGAAGGACGGGAAGAAGTCCGGCCACATCCTCGCGGGCGACGTCGATTGGTCGAAGACCCGCGCCTACGGGATCGGTTTCAACGGCCTGTATTTGAATCTCGCGGGCCGCGAATCCGAGGGTAGCGTCCCCGCCGCCGAGGCCGGCGCGCTGATGGCGAAGATCTCGCGCGAGCTCGAGGCGCTGCGGGATCCCAAGGACGGAAAAGCAGCCGTGCTAGAGGTATTTCGGGGCTCGGAGATCTACTCGGGGCTGCGCGCGCCCGAGGCTCCGGATCTCGTGGTCGGTTACAACGCGGGGTACGGCTGTTCGGACGAATCCACGCTCGGCGAAATCACCGAGGAGGTTCTCGAAGACAACACCTCGCGTTGGTCGGGAAATCACCTGATGGCGCCCGACGTGGTACCTGGGATCCTGCTCGTGAACCGCAAGCTTGCGGCCGAGGGTCACGACCTGACGGACGTGACCGCGACACTGCTTTCGCACTATGGCATCGAGGCGCTGCCGGGCATGACCGGCGAGCCCATCTTGTAGCTACCGAGGAGGCCAGCCCATGCTGGGAGGCAAGAACGTCAGGGTGAAGATCGATCGGGATCTGTTCGATCGACTGAGAAAGGTCGCGGATGTCGCGGGTTACGCGACCACGCAAGAGTTCGTCGCGCACGTTCTCGAAAAGGAGATGCTGCACTTCGAGGACGCGGGCTCGGACGACGACATCCGGGACAAACTAAAGGGCCTCGGTTACATCTCATAGAAGGCCCTTCGGATGCAGAGCTACAACCACATCGCGAGCGCAATCTTCGATTTTCTGATGGCCCCGTTCGGCCACGAGATGGCGCTGTTCGATCTGATGCTCTGGCCCGTGATCATGGGGATCGGAGCGCTCCTGGTCTACAAGTACACCTCGAATCAGAAGGCGATCGCGCGCGTGAAAACGCAGATCAGCATGCATCTGCTCGAGATCCGACTGTTTCGCGACGACATCGCCCAGGTGCTGAAGTCGACGATTGCGATCGTCGCCAAGAACACGATCTACATCGGCCACAACCTGTTGCCGATGGCGGTGATGTTGGTTCCGATGGTCGCGCTGATGGTCCAACTGGTCGCCCACTACGCGTACGAGCCCACGCCGCCGGGCGCCGTCGAATTGCTCCAGCTGAAACTCGATCCGAACGCTCCGGTTTCCGCGCGCGACGTCTCGCTCGAGCTGCCGGCAGGCGTGAGCCTCGACGCGCCGGTCGTGCGCGGCGCAGACGGCCAGGTGTTCTGGCGCGTGCGCGCCGATCGCGCGGGCGACCACGTGTTGCGGGTTCGCGTGGCCGGCGAAACCTACGAGAAGGGCTGGGCGGTCGGCGGCGGCGCGCGCAAGATTCCGATCAAGCGGCTGCGCGACTGGGAAGCGCTGCTCTACCCCGGCGAGGCCGCGATCGCGCGCGATGCGCCGGTTCTCTCGCTGGAGCTCGACATGCGCACGCGCCCAATTGCCTACGTGCCGGACGGCGAAGTTGGAATCTTGCTTTGGGCAATGGGAGTCTCCCTGGTCGCGGGCGTCGCGCTCAAGGATTTCTTCGGCGTAACCCTCTAGAGAAACGTTCGGATCGGCAGATGCTCGAAGCTCTCAAACGCATGTTTCGCAAGTCGCAGGGCGAGCCCATCGTCGTCGTGAGCGGCCTGCCGCGTTCCGGCACGTCGATGTTGATGAAGATGCTCGAGGCCGGGGGGCTGCCGATGATGACGGATCGCGAGCGCGTCGCCGACATCGACAACCCCAAGGGCTACTTCGAATTCGAGCGCATCAAGCACCTCGAGAAGGAAGGCGACAAGAGCTACATCCGGGAGGCGCGCGGCAAGGCGCTCAAGGTGATCTCGTTCTTGATCAAGGATCTTCCGGACGACAACGACTACAAAGTGATCTTCATGCGGCGCGACCTCGACGAGGTGCTCGCCAGTCAGAACAAGATGATCCAGCGCCTCCAAACGGCGGATTCGAGCGCGGCCGAAGCTGCGATGAAGGAGGCGTACCGCAACGACATCGTGCGCACGCGGCTGCTGTGCCAGAAGCGCCCGAACTTCGAGCTGATCGAGATCCACTACAAACGCGCGATCGAAGACCCCGCTGCGACCGCGCGCAGTGTCAACGCTTTCGTGGGCGGCCAGCTCGACGAAGCCGCGATGCGGGAGGCGGTCGACGGCAGCCTCTACCGCAATCGCGCCGGGGACTGAGCGCTCTGGCGCGCGCGGGCGCTGGTTGACGCGGCGTTTACCTCCTCCTAGGCTCTTGCCCATCGGGTTCGATATTTCCGGGCGATTTCCGGCGCTTGCAGGCCTCTCGGACCGCCTGAGGGATCCGCACCCGAGCTGCTAAGCGCCACCGCACGAGAGCAAGTATGAGCAAGGAATCCCGCCGCGACAAAGAGGCGGTCGGCGAGCGCATTCGGGATGCCGGCGGTTCCACCCGCGCCGTGCACAGCGGCGAGCGCGACCACCAGGCGAGCGACGCGGTTGCGACCCCGATCTACCAGACGTCGACGTTCTGGTTCGAAAATTCCGCGAAGCTGCGCGCCTTCCAGGAAGGGCGGGCAAAACGCGACGAGTACGGCCGTTACGGCAACCCCACCTGGCGGGCCGTCGAGCGCAAACTCTGCGCGCTCGACCACGCCGAAGAGGCGGTGCTCTTCGCCAGCGGAATGTGCGCGGCCACGACTCTGCTGTTCGCGCTGCTGCCGAAGGGCGGGCATTTGGTAATCACGAGCGACTGCTATCGGCGCACGCTCCAATTCACCCAGAACTTTCTCAGCAAACTCGACGTCGAGACCAGCGTGATCGAACCCGCGGAAACCGACAAGCTGGCGAACGCGCTTCGCGACGACACCGCGCTCTTCTTCACGGAGTCTCCGACGAATCCCTACCTGCGCGTGATCGATCTCCCCAAGGCGGTCGAGATCGCGCACGCTCGCGGCGCGAAGGTGGTGGTCGATGCGACGTTTGCGACCCCGCTCTGCCACCGGCCCCTTCAGGACGGCGCCGACTACGTGATCCACAGCGCGACCAAGTACCTCGGCGGCCACAACGACCTGCTCGCCGGCGTGGTGCTCGGATCGGCTGACGCCATCAAGCCGATTCGCGAAGCCGCGGGCATGCTCGGCGGCGTGATCGACGCACACTCCGCCTACCTGCTGCTGCGCGGCCTGAAGACGCTCGCGCTGCGCATGGAGAAGCACAACCGCAACGCGCTCGCGATCGCGCGTTGGCTCGAGGACAAAACCGCGGTGCGACGCGTCTGGTATCCGGGACTCGAGAGTCATCCCGATCACGCGACCGCGAGTCGCCTGATGCAGGGCTACGGCGGCGTGGTGACCTTCGAGGTCGAGGCGGACTTCGAGGGCACCTGTCGCTTCATCGATGCCTGCCGGATTCCCTACATCGCACCGAGTCTCGGCGGCGTCGAGAGCCTGATCGAAATGCCCGTGCTGATGTCCCACTGGGATCTCAAGCCCGACCAGCGGCTCGCATTCGGGATCACGGATTCGCTGGTGCGGTTGTCGTGCGGCATCGAGGACGCCGAAGATCTGATCGCGGACTTCGAACAGGCGCTCCGAGCGATCTGAACCCACACTGCGGGAAAGGCCTCTGCTCCGGGTCTCAGAGTTCGATCTGAACACCTAGCTCGACCACCTGGTTCGGTGGAATCCGAAAATAAGAAGTCGCGGGTAGAGCGTTTTGCGATAGAAATGAAAAGAACTGTTCGCGCCAGCGCCCCATCCCGGAGGTTCCCGAGGCAATCAGTTTCTCGCGCCCGACGAAGTAGCTGGTCTCCGCGAGGTCGATCGTAAGTTGGGGCACGCGAATCTGTCCGAGTAGCTCCGGCACGTTCGGCGACTCCATGAAACCGTAGCGGGCGAGCACGCGATAGAAGCCATCACCCAAGGGCTTCACCGCGATGCGATCGCCGGGTGAAACGTACGGAACGTCGTCCGTAACGAGCGAGAAGAACAGCGTCTGCTCGTGTACCACCTTGTTGTGTCGAATGTTGTGGAGCAGCGCCAGCGGCGTACCTGCCGGATCTCTGGTCAGGAACACGGCCGTGCCCGATACCCGCGGCAGCTTCGACATCTCGAGGTCCGGCAGGAAGATGTCGAGCGGCAATGTGGTTTCCTCCACGCGCTCCTGAAGCACGCGGCGTCCGCGCTGCCAGGTGGTCATGACCGCGAAGACGATGCCCGCGATCACGAGCGTGATCCACCCGCCGTGCGGGAGCTTGAGAAGATTCGAGCCGAAGAACGCGAGATCGATCGGGAGAATCAACGCACCGAGGACGATCGCGGCTCGCTTCCATCCCCAACGCGCGTGCGCGACCGCGCACAGAAGCAGCGTCGTGAGCACCATGTCGACGCTCACCGACATGCCGTACGCCGCCGCCAGGTGGCTCGACGAACCGAATCCGACCACGAGCGCGCACGCGGCCAGCATCAGCGTCCAATTCACGGGAGCCACATAGATCTGACCACTCAGCTGCGCCGAGGTGTGGCTCACGGGTATACGCGGACAAAAGCCAAGCTGGACGGCCTGGCGGGTGAGCGAGAACGCGCCAGAGATCATTGCCTGAGAGGCAACCACCGTCGCGAGGGTGGCGAGTCCGACGAGCGGGATGAGCGCCCACGCGGGCGCGAGCCGGAAGAAGGGGTTCGCGGCCGCCGCGGGATCGTCGAGGAGCAGCGCGCCCTGACCAAAGTAATTGAGCATCAAGGCCGGCAGCGCGATACAGAACCAGCTGAGCCGGATCGGCCGACGGCCGAAATGGCCGATGTCGGCATACAGAGCCTCGCCGCCGGTCACGACCAAGAATACGGCTGCGAGAACACCGAAGCCCTGGAAGCCGTTCTCCGCGAGGAAGCGGGCTGCATGCCAGGGCGCGACCGCGGCGAGCACGGACGGCGCGCGGGAAATGCCCATCGCACCCAAGGTGGCGAGTACAGCGAACCAGGCGATCATCACTGGGCCGAACAGAGCACCCACGCGGCCCGCACCGCGGCGCTGGATCGAGAAAAGCGCGACGAGAATTGCGAGTGTCAACGGAATCACTAACGGAGCGAGCACCGGAGTCACGACCTTCAATCCCTCGACCGCCGAAAGCACGGAGATCGCGGGCGTGAGCATTCCATCGCCATAAAGCAGCGCAGCGCCGAAGATTCCAAGCAGTGCGAGGACGGCCGAGCGGCCCCGCGCCTCGTGCGCGCGCGGGACGGCGAGCGCCACAAGCGCCAGTATGCCGCCCTCCCCGTGGTTGTCCGCGCGCAGCACGAACACGAGATATTTGATCGAAATGATGAGGATGAGCGACCAGAAGACGAGTGAAAGAATACCGAGGACAGCCGCCGGGGTGACCGCGATCCCGTGTTCCGGATGGAAACTCTCGCGGATCGCGTAGAGCGGGCTCGTGCCGATGTCACCGTAGACGACACCGAGCGCTCCGAGCGAGAGCGATAGGAGGCGCGGCCCGCGCGGCACCTCGCTCGTCTGCAGAGACTCGGTTGAAGTCGAAACTGAGGGATACACGAATCAAGACTATAGCGCTGGAGCCTCGACCGAATCACGCTCGCCGCGCAACAACCAGGCTCTGCGTCCGGCTAGAGCAGCCGATCAGACGACGGCCGCGAACGCTCCATTGCGAGCAATCGGGCCTTGAGGTCCGGTCCGCCCGCGTAACCCCCGAGGCTCCCGTCCGCGGCGATCACCCGGTGGCATGGCACGATCAGGGCTACGGGATTCGCGTTGTTCGCCGATCCCACCGCGCGCTGCGCTTTTGGCCGGCCCATCCGCCGCGCCACTTCCGCGTACGATCGACTCTCGCCGTAGGGAATCGCGAGCAAGACATCCCAGACCGCGCGTTGAAACGGCGTTCCGCGCAGATCCAGCGGAATGTCGAAGTGCGTTCGGCCGCTCGCGAGATATTCGAGGATCTGTTCGATCGCCGCAGCGTTTGGCCCGAGCTCTTCCACGCAGCGGCGCTCGGGCAGGTAGCGGTCCATCCAGTTCCGCATCCCGCGACCACTCGAATGCGGCAATTCGACGTACGCGAGTCCCGCGTCGGTCGACGCGACGCGAAATCGCCCGATCGGTGAACTCGACTCCGCAATGTGCACAGTCTCCATCGCTCCGTCACAATAACACCTCGCGCGCCGGATGGGTGCGCGGGTCGGCGCAAATGCGGGCCGAAGACCGGTGCATTCGACGCGGAGCCGTCGGGAAGGCAGCGAGCATGTCCCATCTACTCGTCACGGGCGGCGCCGGCTACATCGGATCCCACGCCCTGCGCAATCTGCAGCGCGCGGGACACACGGCCGTCGTGATCGACGACCTGCGCGCCGGACGCGAAGCCATGGTTCAAGACGCGCCGCTCGTTCGCTGCGACGTCGCGGATCGAAACGCCGTATCGCGCGCGTTCGAAAGCTACGGACCGTTCGACGGCGTCCTCCACTTCGCGGCTTCGCTCTGCGTATCCGAATCCGTCTCGAAGCCGCTCGACTACTACGCGAACAACGTCGGCGGATCGCTCGCGCTGATCGGCGTCGCGCTCGCCCACGGCACGCGGGCGTTCGTGCTGTCCTCGACCTGCGCGAGCTACGGGATTCCCGAGCGGGTCCCGATCGCGGAGAGCGCGCCACTCGCGCCGATCAACCCCTACGGGGCCTCGAAGGCGATGGTCGAGCGCATCCTCGCAGACGCAGAGGCCGCCCACGGACTGCGCTGGGCGGCGCTGCGCTACTTCAACGCGGGCGGCGCGGACCCGGAAGGCGGGATCGGCGAATGCCACGAACCGGAAATCCACCTGATCCCCTCGGCGCTCGAGGCCGCGTGCGGTTTGCGCGAGCGGCTCGAGTTGTTCGGCAGCGACTATCCGACGCCGGACGGAACCTGCATTCGCGACTACATCCACGTCACCGATCTCGCGGATGCCCACGTCCGCGCGATCGAGGCGCTGATCGCAGGGCGATCGATCGGCGTTCGCAACCTCGGTACCGGGAAGGGGCATTCCAATCGCGAAGTCGTGGCGGCGGTCGAGCGCGCGGTGGGCCGGCCGGTTCCCGTGGTTGCGACCGATCGGCGCCCGGGCGATCCGCCGGAGCTCGTCGCAGACGCTTCGGCGTTCCGCGGGGAATTCGATTGGGAGCCCCGCCTCTCGGAACTCGACACGATCGTTTCGACCGCGTGGGCGTGGCTGCAGTCCTGGAAGCCCCGGCGCGCGCGATAGTCGGGCGCGAAGCCGCGCCTGGCGTCAAACCTTGAGATCCAGCCGCTTCATCATGAGGTCCAGCCGCTTCATCAGTCAGGCCTTGAGATCCAGCCGCTTCATCATCTTCTGCAGCGACTGGCGCGGAATCCCGAGTTTTTCCGAAGCGCCCGTCTTGCTGCCGGTCTCCGCGATCGCCTCGAGGATCAGCTTGCGCTTGAGCGCATCGACGGCTTCGCTCAGGGGCGGGCGGTCGGGCGAGCGGTCGCCCGGGAAGGCCGCGGCTGCGGGCGCGCAGCGGATGGGCTCCGAGAGCGTCTCGATCGCAATCTGCTCCGCATCGCCCGACAGCGCGACGGCTCGCTCGACTTCGTCTTCGAGCTCGCGGACGTTGTCCGTCCACGCGTAACGCACCAGACAATCCATCGCGTCGTTCGCAAAGCCCTTGATCTCGCGCTTGGCTTCGCGACAGGCGGTTTCCAGAAAGTGGTAGGCGAGCGCCGGCACGTCGCGCTTTCGCTCGCGCAGCGGTGGCAGTTGGATTTCGACCACTCGGAGCCGGTAATAGAGATCCTCGCGGAAACGACCCTCTCCGACGTCCGCGAGCAGATCGCGCGTCGTCGACGCAATCACGCGGACGTCGACCTCGCGCGTCTCCGAGGATCCGAGCGGCCGGATCTCGCCGCGCTGGAGCACGCGCAGCAGCCGCACCTGCATGCCGGGATGGGTTTCGCCGACCTCTTCAAGAAAGGCCGTTCCTGCGTCGGCGAGTTCGAACAAACCCGCCTTGTTGGAGTGCGCGCCGGTAAAGGCGCCGCTGCGATGCCCGAAGAGTTCGCTCTCGAGCAGCGCATCAGGAAGCGCTGCACAATTTTGCGCCATGAATCGCTTGTCGCGGCGCGCGCCCGCGTAGTGGATCGCCCTCGCCACGAGTCCCTTGCCAGTTCCGGGCTCTCCGCTCACGAGAACGCTCGAATCCGTTTCCGCGACCTTCTCGATCAGATCGAATACGCGTTGCATCGCGGGGCTCGTGCCGATGATGCGATCCAGCCCGCATCGGCGCTCGACCTCGCGGCGCAGGTCCGCGTTCTCGGCGCGAAGCCGCTCGTTCTGTGCGACGAGTTCGACCGCGAGCCGGCTGTTTTGCAGCGCGAGTTCATGCGCCTCCAGCGCGCGCTTGACGGCCAGCTTCAGCGCGTTTGGATCCCAGGGCTTCTCGATCCACTGGTAGATCAGGGATTCATTGACGGCCCGGTTCAGCGATCCGTGCGCGGCGCGGCGAAACAGCAGGATGCGCATCGCCAGCGGGCGGGCTTCGCGCGCGCGCTCCAGAAACGAGACACCCGTCATCGGGGCAAGCTTCTCATCGGCGAGGATCAGCGCGATGTCTGCGCGGTCGAGAATTTCAATGCCACCGGCGGCGCTTACCGCGCGGTGAACGCGGTAGTCGGCTCCGAGCGCGAGTTCGAGCGACTCCAGGCTCGCCGCGTCGTCATCGACGACCAGGATTTCGTAGGGAGTGCCGCCCGAAGCCCGACGAGCGCCTTCGATCGGCTGATCGATTTCCGCCGGGTTCGGACTCACGAGTCGCCTTTCGAATCGACGTCTCGCGCGCGAAACCGCAGAGCATCCGAAGTCTGGAGCCGATTCGGATCCGTGTCAGCGTGGAAGCGCGAAGCATGCACGACCGAAAGGTAACGGCTGCAATTTGGGAGCGCCGCGGAAAACACGGGAACGCCGACCCAGACACCGGGAAAACACAGGCGGCCGCTGGGAACGTCGAGGCAAGTGCTGCGTGCCGCAGAAGACACTGGCGGGCGTCGAAAAGCGCGACGGTCCGCCGGGCCGACGCGTGAATCCGTCGGCCCGGCGGCTGCCTACTAGCGTCGCGCTCGGCGACGAGCGGTCTTCTTGCGTGCCGTCTTCCGGCGAGCTGGAGCCTTGCGGCCGGTCTTCCTGCGAGCCGACTTCTTGGCTGCCTTCCGGCGTGCGGGCTTCTTGCGCGCCGTCTTCCTGCTCGAGCCCTTCTTGCGTGTCGTCTTCTTGCGCGCGGCCTTCCTGCGTGTCGTCTTCTTGCGCGCGGTCTTCTTGCGCCCAGATGAGCGCTTCATCTTCACCTTCGCGACGTTTCCCTGCTTGTCGATGAAGTAGAGGAAGCCCTCTTCGCGCTCGATGCCGCACTTGGCGACCTTCTCGCGCGCCTTCGGTCCCTTTCCACCGCCCCGCGCCATACGCGCACGACTCACGTCGCCGCGTTTGTCGAGGAAGTAGAGCCAGCCTTTTTCTCGACGAATTGACGTTTTCTCTACGACTGTTGCCATTGATTATCTCCTTCGTGTGAGGATCTCAGTTCGTCCCGCGCTGGGGGGGGGAAGGCGCCCGGGCATTACAACTACTCGGAGCTCGGAGGAGGTGCGATTTGCTCGAGCCTGGGGGAGGCAGGGCTCGCACCGACGGAATCATGGGGTGCGTGATTGGCGGTGTCAATGGTTTCGGCGCGCTTTCGGACGCTGCGCTTCGGAGCGCCCGACGGACGCAACACGCGGATTTTGCGCGATCCGTCAGCGATCTCGAAGTCGCGCCTCGGCAGCGTCGAGAATCTCCGCCTCGAGGCAGCGATTCTCGAGCGCGTCAATCTCCTGAACGCCCGTCGGACTGGTGACATTCACCTCGGTCAGCACACCGCCGATGACGTCGATGCCGACGAAGAACAAGCCGTCCCGGCGCAGCGACGGAGCGAGCGTCTCGACGATCTTGCGGTCGCTGTCGTCCAGCTCTGCCCGATGGGGACGACCGCCGACATGCAGGTTCGAGCGAACCTCGGTCGCTCCCGGTACGCGCAGCACGGCGCCGATCGGCACTCCGTCGACGAGCAGGATGCGCTTGTCACCCTCGCGAACCGCCCGCAGGTAGCGCTGCGCCATGATCCGACGGCTGCCAAAGTGCGTCGATTGCTCGAGGATCGAGCTGAGATTCCGGTCTTCGCGCCGCAGGTGAAAAATCCCTTCTCCGCCCTTCCCGTCGAGCGGTTTGATGATCATCTCACCGCCGAGTTCGTCCATAAAACTCAACAACTTCGGGATTCTTCGGCTCACGAGCGTCTCGGCCATGAGTTCCGAGAAGCGCAGCGTGTAGAGCTTTTCATTCGCCGCGAGGATGCCCTCCGGCCGGTTCAGCACCAGCGCGCGCCGGCACAGAGCCAGAATCTGGGTGGTCGTCACATACTCGGCGTCCACCGGCGGGTCGACGCGTTGGAACACCAGGTCGACGTCGCCGTCCAACGAGACCTCGCGGGCATCCCCGAGATCGAAGTGGTTGCCGCGCTGGCGGCGCAGCGCAACGGGCCGCGCGTGCGCGAAGACGCCGCGGTTGGATGCGAACAGGTCGGCCGGGGCGACGTGGAGGACCTCGTGGCCGCGCCGCTGCGCTTCCAGCATGAGCGCAAAACTGGTATCCGCGTCGATGTTGATCGCTTCGAGCGGGTCCATCACGAACGCGATGCTGAGGCGACGCGAAGGCATTTCAGCAATTCCCCCTGAACGCCGAAGCGGTAGCGCAGAGCGCGCGCACTCGGCTACGGTCGGATAACTCCCGGAGTTTGGATGGCTTTTTTCAAGTCTCGCCTGTTCAAGCTGCTGCTGGCTGGCGCGGGCCTGCTCGCCGCCGCGGGTATCGGAGCGGCGATCGCCTTCTACTTCGAGTTCGTTCGCGACTTACCGGATCTGCGCACCGTCCAGGATTACCGACCGCGGATCGCAAGCCTCGTGGTCGATCGCAACGGCGAGGCGATCGGTCGCTTCTTCACCGAGCGCCGCACACTGGCGCCGATCGAATCGCTGCCGCAGCACCTCGTGCTGGCGTTCGTGGCGGGCGAAGATAGCTCGTTCTTCGAGCACACCGGGATCGACTACAGCTCGATCCTGCGGGCGGCGTGGGTAAATCTCCGCGCGGGCGGCGAGATCAAACAGGGCGCGAGCACCATCACCCAACAAATGGTCAAGGGCCTGCTTCTGAGCCCGGAGAAGAAATTCAAACGCAAGATCCGGGAAATGATCCTCGCACGCCGCATCGAAAGAAGCTTTTCGAAGCAGGAGATCCTCTACCTCTACCTGAATCAGATCTACTTCGGGCATGGCGCCTACGGGATCCGCGAAGCCGCGCGCACCTACTTCGACAAGGAAGCCCTCGAGTTGAGCGTGTCGGAGAGCGCGTTGCTCGCGGGGCTGCCCAAGGCGCCCTCCCGCTACTCGCCATTTCACAGCCCGCCCGAGGCCGAGGAGCGCCGGCGTTACGTGCTCTTGCGAATGCGCGAGGAGGGCTATCTCGACGAGGCGGGTTACGCGAAGGCGATCGCCGAGCTGCCCGTTCTGGCCGATCGAACTTCGAATGAGAACGACGCGGCGGCTGCGTATTTCACCGAGGAAGTGCGCCGCACGCTATTCGACCGCTTCGGAGGCGAGTTGGTGCTGGAGGGTGGGCTCAGAATCGAAACCACCCTCGACGCGAATCTGCAGCGCGCGGCAATGAAGGCGGTGCAGATCGGTCTGGTCGATCTCGATCGCCGACAGGGTTATCGCGGCCCGATGCGTCGGGTTGCGACGACGGAGATCGACGCGGAGATTCAGCGGCTCGCCGAGGCCAACGCACTCGCAGGCGAGAAACCGGGCTCCGCGTCGCCGCCGGATTCGCCCGAGGGCGAGGATCAGGGCAAGCATGAAATCGCCGACGCGTCCGGGGAAGCGCTCTCGGAAGCCCTGCAAGCTGCCGCGCGCCAGATCCTCGGCGAAGCGGGCAGATCGCTGCTTGGCGTCGTCACTGCCGTCGATGTGAAGGCGCGGAGCGCCCGGGTTGCCTTCGCACCCGGTGTCGAGGGAATCGTTCGACTCGCAGATGTCGGCTGGGCGCGCGAGCTCGACCCGAATCGCGCCCCCTATCGGGTACGTTCGATCGACGAGGTCTTCACCGCGGGCGATGTCGCGCGATTTGCCGGCGTCCCGCCGCAGAAGAACGAGTCCGACGAGACCAACTCGGCGAACAGCGACGAGCGCGAGGCGTTCTTCGTCACGCTCGACCAGACCCCCGACGTCCAGGGAGCGCTGCTATCGATCGAAATCGAATCCAATGAAGTGCTCGCGCTCGTCGGCGGCCGCGACTTCGCGCAGAGCCAGTTCGACCGCGTCACACAAGCGCGTCGACAGCCCGGCTCCGCGTTCAAGCCGCTCATCTACGCGGCAGCGCTCTCTCGCGGATACACGCCGGCAAGTATCGTGTTCGACCGTCCGGTCGTCTACACCGACGGCGAGTCCGGCTTCATCTGGCGCCCGCGCAACTACAAGCGAAGCTTCTACGGTCCCATCACGCTGCGCGAAGCGCTCGCGCGCTCGGTCAACAACGCCACCGTGCACTTGTTCCGCGACGTCGGGATGGACTACGTGATCGACTACGTGCGACGGCTCGGAATCGAGTCGCCGCTGGGTCGCGATCTGTCACTCGCGCTCGGCTCGAGCGGGGTGTCACTGCTGGAACTCACGCGCGCGTACGCGATCTTCGCAGCAGGCGGCCGGCGCGTGGAACCCATCTTCATTCGACGCGTCACGGATCGGGACGGGATGCTGCTACTCGAAAACGTCGCGCTGCGAACGCCTACGGAGACCCCTGCGGGTCCGACCGGAACGCAGTCGGAATTCGTCGACGTGGCCGCAGACGCGGCGGGCGCGGCCCCCGCTGACGCCGAACTTTTAGCGGACCCCGATCGAATCATCTCACCCGAGGAGGCGTACCTCGTGACCTCGCTGCTCCGGGCGGTGGTCGAAGACCCGGACGGCACGGGACATCGCTTGCGGGTGTTGCGCCGGCCCGTCGTGGGCAAGACCGGCACCACCA
>CAZBSV010000160.1:0-15128 GCA_964494795.1 uncultured Spirochaetales bacterium | reverse complement strand
CTGCGCAAGGCCGCGCAGGATCCCGAGCGCGCGATCGACGACGGAATCCTGCTCGTGCAGGCGATTCTTGACGGCGGTAGCGCCGAGGACGGGGTACTGGCGGCGAACCACGTGCGCGAGCTCGCGCCGGACCGCGTCGATGTGATGAACCTCCTGATCGCCGCGCGCTTGAAGGCGAGGCAGAACGAAGAAGCCCTCGTCGACGTCGAGCGTCTGCTCGAGCTGCAGCCAGGCGATGCGGGTGCGCTGATCTCGCGCCTCGTGGCACTACTCAATCTCGACCGCGCCGACGAGGCCGAGGCAGCCCTCGAAGAGATCAGCGAAGCGATCGGGAATCTCGACGACGGCTACGCGTGGGAACCGCGGGTCTGCGGCGGCACTGCGACCTTCATGCTGGAAAAGGGAGACCCCGAAGCCGCCGAGCTGCTCTGGAACGAGTGCCTGGAGAAATTCCCCGCGGAGGAGATGATCGTATTCGGTGGGATCAAGTTCTTTAGCGAGCGAACCCAACAAGCCGGACGCGCGACCGAGATCTTGCGCCGTGCGGTTGAAGCGGACCCCACGCGGCTGGCTTTCATCGACGCCCTCGCGAATCGACTCGGTTTTGCCGGGGAAACGCAGGAGGCCGAGCGGCTGCTGCTCGCCGCCACCCAGGATGGAGTGAACGATCGCCACGCGTGGTTCACGCTCGCCGACTACCACGAACAGCGCGACGAACCCGCCAAGGCCGCGGAAGCCATGGCGAAGGGGTTGGAGCTGATGGGGAACGCCCCGTCGCTACTGCTCGCCGAGTACGTCGATCTGTTGATTCGAGCGGGCTACTACGACAAAGCCGAGGAGATCGTCCCCGAGTTCGACAGCAATCCGGTGTTTGCGAATCTATTGCGCGGTCGCCTGCTGATGGTTCGCGGAAAACCCAGCGAGGCGATCGAAGCCCTCGAGGCAGGTCTGCGACTCTGGCCCGACAACAGCGCCGCGCGCGAGTTCGTCGCCAACGCCTCCGAGCAGCTCGGCGACTATGAGCGTGCGGTGAAAGAATACGTCGAGGCGTTGCGCGCCGAGCCCGGCAACCGGAACGCGCTTTTCAGTCTATTGCGGCTGCTCGAAGCGCTCGGCCGCGACGCAGACGCGGGCGCCGTCCTGGACCGCTATTGGCGGGAAAAACCCCGCGATCCAGAGAGTCTCGTGCAGGCGATCCGATTCGCGAATCGGGCGGGTCAGCAAGGGCGCCTCGAGCAGGCTGCGCGACGCCTCGGCGAGATCCCGGGCCAGAGAGCGGCGGCTGTCGTGGAGCTCGCCGCGATTCGCGCATCCCGCGCAACCCCCGCGCGGGGCGTCGATTTCATTCGAGAGTCGCAGCTCGAGCTCACGCGGCCGATCAACGCTCCCGCACTTCAGGCGCTGGTCGGGTATCTCGTCGCCGACGGGAAAGCCGGTGAGGCTCTGAGCGCGGCCGATGCGGCGGTCGCCGCACAGCCCGATCTGGCCCCGTTTCACGAAGTGCGCGCCGATGCGCTGCGCGCAGGTGGCGAGCAAGAAGCCGCTCGCGCGGCGCTCGAGCGCGCACTGGCCCTCGAGCCGGAGCGCGCATCGGCGCTCGCGAAACTCGCTTCGCTCGCCGCGGCGCGCGCTGAGCGAAAAGCTGCGATCGCCCTCTACGATCGCGCGATTCGAGCCGATCCCGAGGCGTCGGAATACGCGTGGCAGGCGATCCAATTGTGCGTCACCGCGGGTGACGACGCCGAGGCCGGGCGGCGACTCGACGCTCTGCTGATTCGCGACGCGATCCACGCAGAGGCGGCGAGTCTTCGCGCGCGCCAGTTGATCGAGAGCGACCCCGAGCGCGCTCGCAGGTTGGCGCGCAGCGCGTTTCGTCTTCGCGGGGGCCCGGACGCCCTCGAGTCCCTGGGTCGGATCTATCTGGCGAGCGGCGCCGCCGAGCAGGCCGCCAAGGCGCTCGGCCGCTCGGTCGAATTGCGGCCCGACCGGCCCTCCACCCGCTACTGGCTCAGCATGGCGTTGTCCGCGACGGGCGACGCAGAGGGCGCGCGACGCGAGCTGAATGCGGCGCTCGCAGCGGGCGACTTCCCAGAGCGGGACGCCGCGCAAGCGGAGCTCACGCGCCTGGACGCCGGCTAACCTTTTCGGCGGGCGATTTTTCTCGTATCTCGTTGCGCGACGAGTCGAGCCCTTATGCGTGGCGGTTGCACGGGTGCGGCGACGAGAGGCCTGAGCGCTCGAACCCCATGTCGCGCTCAGGCCTCTCGTCACCACACCCAAGTAAGGCTCCTGTTCAAGAGCGCCCCGGGATTCGGACGCGGCGGCTCGAGAGGATCCCTGGATGCGGTGCGTTTCCTTGCGCGGAGAACTCGCGCGGAGAAACGGATTTGCCGCGGGCCGAGACGCAAGAGCTGCGAGCGACATGGGGTTTGAGCGAGCAGCTCTTGCGTCTCGGCCCTAAGGCAAGCTCCCGTCGCTGCGGCCTCAATCAATGCAGATTGCGCCGCCGCGGAAACGACTCGACGCTCGGATCAGTCTTCGGGCGGATCAGCCGTTGGGCGGCTGCCCTGGCCGACCGTGGCGCTGCTGATCCCGCCGGACCTCGGGCGGCGTTCGCGCGATGCGGCGCGCCTCCTCGTCGAGCGGACTCTGCTGGAGCCATGTCTCTGCGGCCACCGCGTCTCGCTGGTACCACTTTGCGGCGGCGGGCGTGAGGCAGCGCAGCCGACTGTCGGAATCGAGGATGCGCGCGCACCACGGAATTGCCTGCTCGGGCGCGCGATCACTCAGGTCTTTCGCGTAGAAAGCGATCGCGGGGTCGTGAAACGCGGTCAGCGTCTCGGCCTCTAGCCACGCTTCAGCGCCTTTTCGGTCCGATTGCATCCAGCTGCGGAACGCTTCGCGGACAGCGAGCTCGCGCAGTTCTTCGGACGGATGGTCGCGCACCCACTGCATCGCGGCCCGGCCGTCTTGCGACCCCCAGCGCCCGGCGACGATGCGCGGTGCGTCGACCGCGTACTCCTGACCCGCGTGCTCCATCGCCCACGTCGCGGCGAGCTCGGGATCCCAGCGCCCGACGATGCGAATCCCGCGGCGGAACACCCGCTGCTTGTACTTTTTCTTGGCGGGATCATCCCCGGATGGATCGATCTGGACGATCGCGTTCACCCAATGCATCGTGGCGTCCGCGCCGCCACTGCGCATGAGTCGTCCGGCCACTCGGGTGATCGCCATTTCCTGTTTTACGTTTGAAAGGCCCGTGATGTATGCGTCGATTCCCCCCTCGCCGGAGTACAGCCATCCCGTCAGCAGGCTGAGGAATAAGTCTTCGGAGAGGCTCGGAAGGCGTGCACTGGTCTCTTCGTATGCCTTGCGTGCGCCGATTGGATCGCGCATCGCCCAGCCCTCGATTGCCGCACTCGCTCCCATCTTCTGTTTGTCCAGGAACGGCCAACCGAGTGTGTGGTCGAGTGCGGCGGCGGGGTCGAAGCGCGCCCAGGCGATCGCGAACGGGCGGATGTCGAGTTCGTCGAGGATGTTGAGCATGCGGTCGTAGACGGCCGCGACTTCGAGCACGTTTTCGGGGTCGAGCTGCTGCAGTAGGCTCGCGGTTCGCTCAGCGCGGTCGACTGCGTCCTTCTCACCGAGCGCCGCGCGGATCGCGGCGCCAAATGCGCCGGGCGCCGAGGCGGATTCTTCGGGAGTCGAGGTCGATTCGCTTGGCGCCAAGGCGGATTCGGTTGGCGCCGTCAGCCGTCCGGCTGCGAAGACAGCCACGAGCGTCGCAGCGCAGAGGCAGAGCATCGCTCCCTTCTTCGCACCGGTCATGCACTCGTCTCCGTTCAGAGTTCGCGCTCAGAGCGGCCGCTAGCGAGAGCGTCGCGACGCGCCGTGGCCGTTTGTAAACATCAGCAAGTCAGTACGAAACGGTGACGGTGATGCCATACGTCCTGGGGTCTGCCCACGCATCGAGGATATAGCTCAACCCCTGGGAGACATCATCGGAAGAAGTTTTGTAGTGCTGGTCGAGGAAGTTGTGCACCCAGCCGGTGATCTCGATCAGCTCGTTCTCCGAAGTCCAGCTGAGGGTCGCGTTGTGGATCCAGAAGGCTTCCTGTCCGAAGGTCGCCTCGGGGAAGTTGAGATAAGACCCTCTACCCGAGCCCGCGTCGAAGTAGATGTCGTCCCTCCAGCTGAACGAGTAGCTAGGGGTCAGCTTGCCGATCCCGCGCCCCGCGATCTGTCCAGGCAGCGGAATCTCGTAGTCGATCGCACCGGTGAACGAGAACTTCGGCGATCCGATCAGATCGTTTCCCGAATAGTCGTATGGAAATCGAACGATTTCCGGCGGGAAGAATCCTCGCCCGCCGGGTTTTTCCCTCGAAAACCGTTGCGGAAGATCGATCAGGAACTCGTCGTACTCGCTCTCCACCCAGGCGCCGTTGAATGTGATTCTCATGCCCTCGATCGGCTGGAGCTCGAGATCCAACTCGACTCCGTAGACGGTCGCGCTCTGGGCATTGATCAGCTTGGCGGTCGTGAAACCGGCCGTCGGGGTCTGCTCGAGCTTGAAGACCTGCAGATTCTGGTAGTCGTAGTAGAAGCCCGTCACATTGGTACTGAGGCGGCCGTCGAACCAATGCGAGCGAAGCCCAAGCTCGTAGGAGTCGACGATCTCGGGTTCGACGCCGGTGATGATGTCGAATCGCGTGGTGGCGCCGCCGTTGAAGTGCCCCCCCTTCCAGCCGCGACTGTATTTGATGTATAGATTGTCTTCCTGCTCGTCGTAGATCCAGGAAAGAATGAAGTCTCCGCCCCAACCATCCCACGTCTCGTCTTCTTCTCCGGTGAGCGTGACCTGGCTGGGGCTGCAAATCTGAAAGTTGTACGCGCAGGCCGTGATGTCGAAAGTCTTGTACTCGACGTTGTAGCGGAGCCCGAGATCCAGTTTGAAATCGCAGCCGATCGGCGCGCAGCCAGGCCGAAGCGTGTAGTCGCCCTGAATGTACGTACCGAAGTTGCGCAGCTGTTGGTCGTATTCCTGTAGCTGGTCTGCGCCAATGGCGTCGTAGATATTGCTGACTTCGAGATCTTCCCGAAGATACAGCGCTCCGACGCTCCAGCCGCCGTCACCCACCTTGGACCCGATCCACTCGCCGCGGACGTTCAATTCTTGGCTGAACTGCCAAGCGCTGTCCGAGTACTCGCTGTGCGAGCTGAGTCGGGGGCTGCCATCGCTGTTCTCCACGGTGAAGCGGTCGTGCCACTCGTAGGCGGTGATGCTCTCGAGTTCGTAGGCGTCGGCGAAGTTCCAGTTCCACTTGAGATTCGTCCCGAAGATGCTGAGGTCCTCGGGGCCGTTGATGTCGTATTCGCCCGCGAAGGGGTCACGGTCGAGATCTACATATCCCTGATTATCCGGCACGGGACCGGTATTGAGCACGGTCGGGGGTTTGATATCCCTCACGTCTGCGGGTGCCAGGGAGATCCCGTTGTGTTGGTACTGGTAGGCGTGCCCGAGGTTCTGCCCCCCGTGGGCGTTCAGCAGCCATTCCATGTCCAACGTCGGAGGTGCCAGCAGCAGCAAACCCCGGAGCCCATAGTTGTCGACGTCGTTGACCCTGTCTTCGATGCCGGGCGAAATGAGCAGCATCGATGGGATCGGCGGAATCGCGTTTGGATCTCCCCTGGTTTTTTGATTGCAGGGGTAGAGGTCTTTCGCAACCAACGGCGGGCAGCGATTCTTCGTGGTGCCGTCGCGGGTGTTCCAGTAGCCTGCAACGCGCCCGTTCAGCCAGTCTGGCACGATCGGGCCGCTGATCGCACCGTAGAAGTCGAGCTCATTGAATCGGCCGTAGGTGGTCTCGAAATACGTCTCGAATTCCTCGGTAGGCGCGCGCGATTGCACCTTGATCGCGCCGGCCGAGGCGTTGCGGTAGAAGGTGCCCTGGGGTCCGCGCAGCACTTCGACACCCTCCTCGTCGAAGAATCCGAAGAGCTGGATCGCACCCGACTGCATGTAGACGCCGTCTTGGTAGATCGCCACGGCGCCCGCCGCGTTGGCGTTGAAGTCGTCGAGGCCGACGCCGCGGATGAAGATCGCGGGGTTCGTGGACGCGAAGGCGCTAATGATTCCGAGGCTCGGCGTGAAATTCGCGAGGTCGCGGATGTCCTTGATGCCTTCCCTCGAGATTCTGTCCATGTCGAAGCCGATGACGGAGATCGGGGCGGACTTGGGGGTACCCGAGCCCGCATCGCCCTGGATCAGGATCTCCTCGATGTCCGAGCCCTGGAACGCTTCGGTCTCGAACGACGTTTCGCTTTCCGAGCCGGGATCCTCGGCCTCCTGATCGCTCGGCTCGTCGCTTTCGGCGCCGGGATCTCCGGTCTCCTGATCGCTGGGCTCGGCGCTGCTCGCCGGCGCTTCTCCAGCGTCGTCGGCCGGCGACTCGATGGCCTAGTCGGCCGGTGTCGTCTCCGCAGCTGTTTCGTCCTGTGCGGATGCCGCGAGACCGAGCAGCAGCGTCGCGATGAGGCAAGCCCAAAGCGGGGCGCCGGCCGAGCAGGCGCCGGCCGAGTCGCGGAGCAATGCCGAGGCGCGCAGGAGAATTCCAGAACCTCGCATCAAGCCACCCTCACCCCAGGCTCTTGAATTCAAGCGGCGGTGGCAATGCGCCGCCGCTTTTGAACTCCTTTTGGAGTTGCCGTTTGAGACTGCCTTCGCTGCAAGAAGGCCGAAACGGTGGACCACGTGCTCCCTTCCGGTGCATTCTCCCGGCGAGATTATCGCAATCTGCATTGGCGTGCCCGGCAACTCTAACGCGATCGCCGCCCGCTGGCGGTTCGCGGCAGTGTCTTTCGTTGGCCGATCCGATGCGGTGGCGACACCCGTCGATCGGGTCGCGGTGATCGCTGCTACCCTGTCGGCGATGCGAAGGCGAAAGATTGGAGCGTCGAACATCCGAGCTGTCTAGATGGTAAAACTCGCTCTCGGCTTATCCGCGCTGGCTTTTGCGGCCGTACTCACTCTTCTATGGGTGCAGCGCGACCGGCTGGTCACCCCGCCAGACGATCCAGAGCGGATCGCAAGCTACGACCCCGCCGATCCTTCTGCGCCGGAACCAATTCTTTCGGCGTCGGGACCAATCCTTTCGGCGATCGAAAAACTCGAGTCCGAGAGAGACGCGAAGTGCCACTCGACGGCGAGCCGCTTCGAGGACTTCATCTACGGTACGCCGCTCGCCGACGCGGGGCGCTGGGCCAGCGTGGAGCTCCAAAAGCGCTGGGTGCAGCGCATCTGGGCAGACGCGTCGAGAGCGGCGGCGCGAGCAGGCGAGGCAGCGGTATCGCCGGAAAGACTCCGCGAACAAATCGAAGAGTGGTTCGACTGGAGCGAGACCAGCGCCGGAGAGATCGAGGTTCGATTCATCGGCAACGCCCCTCTGACGCTTTCGAAGTTGCGCGCCGAGCAGTACGGCTCGATCGCGTACTCGTTGCGCGCGATTCTCTCGGTGCAGCAGGATCGCATCATTTCGAGCGGGGACGGCTTGTTGGCGCTGGCGCCGGGTAGCATCGACGTGCTGCGCGAGTCGACCGACCGCGTAGCGCTCAGCGCCATGCTGATCGCCGATCAGAGTGCACGCGAGCAAAACGAATTCGAGATCAGCGACGCCACACTGCGCAGCGCATGGAGCGCATTGCTTCCTGGCATGCAGGGCTTCACGCCGCCTGGCGCGAACCCGAACCTTGCTACGGACGCAAAGTCGAGAGCGCAGCTGCTTGCGCTGCTCGAGGCGCTGATCGCGAGCAAGCTCTCCGCCTACCAGAAGTACAACGAACTCGATGACCACGACGCCACGGATAGCCTGCTCCGGAGCGTCGTCGCTCGGTATTTCGCACGGGTGCCGATACCGGTGAGAAACGACGGCTGGCTGGACTTCTTCTCGACCTTCAACGGTCTGCTGAACGAATTCAGCATGGACGTGCTTCTCGAAGCGAGCGCCAACGCCGCGGGTGCGGGCCACGATCTCATCCGAGCCGCCGATGCGAGTCGCGCCGTTCAAAAGCTCATCCCGCACGAAATCGATGATTTTGAAGACGTGCATATGTTTCCGCGGCTCGCGTCGACGGATCGGATCACACTAGAGGCCTACGACTGCGATTCGTTCCGCGATTTCGGCCTCCACTGGCCCCCGCTGGAGCGAGCGGTCCGCGTATTGCCGAAGGAGGCGAGGCTGCCCGATCCGTTCGCTGCCGAGATCATCGCGGAGGCGATCTCGCAATACGGCGTCTTGCTGCTGCGGGTGGCGGGCGACATCGCGAGACAGAACGTCGAATTCGTCAGCCTGAAGTTCGAGGATCTCGCGTCGAGTACTGCGGTCATCGCGGACCGTGCGAAACGACACCAGAATGCGCCGGATTCAACCGAATTATCGATAGGCATTGTTTCGGTCGAGGGCGCTGACGCGGCCGAACTCCGCGATCTCTTCTTCAGCGATGTGACGACGTCGAGCGGCGTCGACCACACCCACCGATCCGCGAATTGGCTCAACGAGCTGCGTCGAAAGAGCATCAAGACGGCGCCGACCTTCTCCGGCGGCGGTGTGGCAGCCGAAGACGTGGACGGCGATGCAGACATGGACCTGCTCTTCGTGGGTGGCGGCGGCAACGCGCTTTACCTCAACGACGGCAGCGGCCGGTTCCACGACATCACCGAACAGGCGGGAATCGATTTCCGGGGGCCGGACGGCAGCCACAAGGAGGCTCGCAATCCGATCATTGTCGACTTCGACAATGATGGCCTGCAGGACATCCTGATCACCTACGTGAACGACGATCACCGCCTGTATCGAAACACGGGCGGCAATCACTTCGAGAATGTGTCTCTGGGTTCTGGCCTGCTCGGCGAGGGCTTGGTGGCCGGTCCAGCCACTGCCTTTGACTTCGACGGCGATGGCTTGCTCGACCTCTACATCGGCCATCTCGGGGATTTTCTGAGCGGCGTCCTGCCCACGCTAGATCGCGACAACCAGAACGGAATCCCCAACAAGCTGTTTCGAAATCTCGGAGGCATGCGATTTGCCGACGTGACGGCTGACAGCGGTGCCGACGATTCCGGCTGGACCCAGGCCGTATCCCACACCGACTTCGACCGGGACGGGCGCCAGGACATCATCGTCGCCAACGATTTTGGTAGAAATGCCTTTCTGCGCAATCTCGGAAATGGGAAATTCGAAGACGTAGCGCCCTCACTCGGTGTGATGGGCGCCCACCACTCGATGAACGTCGGAATCTCTGACTTGAACGACGACGGTTTTCCGGACATCTACATCTCGAACATGGCCACTCTGGTGAAGGACGATAAATACGTATTCCCGGACGTCAACACCCCCATGCACCTCGATCTGCGCGCGATGGCGGGGATGCTGATCAAGGAGGCAGATGTGCTCTACATGTCGAGGCTGGACGGGAATCGGCTGGTCGCCTACGAGCCCTCCAAGGACGTGGAGCGCGGAGCGACGTCGACCGGCTGGGCGTGGGATGCCGAATTTTTCGACTTCGATTGCGATGGAGATGACGATCTCTACGTCGTGAACGGAACCAACGACTACCTCGCGTACGCGGCGATCTATAACTACGTCGACTCGGATGGCCGCCGGTTGCAGCATCTATTGAGCCACAGCCGCGAATCGAAAGTGTTCTTCGTAAACGACGCTGGCCGGCTCAAGAACCAGTCGGCGCAAAGTGGCGCTGATTTCGTCGGCAATTCCCGTAGCACGGCCTATCTCGACTTCGACGCGGACGGAGACCTCGACATCGCCGTCAGCAACTTCCACTCTCCGGCGGTGATACTTCGCAACAACGCCAATCAGCGCGAACTCCATTGGCTGAAGATCCGCCTGATTGGAGACCCCAGCCGGAGCAGCAACCGCGACGCCATCGGCGCACGGATCGTCGTCACGACGGGCGATCACCTTCACATGACCCGCGAGGTCCAAGGGGGATCTGGCTACCTGTCGATGAACCCGAAGCAGCAACACTTCGGCCTCGGGCGATCCGAATCAGCCGATGTCCACATCATCTGGCCGAATGGCGAGCAACAGAAGCTCGAGGGCCTGGCTGCGAATCGCTCCTACACGGTGCGGCAGGCCGAAACTGTGCCGCAGGCCTCACGCATCGGGTACCGCGCTGATCCTGCACGCTAAGTTCAGTCAGCTGGAAGCATTCGTTGTAAGGTCCGGTAACAAGCTGTTCGCACGTGCCAATGCGGGAATTCGGACATCTCGTGAGGTTTCTCTTGCCAAAAACGCGTTGGGTGGAGGAGGATACGAACTGGGGGAGTTCCCCGGCGCCGACCCCGCGTCCGTCGCCGACCTTTCAAGGAGGATCACCCGTGCACCGTATCTTCGTAACGCTGAGCGTCTGTTTCGTTCTGGTCCTGAGCATGCTGACCACCGGAGCCGCTTCCGCGGACGTTGCGGATGACATCATCTCGATCACCAAGGCGCAGTGGGCCGCTGAGATGAAAAAGGACTGGTCGACCGCGATGAAGAACGTCGCCGATGAGTATACGGAGTTCAACTTCACCTATCCGACGCGCCTCGATGGCAAGGCGCTCAACCAGAGGCTGGTCGAAGCCCAGTTGGCAACGAGCGGCGATATCATCGCCGCCGAGATGGCGAACGAGAAGGTTCAGGTTTACGGCGACACCGCGATCCTGACCTACAACTTTGTCGGTGCGTCCAAGGACAAGGACGGAGCTGTCGAGCCGCTTCTCGCCAAGTCGACTCGCGTCTACATCAAGCAGAACAACCACTGGATGCTGGTGCACTCCAACTTCGCGGCGGCCGACTAGCCTTATCGAGGAGGCTCGCCCGTGCGCGTGACTGCCAGCTTCTGGATGTGGTTTCTGATCTTGGCGCTGATTTCGCTTCCGGGGTGGGCCGCGCCGGCCGGCGTTGCGGCGCGATCGTCCGCGGGCGAATCGGGCGCGCTGCGCGCGGCCGCCTCGTCATTGCCGTCGGAGGCGCCGCGCGCTGCCGTCGAGCGGCTGGTGGCCGACTACATCGAGCTCTACAGCGGGCCGACGCTCGATCGCTGGCAGGAGCTATTCCACCCCGCGGCGCGGGTGGCGTTCCCGGATCCGGACGGCTCGATCCGGACCCGCGACCTCGCGGAGTTCGTGGCTCGGCAGGAGACCTATTTCGCCAGCGGGAGGCGCATCTCGGAGCGCTTGGAGCATGTCCGGATCGACATGGGCCGCCGCATCGCGCGGGTCAGCGCCGATTTCATCTTCATCGACGAGGGCGAGGAGCGGCCCGGCCAGTTGGGGCTGCATCTCGTTGCAGACCGCGGCGGCTGGAAGATCGTCGCCGTATTGTTCTCCTACGACGCCGAGTGAACCCACCGGGTCCTCGGCTCGGATGCGGAAGGTCGATTTCCGCTTCTTGCCGGAGCCCGCTGGAATCGCGGCTCGACGCCGCGATCAGGACCCTCGATGCTGCGAATCACCCAATTGCGCTTGCCGCTCGAGCATGCCGACGAGGCTCTGTGCCACGCGATCCTGAAGCGTCTGCGCATTCGCGATTCCGCGCTGAAGCGCTTCACGGTCTTCAAGCGGAGTTACGACGCGCGCAAGAAGTCCGCCATTACGTTCAACTACACGGTCGACTGCGAGGTGGGCGACGAACTGGCGTTGTTGAAGAGGAACGCGCGCGACCCGCATCTCAAGCTCGCGCCCGATACCCGCTATCGCTTCGTCGGCCACGCTCCGGCGGATTTCTACGCGCAGGAGCGCGTGCGCCCGCTCGTGATCGGCTTCGGGCCGTGCGGAATCTTCGCGGCGCTCACCCTCGCACAGATGGGACTTCGCCCCATCGTGCTCGAGCGCGGCAAGCCCGTGCGCGATCGCACGCGAGATACCTGGAATCTCTGGCGCGAGAAGGTGCTCGACCCTGAATCCAACGTGCAGTTTGGCGAAGGCGGTGCGGGCACATTTTCGGACGGAAAATTGTGGAGCCAGATCAGCGACCCGCGACACCTGACCCGCAAGGTATTGACGGAATTCGTCAGCGCCGGTGCGCCGGAAGAGATCTTGTTCGTCAGCAAGCCGCACATCGGAACGCTTCGCCTCGTCGCCGTGGCGGAGAAGCTGCGCGGCGAAATCGAGCGGCTCGGCGGCGAGATTCGCTTCCGGCAGCGCGTGACGGATCTGCTGATCGAAAACGGCCAGATCCGCGGCGTCAGCCTGGCGTCGGGCGCGGAGATTGCCGCCGAGCATGTGGTGCTCGCGGTCGGTCATAGTGCGCGAGACACGTTCGCGATGCTGCACGAGCGCGGCGTGTTCATGCAGGCGAAGCCATTCTCGGTGGGCTTTCGCATCGAGCACCCGCAGTCGATCATCGACCGCGCGCGTTTCGGCTCGAGTGCCGGGAATCCGCGGCTGGGCGCGGCCGACTACCGGCTGGTCCACCACGCGAAGAATGGCCGTTCGGTCTACAGCTTCTGCATGTGTCCAGGTGGCAGCGTGGTGGCGGCGACCTCCGAGGTAAATCGCGTGGTCACCAACGGCATGAGCCAGCACTCGCGCAACGAGCACAACGCGAACGCGGGTATCGTGGTTGGAATTTCTCCGCGCGACTATGCGCTCGACCCAGCGGCGCCGGGTCCGGTGAACGCGCTCGACGGCATCGCGTTTCAGCGCCAATGGGAGTCACGCGCGTTCGAGCTCGGCGGGGGCAGCTATCAGGCGCCCGCGCAGTTGGTGGGCGATTTCCTTCAGGGGCGATGCTCGAGCGCGCTCGGCGCGGTGCTCCCGTCGTACAAACCGGGTGTGCGGCTCACGAACCTGGCGGAGCCGGGCAGAAGCAGCCTGCCCGACGCTGCGATCGCAGCCATTCGCGAGGCTCTGCCCGCGTTCGACCGGCAGATCGCCGGCTTCGCGATGCCGGATGCCGTACTCACCGGCGTCGAAACGCGCACCTCATCGCCGCTGCGGATCACGCGCGGAAAGGATCATCAAAGCTTGAATGTTCGCGGCCTGTACCCCGCAGGCGAGGGCGCGGGGTACGCGGGTGGCATCATGTCCGCCGCTGTCGATGGAATCGAGGTCGCGGAAGCGGTGGGGCGGGAACTGCTTGCCAATAGTGTTAGAGGCGCAGCGCGCGGAGTCGAGTAGGCGGCGCCAGAGGCGCAGCGCGCGGAGTCGAGTAGGCGCGGTGCTCGGCGCGTGCGGTGTTAGGCGCCGGGTCTGTCGGCCGCGCGCAAGCGACGCTTGCTTACGGACAGCTCGCGTTGGACAGGTCGTCATCGAAAAGGTCGCAGTCTTCGCCGAGGTCGTCGGCATCGGCCAGGCCGAGGCAGACGCGGCACGCGATCGCCTGATCGATGCAGCTGGCAAGGTCGTCCGGATCCGCGGCGCCGCATCCCGGGAAGGCGGTGGCGAGATCCACGCCTCCACAGCTCCTCGGCAGGACCTTGGCGGCGAGCTCACCGGAGATGGGATCGCACTTTTTGGCGATCCGGCTCTGGGGGTCGAAGGCGAGGCAGCTCGCCAGGCCCTCGGCGTTGAGGGCGGCGCCTGTCTTCAAGACGCTCTTCTTGCAGCGGTTGAATTCCTTGATCTGCGTGCTCTGGCACTTTTGGGCCGCTTTCAGCAGCGCCAGCTGACACTTCGACGCGTCTATGTCGTTCGCCTGAAGCACGATCGCCGCGTCGAGGTCGGGCCCGAAGACTTCAGACAGAGTCGCGCGTTCGCCCGCCACTGCCGCTGCGTTGATGGTGTCCGCATCCAGCGGGCCGAAGTCGGGTGGCGTCGCCACGCAGCGTTGGGCCTCGTCGGTTCGGGTCTTTTCCTGCGCGCGGTCGATGCGTGAGTCGGGAAGCGCAAGACAGGCGGTGGCCGACAGAGCCTTGCGGGCCTGGTCGTTGAGGCACTTCGCGATCGCGCTGTCCTGGGCTTTCGCGACCTTGTCGTAATCCGCATTGAGCGCGTTGGTGCACGCCTGTTGAGCGCGAGACTGGCAGTGGATCGGATCCGAATCGGGGAGCGCGACCAGGAGATCGAAATCTCTGCCGATCATGCCGCCGCGCGGGTCGTCGGATCTCCACAGCGCGAGCCAGGTTCCCTGGCCGTCGGTCGCGACGCGCGCGTCGAAATCGTCTCCGACGTCGCAGGCCGCGTTCGTGTTGAGCGCGGCCGGCGCGGTCCACGTCGCGCCGGCGTCCGTCGACTCCGCCTGCAGGACGTTGAAATCCGCGGTCCCGATCGTGCCCCCGAGCGAATCGTTGGAGTTCCACACGGCGAGCCACGTTCCCTGTCGATCGGTCGTCAGCCGCGGCAGGCCGTCATCCCGCGAGTCGCTACCGGCGTTGGTGTTGAGTGCCGCTGGTGGCGTCCACGTGACACCAGCGTCTGTGGAGCGCGTCAGCAGGATGTCGAAGTCCCTTCCGAGTGTATTCCCGAGCGTGGCATTGCTCGCCCACAGCGCGAGCCAGTTTCCTTGCCCGTCGGTCGTCAGCCGAGGCCCGAAGTTGTCGCCGGCGCTCGTGTTGAGCGCGACGGGCGCTGTCCACGTCACTCCGCCGTTCATCGAGCGCGCCAGCATGATGTTCGTGCCGCCGGCCGAGAGGCCGGCTTCCCACACGGCGAGCCAGTTTCCCTGCCCGTCGGTTTCCAGCACCACCAAGGCGTCGTCTCGAGTGTCTGCCGCGGCATCCGCATTCAGGGGCGCCGGCGCCGTCCAGTTGACTCCGGCGTTGGTCGAACGCGCGACCAGGATGTCGTAGTCACTCCCAATTGTGTTGCCGAGCGGGTCATTCGACTCCCACGCCGCGATCCAAGTCCCTTGGCCGTCGGTCGTCACGTGGGCGTCGAAATCGAATCCGACATCGCTGGCGGCGTTCGAGTTCAGCATCGTCGGCGCGGTCCACGTGATGGCGTCGTCGGTCGAGCGCGCGACCAGGATGTCGAAGTCGCTTCCGATCGTGCCGCCGAGCGTGTGCGTCGATATCCAGACGGCGACCCAGTTCCCGTTGCCATCGGTTGCAACGTTAGGTCGCGCATCGGTTCTGGTCGCGCCACTGAGCGTGCTGATGGGTGCCGGTTCGGTCCAGCTGGCCCCAGCATC